>WRCY01000032.1 GCA_009783695.1 Oscillospiraceae bacterium
CACGCACAATGATTTTACCCTATCGACAAATGCAAAGAAATCATCACGTTCAAGTAGCGAGGAAATAATATCTAACGATGCTCGTATATAATCCGATTCATCTTGGGCGATTTTCAAAAGATTAGTAGCGGCACTTTCGGAAAGAAGAAACGTATCGCATAACGCCTTTACATCAGTATCAACAGTCTGCACATCAGTCAATCCGAACAAATAATCTGACGTAACCCCAAACACCCCTGCAAGTGCAATTATATGTTTCGTCTTGAAATCCTGTCTGCCGGTTTCCCACTTTGCGAGCGTTGAACGCTCCACCCAATCTACCTCTTTCAGTTCTTCAACTAAGTCCTCCTGTGTCCAACCGTTAGCTTCACGCAATTCTTTAATCTGCGCTCCAATAGCCTGTAAATCGAACATTGATAATTCAATAATCCTCCTTTGTGAATTATCCGAACATCAATCGTTTTATCGTTCTTTTCTGTTGATATTCCCCTCTGTCTGCGCTATACTGAAAGCAAAAACGAACAATGTGTATTCAAATGTTCTGTTTCATTCTATCGTGTTTATGTTCACTTGTCAACCGATAAGCATAAAAATCTAAAACGTGAATAAGATTGAACAGGAAGGAGGCAACCTCATGGCTCAAAGAAAATTGAATATCCGCTTTCACAACCCTAACACCAACGATGAGGTTGCGAAACTCCTCGTAAAAATCATCGCAGGGCAGAAAGCGAACGACCTACTTAATGCGAGGGTACATACACCGAAACCGCAAAAGTAAAATTTTGCGGTTTTTTGTATTGACAAATGAATACTATTATATTATAATATAGATGTTACAGATAAAGGTTCAAAAATCATGGAAGGAAGTCAAAATTATGAAAACTGTCGTTTATTGCCGGGTTTCGACCAACAAGGAAGACCAATTAAACAGCCTTGAAGCACAAAAAGAGTTCTTCGGAACGTATTCCGAGCGGAACGACTACGACCTCATTAAAATCTACGCCGACGAGGGGAAAAGCGGGACTAAGACTAAGAACCGCCCGCAATTACTCCGCTTGTTGTCGGACGCAGGGCGAAAAGAATTCGATTTGGTGCTGATTAAAGACGTTTCTCGCCTTGCCCGAAATACCGTCGATTTTCTTACGAGCATACGGCGATTGAAAGCACTCGGAATCAAAGTCGTTTTCGTCAACTACGACCAGACCTCATCCGAAAGCTCGGAATTCATGCTGACTTTGCTGTCAGCAATGGCGCAGGAGGAAAGCTACAACACATCCAAGCGCGTGAAGTTCGGGAAGAAGCAGAACGCCGAAAAAGGCAAAGTCCCGAATATTGTCTACGGCTATGACAAAATTATCGGCGATTCTTTTAATCTCAATATAAACGAGGTTGAAGCGGTTGTTGTCAGGCGGATTTATCAAATGTACGTCGATGAAAACTGGGGTGCCAAGAAAATCGCCATGCAGCTCAACAGTGAGGGGATTCAAACAAAACGCGGTTGCAAATGGTCGCAGAACGCAATTGCCCGAATTGTCACAAACGAGATTTATATAGGCAAAATCGTCAACGGTAAGCAGGAAGTCGCAGATTTCCTCACCGGAGAGCGGAAAATCAAGGACGAGGAAGATTGGATAATAGTCAAACGCCCCGAACTGCGGTTAATTGACGACAAAACCTACGAAAAAGCACAGAAAATGCTCGCTGACCGCACCGAGTCGTTTAACATTACAGGCGAGCGAAAAACCGACAAATACGTTTTCACCAAGCTGATTCGTTGTGCCCACTGCAATTATTCGTTTCGGCGGGTGGTTTTTACCTACAAAAACACCTACACGCGATGGCTGTGCAGCGGTCGAAATATAATCGGTGCGGAAACCTGCGAGAACAAAACCAAAATCGAGGAAACCGAGCTTCTGACCGCAATCCGCGACTATTTCACTTTTATATTAAAGGACAAGCCCAACGTCATAAAAAGCATGGTTGCGGAGTTCAACCGACAATACAAAGAACGAAGCGAAAATATAATTTCCGAGAAAGACATTACAAAACGCCTCAACAAAGCTCGAAAAGAAAAGCAAAAGTACATGGAAATGTTCAACAATGACATAATCGACATGAAAGAGCTTCGCGAGAAAAGCAAGGAACTAAACGAAACCATTGAACGATTAGAAGCTGACGTGTTGTTAGTTCAACGAAACATCACCAAAAGCGATGTTTTGGAAACGGCGTTGACCGACACGTTCAAGGACATTGAAACGGTGTTGAAAAACGACGACTTCACCAATGAAATGCTCTCACGGATTATCGAATATATCTCGGTTGATAAGGACGGAAACGTTGATGTTTACTTGAAAATGCTGTCCGATATAGGTTTGGAAAACAACTACATATTAACGTACAACCATACATCAGGATATAACAACAAGACTTGAAAAAACCAACCCCGCTCTGCACAAAGACGTAGCGGCGGTGCTTGAGAAAAACAAGCAGGAACGTCACATTCGCGGAGGCATGGCGACAAAGTTGAAATACAGCGCGGAAAGCGCAGGAAGATTATAGCGAAAGCCGCCGAGAAATCGGCGGCTTTTCTTTACAGCCGGCTTAAAATATGCTACAATTAATTGCAACTATTGTCGGGAAAACAACTCCCGGACCGCTTATAATAGAAGTTGAAAGGCAAGGCAGAGTTTTAACAAGTGTCATTGAAAAGTGGAGAATGAGCTTTTTTCTCTTTGCTTGTGCGGGAAGGGCATGGCTAAACAATGGATATAATAACTCAGCTCAACGCAGCTCTCAGCTACATCGAGGAGAATTTAGCGGGCGAACTCGAGTACGAGAAAATCGCTCAGGCGGCATGCTCGTCGCCGTATCATTTCCAGCGTATGTTCAGCGCAATCACCTCCGTGCCGCTCTCCGAGTACATTCGCAGACGGAAGCTTACGATGGCGGCGATGGACCTGCAGAGAGGCGGGGACAAAATCATCGACATAGCCCTAAACTACGGTTACAACTCGCCGGATTCATTCGCGCGCGCGTTTAAATCCCTGCACGGCGTCACGCCCTCATACGCTAAAACCCGCGGCGCTAAGCTCAAAGCCTATCCGCGCATAATCTTCGCCTTATCAATAAAAGGAGTAATTGCAATGGATTACAGAATTGTAGAAAAAGAAGCGTTTAAAATCGTAGGCGTCAAGGAATGGGTTTCCGCCGAGGACAGCCAAAACTTAGTCAGCATCCCGAAAATGTGGTGCAATCTGTCTAAGGAAAAGTTTGAGCAAATTGTAGCGCTCGCGGACACCGACATTACAAACATCCTCGGGGTTTGCGGCGAGAGCGACGGGAATAACGGCTTCCACTACTGGATTGCCGCCGCTACGACAAAGCCCTGTCCGCCCGATTTGGAGGAACGCGAAATCCCCGCCTCAACATGGGCTGTATTCGAGTCGGTGGGGCCTCTGCCGAAAGCCATTCAGGACGTCTGGGGGCGCATTTTCTCGGAATGGTTCCCGAATTCCGGCTACGAGCACGCGCATACGCCCGACTTCGAGTGGTACAGCGAGTGCGATACGAACGCTGAGGATTACAGGAGCGAGGTCTGGATACCGGTTGTCAAGAAAGCTTAAATAAAACCGCCCGTGAAAGGGCGGTTTTTCAATTTAATCAACTATATATCATCTTGACAAAAATTAATATTTTTTATATAATTATATTATTATAAAAAACTATTTACTTCTTTTGTCTTATGTCCAAAATTATTTTTAGGAGAGAATAAATGAAAAAGATTAAAATAATATTACTTGCAATTACAATAACATTCACGTTTACCGCTTGTGGTACCGGCGAACCGCCGGAGGTAATTCCGCCTGCGGCGGCAGATGAAACCGAAAGCATAACTGCAACAAGCGAGCTCACCGTATGGGGCATGACTTGTGTTCGATGCGAGAATAAAATTAAGAACGTGCTGTTAAAAATCGACGGCGTTATAGACGTTTTTGCAGATGCAAGTGAGGACAAAGTCACGATAATTCATGACCCCGAATTAGATATAGATATAATAAACAGCATTATCACAGGGGAGGGGCTCAACATACCATGAACACAATAAAACTTGTATGCAGAAACCTTTTCCGGCGTAAAGGCCGCTTTGTGTTTACACTGCTTGGCATTAGTATAGGCATGGCTTCATTTGTTGCGCTGCTTTCGCTCGGCGGCAGTATGCGTGGGGAAGTCACGCGGCAGGCACAGGCAATGGGGGCGAACTTCATGATTATGCCCGAGGACATATGCGTTTTTAATTTAATCGCAATCGTAACAGGCGAAACGATTTCAGAATCGCTGCCGCATGAAATATTCGAGCGAATTGAAGTGTTAGACGGAATAACAGTTATTCCGCACTTGACGCAGAAAGCCGCCGTCAAAGATGTGCCGTCCGTGATTGTCGGGATTCTGCCGGAGGAAACGCGCAGCTTCCGTGAATGGGAAATGGAAGAGGGTGAATATTTTGCTTATCAAGACGAAAACGCCGTAGTCATCGGCTCGGATTTCGCAGAGCGGCGGGGATTAAATGTAGGCGATGAAGTCACAATAAGAAACGAGCAATTCACGGTTAAAGGCATGCTCGCTCCGAATCACAGCAACGACGACATGACTGTGTTCCTGCCGTTATCGGTAGCACAGCGGTTGTTCGAGAAAGAGGGCGTTATCTCATATATGTCGGCAAAGGTCGACGATATGGCGAAAATGGAGCAGTATGAAGCTGCAATTGTAGCTGTTGCGAATGTTCAAGTAGCAACAGACGAACAGCTTCTCGGCTCAGTGCTGGCTATTCTCGGCTCGGTGAATATAACCTTGCAGCTTGTGGCGGCGGTTGCACTGATTGCGGCGGCTTTCGGGATTATAAACACAATGATGACCGCAGTTTACGAGCGCCGTCGGGAAATCGGAATCCTCCGGGCAATCGGCGGGAAACGCAGGGATGTTTTTAGAGTTTTTATGCTTGAATCGGGCTTGTATGGTTTATTCGGCGGGATTGCCGGGGTTATAATCGGGCTTTCGGCGGCTGTTTTCGCAGGGGAGTTTATATCACAAATCGGAGCGAATGACTTACTTAAAGGCGCGTCCCCGCAGGCAGGCGTTGATGTTTCCGTGATTGTTACGGCGGTTTTATTTTCGCTTACAGTTTCAATCGGCGCGGGGCTGTATCCCGCATGGAAAGCGGCGAAACTAACACCGGTGGAGGCGATAAGCTATGAATAAAAGCATAATTAAGACCGAGAATTTGGAGAAGATTTACGGCAAGAGCAAAGTTAAAACCCATGCCCTCAAAGGTGTTAATATGGAAATCCCGCAAGGCTCGTTCTCATGCATTATCGGCACGTCCGGGCACGGCAAGAGCACGCTCATGCACTTAATCGGCGGTCTTGACAAGCCGACAGCCGGAAAAGTTTTCATTGACGATGTTAATATTTCGGATTTAAGCGATAACAAGTTATCCTGTCTTCGGGCTAAGAAAATCGGGTTTGTGTTCCAGTTTTTCAATCTGTTG
Organism: Oscillospiraceae bacterium; assembly: GCA_009783695.1. GTDB lineage: Bacteria > Bacillota > Clostridia > Oscillospirales > Ruminococcaceae > Ruminiclostridium_E. Next base: position 5,546 of record WRCY01000032.1, read on the forward strand.
CAAAATTTAACGGCACTTGAAAACATTCAGACGGCGATGATGTTTGGGCGGGGAAGCCCCCGCAGGCAATCCGGCTTCGCCCACGAACGGCAGAGGGCACTCGAATTATTAGAGTTAGTAGGGCTTTCCGATAAGGCGAATGCCAAACCGAATGAAATGTCGGGCGGTCAGCAGCAACGTGTTTCAATCGCCCGTGCGTTGGCTAACGACCCCGACATTCTGCTAATGGACGAGCCGACAGGCAACCTTGATTCCAAGTCAGAAAAGGAAGTGCTGGAGCATATTTTCAAGATTCATAAGACCGGAAAGACTGTGGTGATTGTTACGCACAATAAAGAATTGGCGGCACAGGCGGAAATGGTTTTTGAAATAAAGGACGGGACGCTGAGTATAACGTAAAGCTAATTCAACGCCTATATTTCACTTTTACACTGTTATATCATTGCATTACATTTATATTAAGTGTTATAATTAAAATATTTTATTTAATAAAAAGTTCTTGACAAACCCGTCAAGAACTGCTATAATATATTGAGTTCCTAACGGAACGCCTTTTCCAACCTACGATTATTAGCAATTTTTCGGTTGTAAAACGGCGGAATTGTTAACGGCAATCCGCTTTCGCTGGTGTAGCTCAGTTGGTAGAGCAGCTGATTTGTAATCAGCAGGTCAGGGGTTCGAGTCCGTTCACCAGCTTATAAGATAAAGTTTGTATTCGTTAGTGTTTACAGACTTTTTCTTTTTTGTGTTACGACCCTTAAACCTATTTTTATCACAATTTTTACCACAACGAGTAAATACCCATATTTACATTATAACACAATTTCAATCGCCGCAGGCGATTGTGGCGGCAAAGTCGGCGACGGCGCGAACGCGCCGAATTATTGTTGAAAAATAAAATCACCGTTTCGGCTTTGCCGAAACCACCCGCAAAGCGGGTTCCAAATGTTTTACGTTTGAGTGTGTAATTTTATTATAACATATCTAATAATTTCTGCAATCCCATGCAGTCCTTATAACACCCACTATATAATCGCTCTTAGTTTACGTTCACGCTCTCACAGGCGAAGCGCATTTCAACCATATGAACCATCACCCTAAATTCTTCCCCGTTTCCCGTTTTGCTCTGCGCTCCGAGTCCCTTTTGGCTATACTCTCCCGCTTATCGTACAGCTTCTTCCCCTTGCACAGCCCGACCTGCACTTTCACGCGGCTGCCTTTAAGGTACAGAGACAGCGGAATCAGCGTCAGCCCGCCCTGCTTCACCTCGGCGTGGAGCTTACGGATTTCTCGCTTATGCAGCAGCAGGCGGCGGCGGCGCAGCGGGTCGCGGTTGAAGATGTTGCCTTTTTCGTATGCGGAAACATGCATGGAAACGACAAAAGCCTCGCCGTCTTTTATTTCAATCCACGCTTCTTTTAAATTTACATTGCCGGCACGGATGGACTTCACCTCCGTGCCGTACAGCTCAATCCCCGCCTCATGCCGCTCGAGAATGTGATACTCGTGGCGGGCGGCGCGGTTATCGGCTATTTGCTTAATGCTTTTAATTTTTTCATCCATAATAGCAGTATACCACAATTTAAAAATAATTGCAATGCATAAAAAGTCAGATTTTGTTAACAATATTTCCATTATAACAAAGAAAGGACTGTTCTAATGACACCAAAAGAACTGCTTTATCTTGAAGACTCGCTCGGAATGGAGCGTCAGCTTCAAACAAAGTGCATGGATTATTCCAACAAAGTGCAGAGCCCGCAGCTCAAAAACATGCTGTCGGGGCTTGCGCAGCAGCATCAGACGCAATTCAACAACTTAATTAATCATCTGTAATTAAATAAGGAGGAGCTTATGCCCGCACCAACACCAAAAGCCATGACCGACAAGGAATATATCGAGGACGTTCTGCTCACGTCGAAAACCCTGACAAGCATGTATCATTACGCAACGCAGGAATCGTCAACCGAGGGGCTGCATAACCAGTTCAAGTGCAATCTCAACGACTCGATTTCAATGTCGCACAGGATTTTCGGAGCCATGCAGCAAAACGGCTGGTATCCGATGCAGGCTGCAGACCAGCAGCAAATCAGCCAGGTCAGAAGCAAATACAGCCATTAAAATAAAAAAGCCGGTTTTAAAACCGGCTTTTTTTATTTATCTGCCTGCAATAATCTTTATGTCGTTTTCTGTTAATAAGCCCTTGTCGCGGGCCTCAAGTATATGCATTAAAGCACCGTCAGCGTAAACCAAAAGCTCCAGGCTGCCGCTGCCGAGCGCAATATCATACCCGTCGGAGTGTATATACTGCATATCAGCGGTCATTGCGTAGCCTTTCGGGTAAATCACCACGACCTCATACCCGTTAAATGTGCCGAAATAATGAAGAATCTCTAACTGTCCGGCGGTGAAGCCGCCTTTATAAGCCGCCCAGGCTTCAAGCAGCTTTAATTCCGTTTCCGGCGATAACGGCTCCGCGGGCGGCAAATAGCCCAGCTCGGCGATTATGTATCCGGGCGCGGTCGCCGGAAGCCCCGCTGCCATGCGTAAAATCATCAGCGCAACAGTAGTGTTAACCTCTCCGTCGCCGTTCAGATTATACTGTGCCGCCTGCGATTCGGTTAATGTAATCAGTCCCGCCGAAGCCTTGAGTACCGTCAGTGCATCTGCGGTAGTGAACATCTCGCGTGAAGCCGAAGCGGAAAATGCAGAGAGAATCAAAAACATTGCGGCGAATAAAGCCGATAATATACTCTTAGTCATAATGATTTACCTCCGTTTAATAATATAGCCGATTAACTTGAAAAATGCTCCGCATTTTTCACAGCAAACTCATTTGCTGACGCGCCGCAGGCGCGCTAATCGGCTATGCAATCGAATTAAGCTGCTTCGCGGCTTACGCGGCAAATGCCGTGTCTTCAAAAATGCTTAAGTATTTTTGAAGTTAATTGATTATAACACTATCATTAAACGAAAAAAGTTGCAGTTAAGGTCTGAAAAAAGTTACAACCCGGTTTTTAATCCAGCTCCATAAACTCGGGAACTCGGACTCAATAAGCGCCCGCACTTCATCTCTTCTGACTTCCGAGAAAATGCGCGCAGTATCCTCCACCTCAATAACCGCTGTACCGCTCGTAACCCTGCCTATTGCGATATGACCGTATGCGTAGTCGCCGATAGCCACATGACTCGCAATTGACAGTGCGCCAACCGAGAACATGCCGATTGAGAGTGCGCCGAGTGTGAAAACGCCGATGGCTATTGCGCCGCACGCCAGTATGCCGATAGCGATGCTCGAAAGCGCGGCAAGCCCGATTCCAAGCACGCCTAAGGCGATTATACCTAAACTGAGAAGCCCGAGCGACAGCACCCCCATTGAAAGCAGCCCGACTGACACGATGCCTTTTGAAATCAAGCCGATTGCAACCACGCCCTTAGCCTTTCTGCCGATGCCGATGTTTACGTGCACGAGCGGCAGCCCGCACCATGTGCGTTTACTCTTATACTCGTAATAATTGCCTTTCTGCTGCCAGAACGGCGTGCTCGCGATATTAGCATTATCACGTTCAATCACGCCGTCTTTAATCAGGCTGTCGAGCGTGACGCCGAACATCTCGGAAAGCGCAATCATTTTCTCGGTTTCGGGGTAGCTCTGCCCCGACTCCCATTTTGAAATCGCCTGCCTCGAAACGTCAAGCAGCTCGGCGAGCGCTTCCTGCGAAAGCCCTTTCTCTTTTCTTAGGGTTTGTAATTTTTCATAAAACTTCATATTCATTCTCCTTTAATAAAATTATATTTCAATTTTAACTTTATTTCAAGTACAAAACTACCAATTTCTGATTGCTTTTTGTCAACTTGGGGTTGCATTTCGGGATTTGCAACCAAAAATAGCGGCGAAAAGCCGCTTTTTTGCTATTATGAGATTTTACATTCAATATTATCGCAACATTTGAATTCTTCCGGTTTTTTCATTCTGTCTTTGAAAAAGCCTTTTAATTTTTCATCTATTTCTTTTAACTCGTCTTTGCTGTAGCTTTTATCCATATTCTCAATCGGTTTGCCGCTTTCATATTCTTCTTCTGTAGGAAAAACTCCTCTTTTTAAATACATTACGGGATACTTTTTTGACTGATTTCTGCCTGCGTTACCACCTTTATTATTTATGTCAAATTTCATCGGACCATAATTAATGATTAACTCGTTATTGACAGTCGCAAATTCATTCAGCCTTATTTCGTCTATTCTTTTCCCTTTCTGATTCAGTATCATTTCGTTATGCGGCTCGTAACGCCCGAGCGTTAAAGTTACCTGCCAAGTATATTTATCAAAATAACCAGTAAGTAATTTAATCATTTGTATTACATCAAAAAGTGTGTATTCCGCAGGTGTATATACTAAAAGAGCCGGTCTGTTAAACTCGCCATGTTCAAAGCCTCTCAGATATATACAAACACAATGCGCATATACAGTATTTGCCATATTAAAATCTCCCTGTCTATTCTTAATAAGCTTAATTTATGAAAAGGTCGGACATGGAAGCCCGACCTTACATATACAATTATTAACGTTTGCTGAACTGCGGAGCTCTTCTCGCTGCCTTGAGTCCGTACTTTTTGCGTTCCTTCATTCTCGGGTCGCGGGTGAGGAAGCCTGCCTTTTTAAGCACAGGGCGGAGCTCCTCGCTGTACTGGAGCAGTGCGCGTGACAAGCCGTGGCGGATTGCGCCCGCCTGTCCCGTAACGCCGCCGCCGCGAACTGTGCATACGATGTCGAACTTCTCGACCGTTCCCGTGAGCGCAAGCGGCTGACGGGTAATCAGCTTCAATGTATCAAGTCCGAAATAGTCGTCTATATCGCGGCCATTAACCGTGATGTTGCCGCTGCCGATATAAACGCGGACTCTGGCTACGGAGTGCTTTCTTCTGCCTGTGCCGTAATAATATGGTTTTGATTCGTACATTAGTCAGCACCTCCAACTTTAAATTCTTCGGGCTTCTGAGCCTGGTTCTTGTGCTCGCTTCCGCGGTAAACGCGGAGCCTTGTAAGCGATTTTCTGCCGACGGTAGTATCCGGAAGCATACCGTTAACGGCGAGCATCATGGCTTTCTCGGGCTTTGTCGCCATAAGCTTTTCGTAGCTGATTTCCTTTAAGTTGCCTATCCAGCCCGTGTGCCATCTGTGGAATTTTTTCTTGAGCTTGTCGCCGGTGAGAACCGCATCGGCGCAGTTGATGATAATTACATGGTCGCCGCAATCGCAGTGCGGAGCGAATATCGGCTTGTGCTTACCGCGAAGCAGCGTGGCCGCCTGCGTCGCAACGCGCCCGAGCGGAACGCCCGCAGCGTCGATTATAAACCATTTGCGTTCCATGGTTTCGACTTTTGGCATAGTGGTTGACATGTTGCTTGTCTCCTTTTTTCTTTTCACAAATATTGTAAACGTGACAAAGCCTATTATACACAAAGTCCGGACCCATGTCAACAGTTATTTATAAAAAAATTAAAATATACCGCCTTATCTCTGCAAATCTCTCTTAATATCTCTTTAACGCTCGTTATCGCGTTCATCGTTTCATTTTTTTGCAGATTTTCGTTAAAGTATAAGATTATTTTCATATAATCCACATAATCGGCATATATAATAAAGTCACGACAAAAGCGGAGCGCTCTTCCCGGAAAGCTTTTACGGGCGGAAAAACTCCGCGACTATAATCACTTACCTTTAAATACATTGCTACTACTCCAAAAGGAAAAAACGGCTGTCTTAAAAAAGCAGTCGTTTTTTCTTGGAAAAAAAGCTAAAGATTTTAATATTCCCGCCGATAATACTATCAGATATAGTTTTAATAATAAAGGAATAAAAAAGATTTAAAACAAATGGCACTGAATTGGGGAAGACGAAACTTTTTATTTTTCGCTTGTGCCGAAAGGACATGGAGAAAGTTTGAAAATAAATATAACTGAACCGGGGAAAGCGAAACTTTTGATTCCTGGTTGGTGAAGAAAGGACGTGGAGAAAGTTTGAAAACAAATATAACTGAACCTGGGAAGACGAAACTTTTCATTCTCCGCTTGTGCCGAAAGGACATGGAGAAAGTTTGAAAATAAATATAACTGAACCGGGGAAAACGAAACTACTCATTCCCGGTTGGTGAAGAAAGGACTTAATGAAAACATGAACGTATCACTTGAAAGGTTTTTAAAAGCCGAACGCATGCCGATGGCGAGGAATACCGGCAGCCTGTCGCCCGACTGGAGCGGCATCCCAACCAAAAACATGACCGCCATGAGCAAGGACGAAATCCGCACGCAGCTGCGCGAAATCGCGAAGCAGGAGGCTAAGGCCGCCGACGACAAGGAAAAGGACGAGCTCGCGAAGAAGCGGCAGGGGCTCTTCACCGCGTATGAGTCTTTCGGCTCGCCCGACAGGAAGACGCTGTTCGATGACGCGCTCGATATTATTAAAAAGAACGCAAAAAGTTTAATGCAAAAAGGCGGAAACCCACCCGAGCGCATGGACGTCTTTGATTTTATAAAAGAGCGCGATATGAGGAAAGCCGGATTCGCGCCGAGCGAAGAGAGCGGTATTCCCGCAGTCCGCGCAAAAGGCATGGTGTTCGACGAACGTTTTGACTTGGGCGGCGACGGCTCGGTCAGAGCGTCCTCCAACGCGCAGCGCGGCGTAAATTTTGAAATCTTTCACGGCAAGGAGAAAGTTTTAAACATAAAAAGAGACGGCTCCGTCAGCCATAATTCCACCGACGAGGAGAAGAAGCTGAGAAAAGAAATCACCGATTTTTACAACGCCGCCCGCAATGAGTTCAGAGGCACGCCCGCGGCGTCTGCACCGGTGCTTTCAGGAGAGAGCGGCGATAAAATGGATATGAAAGTATAAATCCACGGCATAAAAAGGAAGCAGCTGTCTTAGGCGGCCGTTTCTTTTTGCTGCTTAAAAATCCGCCTTTAAAAACGCAGCGTTTGAATATGCATATGCCTGCAGAGCTATTGTAAAATCATAATAATTGCCTTCAAGACGCTTCATGATATTCAATATCTCTTTTTTGTGATATCCTGTTTCTACGAGCGACATGTACAGATAGCCCGACATCACGGCGAATATATCTTCTTTCGGCAGCAGTTTTTCAATGTAGTTTATTTCCGTATACTCTTTGCCGCACAATGCAGCAAACAGCTTTTCGTTCGCATCCAGCATATCCTCCGTCAGTCTTTTTCGTATTATCTCATGCAGTTCCTCTCTGTTTATGACTATTCTCTCGTTGATTTTCTTGTTTTTCATGAAAGTTTTCCCTTCTATAATATAAAGTGTCTTAATCATAATATCATATATTCTACTACATGTCAATATATACATGTAGTAGAATATATGTTTTAATGTACCCTATAATATTGTATACTATAACAGGGTGATGTTTTTATGAAAGGAAAAATCATAATAAAACTGGATGAATATTTGAAAAAGCAAAACATTAGCAAAACGAAACTAACTCAAGGAGCGGCAATACAAATGACACAGCTTTTAAAATATTGCAGAAATCAAGTTTCAAGAGTGGATTTAGATGTATTAGCAAGAATGTGTAATTTTCTCGAATGTGATTTAAATGACATTATGGTTTATGAAATTGAAAAATAATTAAAACACCTGCAAATTTTGCAGGTGTTTCGCAAAAAAATAAAAGGGTGTTTTTATGAAAATTGGGGAAGCTACACTTTTGCGTGTCCAACAGTTATGTGCAGAAAGAAATATAACTATAAACAAATTAGCTACGCTTTCGGGAGTAAACCGTTCGGTTATAGGTAATTGGATAAGCAGGGGAATAGAGGAACCCTCTTTATCATCAATTAAAAAAATATGCGATGGATTAGAGATGGGTATTGTTGAGTTTTTTGATTGTGATTTATTTCAAGATTTAGAACAGGAAATAAATTAATCTGCTGTTGCCGATTAATTAAATTTTCGTAAAGTTGCAAAAAAGAGGCGTATATATGAACGAAAAAATTCGTGAACTTCGTGAAGACAAAGGCTTAAAGCAATGGCAATTGGCAGAGTATTTGAACGTAGACCAATCTACTTATTCCGATTATGAAACCGGAGAGTTAAATGTGCCGGTAACCGTGCTTGTGAAATTATCATCTTTTTACAATACCAGCACGGATTATATTTTAGATTTAACTGACAATTCCGAGCCATACGAAAGAAAGAAGCGGGGGTAAGCCCGCTTCTTTATACTATACATATTACACAACTTTTGATAAAGGCGTTTCGACCTCGACAAAAACGCTTTCAATATCCGTATGCCTTATTGTCTGCGTTTCGTATTCGTCCGGCATAATTTCAATGTCCGCTTCATAAGCAGCGCCCTGCTCCCAAATTTCAACTATAACAGCGCGTTTTCCCGATTTAAGCTTAATGTGGTCATATTGTTTAATCATAATTACACCTCACGATTTGTAATGTACGCACTTGTCAGCCTTGTTTCAGCAGTACCATGTTCAATTATCCAGCTTGTGAGCACGTTTGCGGTTTTCCCGTTTTCGCCCTTTAAATTTAATATAACCTCATATTTTAATCCAAAACCGTTGTCGCCTTTAAAAATCGCTTCAAAATTTTTAAGATTGGTTCTGATATTTTTTATGAGCTTATTGCAATTAAATGAATTATATCCTAACGCCCGTTCAAACGCATAAGCCTTTCCTTTTCCTTTAACAGGGTGAAGAGCGTAATCGGTAAATTTTTTAACAGGTATCACAACTTTTTCAACATTAGGTAATATATTCATTGTTTCACCGCCTGCGATTATTATACTACTTTTCTTAGTGTTTGTCAACCAAGAATTAACCGCCTGGGAGGGCGGTTAATTTTATTTACACCTCATGCTTCACTTTCGGCGCGTTTGCGATTACCTCCGCCTCAAGCGTCTGCGGCAGCTCCTGATACCGCGCGAACTCCTGCGTGAAGCTTCCGAGCCCCTTGGTCATCTGCAGAATCACCAGCGCGAAGTCCGAGGTTTCCGCCTGCGGCATTTCCGCAACCACCTCGGTCATGCCCTCGCCCGCAGGATTCGTGCCGAGCACCGAGCCGCGCCGCTTATTGACAATGCCCATGACGTCGCCCGTGTTGTCGTCGCCGACAAGGATTTTAAGAGAGAGAATCGGCTCGAGCAGACAGGGGGACGCGGCTTTCATGCCGTCCTTGAACGCGAGGCGCGCCGCCTGCACAAACGCGATTTCCTTACTGTCGACAGGGTGATACTTGCCGTCGGTGAGCGTCGCCTTGAGACGTACAACGGGATAACCCGCGAGCACGCCGTGCTCCACGCTTTCACGAAGCCCTTTTTCAACGGCGGGGAAGAACTGCTTCGGTACGCTGCCGCCGAAAACTTTTTCTTCAAAAATAAGCTCGTCCTCGCCGTGCGGCTCAAAGTCCATGATAACAACGCCGAACTGCCCCGCGCCGCCGGATTGCTTCTTGTGCTTGCCCTCGATTCCCGTGACCTTTTTGCGTACAGTTTCGCGGTAAGCGATAATCGGCTCTGAAAGCTCAACATCAACGCCGAACTTGGATTTCATCTTGCTGACTGTATAGTTAAGATGCTGGTCGCCGAGCCCGCCGATTACGCGCTGGCGGGTTTCGGAGTTGTTCACATAGCTCAGGACGCGGTCTTCCTCAAGGATTCTGGTAATCGCGTCGCTAATTTTTGCCTCGTCACCCTTGCCCTTGGCGGAAACCGCCTGGAAGAAAACAGCCACAGGGAATTCAATCATCGTGTACTCCGCGGTCTTGCCCGGGGCGCAGAGCGCGTCGCCGGTGACTGCGTTCAGCCTTGTAATCGCCACGATATCCCCCGCAAAAGCCTCGGGCATGTCTTCCTGCTTCTTGCCTTTGAGCGCGAGCAGCTTGCCGAATCTTTCGGGCTCGCCTGTTCTTGAATTAATCGGCTCTGTCTTCGGGTTGAGCGAGCCGCTGATGATTTTTATGAAGCTCATTTTCCCGACAAACGGGTCGGCGATTGTCTTGAACACGAACGCCGAGAGCGGCGCCGACTCGTCGTATTTGGCTTTCTTGCCGTCTGCAAGCGGCTCGCCGTCCGAGTCGCAGGGCGCAGGGAATGAGCTCACGATGAGGTTAAGCAACTCCTCAACGCCCTCTGCAGTCATCGACGTAACCTTTACCACAGGCACAACGTCGCCGCCCGCCAGCGCCGCCGTAAGCCCCTTGTTGATTTCATCGTCCGAGAGCTCCATCGTCTCGAGGAACTTTTCCATAAGCGCCTCGTCGGTTCCCGCAATCAGCTCAGAAAGTGTATCGCGGTCAGACAGCTCGCAGACCGCTCCGCCGAACTGCGATTTTATGCCCGCAAGAACCTTCGCGAAATCCGCGTTCTCCTCGTCATTTTTAGTAACGGCAAAAATGCAGGCCTTGCCTTGCTTTTTCGCTTCCTTAAAAGCCTTCATTGTTCCGACCTGTACGCCGTCCTTCGCGCCGACTGTGATTATAACGGTTTCAGCAGCGCGCACACCCTCGTACATTCCGCCGATAAAATCAAACTGCCCGGGCGTGTCGATTATATTAATTTTGGTGTTTTTCCACTCGGTATAGGCGAGGGAGGTGTTGAGCGAAATTTTTCTCTTGATTTCCTCCGGGTCGTGGTCGCAGACCGTGCTGCCGTCGACAACTTTCCCCATTCTGTCGATACCCTTGCTCCCAAACAGCAGCGCCTCCGCCAGTGTCGTCTTTCCGCTGCCCCCGTGTCCCGCGAGGGCGATATTACGTATGTCCGCGCATTTGTAAGTTTTCATATAAGCCTATTCCTTTCGGTTTTTTAAACGTTAAAAGTAATTATAACATAAATAGTACATACAGTCAAGGGGATTTTTGGGTATTTTTTCATTTTTCCTTGACATTTATATATACATATGCTATGGTTATATTTGTATATGGTGTACTGCTTGCCAGGGCTTAATAAGGAATCCGGTTAAAATCCGGAACAGTTCGCCGACTACTGTAATAAGCTACGTGACGTTCATGCGAAAAAGCGCAGCCATTGAGGGTTTACCCTTGAGAAGGTGAGTGAAACGGTTATACTAATGCCGGTTAGGGATTAGTATCAGAAGCTTTAAGTCAGGAGACTTGCCATATACTGTAACCCCTCCTTCGGTGAGAGCGGCGCGGTTGCTGATTGGCTTTCTCTTGTTTTAAAGTGTTTTAACAAGGGGAGCTTGTTGGTTGTGCGCTTAAATCTTACCGGAACAGCGGTAAGATTTTTTATTTTGAAAGGAAACAAAAAAACATGAAGAAAGCATTAAGCATTTTAATCGCAGTCAGCCTTTTTATCGGAGTATTTATCATTCCGGGTGCGGCGCAGGAGCCGCGGGAAGCCTTAAACGCAGCACTTTCATATCTTGCAGAAAACACTCCCGAACCTAAACTGGGCTCCGGCTTCGACAATGACGAATGGACAATAATGGCACTGGCACGGGGAAATTTTAATGTCCTCGGGAATTACTTCAGAAGCTATCTCGACGACGTTATCAAGACATTAAAGGACAGCAACGGCGTTCTGCAAAGCACAACCGACTATTCACGCCTAATAATCGCGCTTACTTCAATCGGCGTGAATGTTACTGATGCAGGCGGTTATAATTTGCTCACCCACCTTGCAAGCTTTGACGACGTAGTTTCACAAGGCATCAGCGGCGCAATCTTCGCACTCCTTGCGCTTGATACAAAAAATTGGGTAATCCCGGTTATATCGGACGGTGAAAAGCAGGCTACACGCCAAAAATATGTTGAGTACATATTGGGGAATGAATTGTCTGGCGGCGGATTCAACTGGGGCTTCGGCGATGATGTTGACCCGGATTTAACCTCGATGGTTTTGCAAGCGCTTGCACCTTACAAAAGCCAGTCGAACGTCAGCACTGCCGCAGACCGCGCGCTTGCCGCGCTTTCGTCAATCCAGCTCGATAACGGCGGGTTTGAGTCTTGGGGGATTCAGACGGCGGAAAGCGCCGCGCAGGTTGTAACAGCTCTGACTGCTCTGGGTATTAATCCTGTTACAGATTCCCGCTTCGTGAAAGCAGATGGGAATCCCGTTTCCGCGCTTCTTGCGTTCCGGGAGCAGAACGGCGGCTTCACATTCGGCGGTGAAGTTAACCGGATATCCACCGAACAGGCGGCATATGCGCTCGCGGCTTATGACCGTTTTGTGAACGGGCGGAATCGCTTGTACGATATGACTGACGTGACGAGAATCACAACCCCCACCCCTCCTCCGGGCAGCGGCAAAGTAATAAAAAGACCCTCGGGCGGCGGTTCGTCCGTACTCGTTCCCGAACCCACGCCGACAACTCCTCCCCCCGCCCCCCAAGCTCCCGAAGAGCCTATCAAATTTACCACAGCAGACGCATTGAATGTTTTACGGCATATTGCCGGAATAAAGCCGCTTACGAGTGAACAGCGCGCAAGATACGGCTTAACAAGCGGGATTAACACAGCCGACGCACTTAATATTCTACGAATTATAGCGGGGCTTTAATAAGCGGGAAAGGCGGTTTTTTACCGCCTTTTTCATTTTCCTGTAAAAAATAGTTGACATTCAACTATTTTTATGCTATACTTCTAAAGTGTAAACAAAAATTGGTTGACAGCGTGATGGCGCGCACCATTCCGACGCGCCTAAGGAATTGCCGATAAATAAAGTTGACAGATTTGCCGCCGTATTTTTGTCGGCAGGCAAGGCAAACGTCAAGTTTATTTGTTGGCGATTCCTAAAGTATCGTAAACGGGAGGAGTTTCTAATGCCGAAGGATTTCGCTGTAACCGTGCTTCTTGACGTTTACGGTATGATGCTGACCGACCGTCAGCGCGAGACGATGGAGCTTTATTATGAAGAAGACCTTTCGCTCGGCGAAATAGCCGAGATTACAAGTATAACGCGGCAGGGCGTCATGAACTGCCTTAAAAAAAGCGAAGCGCATTTGAAATCGCTGGAAACAAAGCTCGGCCTGGTGCGGAAGCTGCGCGAGTTCGAGGAGGACATCGCCGAGCTTGAAAAGCTTCTCATGTCCTCTGAAATGACCAACGAAAAGGTTATGGCGGATATTGACGATTTGCTGGTTGCGATTAAGAAAAAGCTATAACGTCAATTGAATTATGCAGCAAAACACCGTATACTTGTATAAAACTTATAAATTATAACTATTGAATCGGGAAAATAAAACAGTTTAGGTATTCAAAGTGAACGGAGGACTATACTGAAAAAATGGCTTTTGAGGGATTATCCGACAAGCTCGGCAGAGTTTTTAAGGGGCTTCGCGGCAAAGGCAAGCTAAGCGAAAAAGACGTGCGTGACGCCATGCGCGAGGTTAAGCTTGCGCTGATTGAAGCCGATGTAAACTTCAAGGTCACGCGGGACTTTGTCGTTAAAATAACCGAACGTGCAATCGGTTCCGAAGTCATGAATAGCCTGACTCCCGCGCAGCAGGTCATAGATATTGTTAACGACGAGATGATAAGCCTCATGGGAGGAAAAGGCGCAAAGCTCGACTTCGGCTCAAAGCCGCCGTGCGTGATTATGCTTTGCGGCTTGCAGGGTGCGGGCAAAACCACGCACGCCGCGAAACTCGCCAAGCATCTTAAAACCATGAACCGCAGACCCTTGCTGGTCGCCTGCGACATCTACAGACCCGCAGCGATTGAGCAGCTTAAAATAGTCGGCGAGAAAGCGGGCGCAAAAGTTTTTGAAATGGGGCAGACAGACCCTGTTAAAATCGCGGCAGAGGGCATTAAACACGCTCGTGATAACGGCTTCGACGTGGTGATTTTGGATACGGCGGGACGGCTTCACATAGACGAGGAGCTGATGAACGAGCTTCGTAATATCAAAGAGAAAACAGCCCCCAATGAAATTTTACTGACGATTGACTCAATGACGGGGCAGGACGCGGTGAATGTAGCGGCAAGCTTCAATGACACGCTCGGCATTACCGGCGTGATTCTCACAAAGCTCGACGGCGACTCGCGCGGCGGTGCGGCTTTGTCGGTGCTTGCGGTAACGGGAAAACCTGTAAAATTCGCGGGAGTCGGCGAAAAGCTCGACGACCTTGAGCAGTTTTACCCCGACCGCATGGCTTCGCGAATCCTCGGCATGGGCGATATGCTTTCGCTGATTGATAAAGCTAAAACCGCAGTTGATGAGAAAGAGCAGGAAAAGCTCGCCCGCCGGCTGCAGGAAAACAAGTTCGACATGAACGATTTATATTCACAGTTCCAGCAAATTGAGAAGATGGGCAATATCGGCAGCGTTTTAAAAATGATTCCCGGTATGGGCAGCAAGGTCAAGGAAGAGGACATCGACGAACGGAAAATGCCGCGCATGAAAGCGGTTATCTCCTCAATGACCAAGAGGGAGCGCGCGAACCCCAATCTAATCGATGCCAAGCGCAAACGCCGTATTGCGGCGGGCAGCGGAACGAGCGTCGAGAACGTGAACGAGCTGCTGCGTCAATATGACATGATGAGGAAGATGATGGGGCAGTTTTCGGGAAAAGGCGGGAAGAAAAAACGATTCCCGAAGTTCCCGGGCATGAATATGCCGGGAGGTCCCGGTGGAATCGGATTCCCGGGCATGTAATAGAATTAAGGTAAAAAATGGATAATAAAACAGAAAAAAGCATAAAGCAAACCGCATTTATATCATTATTTTTAACGATTGCATGGATAGTTTTTATGGTAATAACAATGTCGCAAATCCGGTCGTCATGGACGGACAGCGACTATGCAGAATGGGCGTCGGAGCCGGATATCATTTATATCCTCAATTATATAAACGTCACATTGCTTACTGTTTTTGTAATCGTATTATTTGCATTATTATGCGGCTATTTGTCACAAAAAAATAAAGCCGCCGCGCTCACGGGAATCGCATTTATTCCTGTTTACGGAACTTTGAATATCGTGTGCTATTCTATTCAGATTTCTGTGGTTCCCATGATAGCCCGAGACGTTTTAAGCACATCGGGCGATGTGATGCTCGCTGCCCGGCTGATACAGGCGAAGAGTGATTCAATCGTTGGCTTTATTAACGGATTGGCGTACGCCGTGCTGGGGATTCCGTCAGTTATTTACGGTTATATGCTTATTAAAAGCTCCAAAAAGGTTTCGGGTGTTCTGCTTTTAATCAACGGCGTGCTGTGCATTATCGGAATAATAGGATACATGACGGACAATGCAGTTTTATCGCTGGGAGTTATGGCGGGAGGCGCCGTCTTCCTAATCAGTTTAATATTCATGATTCTTGATTTCGGCAATAAAAAAGCTGTGCATGATATAAGTTAATTTAATCCCGTGATTAAATATAAAAATCTAAACAAAAACAAACAACCGGAAAGGCAGGTCTAAACCAATGGCAGTTAAAATCAGACTTAAACGCATGGGCGCAAAAAAAGCACCCTTTTACAGAATCGTCGTCGCAGACTCGCGCAATCCCCGCGACGGACGCTTCATCGAGGAAATCGGATACTACGACCCGACTAAAAACCCGTCGGTAATCAGCGTTGATGCGGACAAGGCGAAGACGTGGATTAAAAACGGCGCGCAACCCACTGATACGGTACGAAAAATTCTTAAAATCAAAGAAGTACTGTGAATTGGAGTAGAGTTTGAAACAAAACCCTCATAAGCGGGGAAACGTTGTTTCTAAGCACTGTTGTGCGGAAAGGACTTAACAGAAAGGTTGAAAACAAATAAAACAGATTCGGGGAGAATGTTGTTTTCATTCCACTTTTGTGAAGAAAGGACTTAACAGAAAGTATGAAAGAATTATTACACGCGATTGTTAGCGAGCTTGTCGAGAACAAAGACGCAATTGAAATCAAGGAGGACGAGCCCGACACGAACGGCGTCACGGTATATCACCTCACCGTCGCGCCCGACGACATGGGCAGGGTAATCGGCAAACAGGGCAGAATAGCCAAGGCGATTCGCGCCATTATGCGCGCGGGCGCAATCCGCCATAACAAAAAGGTTATGGTAGAAATTGACTAACGCACAAAGAATGTTAAGTTTGTAAGTCGATACTGAATCGGGAAAACAAAGCTTTTAATTCTTTGCATAGTGCAGGAAGGACATGGTAAAAATTTGAAAAATGTAAAAAAACCCGTGTTTTTTATAGTTACGGCGTTTATTCTCGCGCTGTCATATCTGACGATATTCGGTGTCTACACATATTACGGCGACACTGAAACTGTCAGAATCCGCGGCGTGCAGGACATTCGGTGGGGGATTGACATCCGCGGCGGCGTGGACGTAATATTCACCTCGCCCGAGGAATACACCGCCACCCGCAACGACATGGACGCGGCGCGCTCGATTATTGAAACACGCATGGTTACAAGAAATATCACAGACTATGAAATATACGTCGACTACGCCACGGAGCGCATTATCGTCCGATTCCCGTGGCAGGCGGAGGACGTTTCGTTCGACCCCGAGAAGGCGGTCAGAGAGCTCGGCGAAACCGCTATGCTTTCTTTCCGCGAGGGGCTTCCCGAGGCATGGGAAACCTATGAGGACTTGCCCGTAGTAATCACCGGCGCAGATGTAAACCGTGCGGTTGCGCAGTATATTGACGGCGAATACTTGGTCAGCCTCGAGCTTGAAACCAGCGGACGCCAGGCTTTTGGTGATGCAACAGGCAGGCTCATGCATACAGATATACCGATTTCAATATGGCTTGACGATTTTTGCTTTTCCGCACCGATGGTCAGCGCGCATATAACGGACGGCCGCGCGCAAATCAGCGGCAACTTCACGCTTGACGAAGTGCAGTCGCTTGCAACCCGCATAAACGGCGGCGCGCTGCCGTTCTCGCTTGAAATCGACAGCTTCAGCACGATTTCACCCACGCTCGGCATGGGCGCGCGCGACGCAATGGCAATTGCAGGTATTATCGCTTTTATAATCATTGCAGTCATCATGATTTTTCTTTACAGGCTGCTCGGCGTGGTCGCTGTGTTCGCGCTGCTCGGGCAGGCGGTTGGCGCAATTGCGGTCATCAGCGGCTTCTTCCCCGGCAACCAGAGTTTCACGCTGACTATTCCGGGTATAGCAGGTATCATCTTATCAATCGCCATGGGCGTTGATGCGAATGTAATCACATCTGAGCGCATAAAAGAAGAACTTCGCGCGGGCAAAACCCTCGACGGCGCGCTGCAGGCGGGCTACAAGCGGGCGTTCTCGGTCATTTTTGACTGTAACATCACCCTGCTTATTATCTCGTTTATACTGATGGGCGCATTCGGCACTCCCGACAGCCTTGCCGCGATTATACTGTCGCCGCTGTTCTTCATGTTCGGGCCGGGTGCGGCGGGCGCAATCTATTCGTTCGGCTTTACGCTGACAGTAGGCGCGATTTTGAACTTCATCTTCGGCGTAACCGCTTCAAGGCTGATGACTTATTCAATCTCGAAGTTTAAGCCTATGAGAAAGCTCTCGCTCTATACAAATGAAACCCGGAACAAAGATAAGAAAGGGGGCTATGTATTATGAAAAATTTTGACATCGTATCAAAGAAAAAGCTGTTCATAACAATTCCTCTTGTGATTTTGGCGGTAGTAATCGCGTTCACGCTTATCTTCGGCGCAGTGATTTCAATTGAATTCACCGGCGGCACAATCATGACCTACTCGTATGCAGGCGAGCTTGACTTTAGCGCAGTAAAGTCTGAAATAGAAACGCTCGGCTTCGGCAATGTAAACGTTACGGGCGGTTCGGCGTTCGGCGCAGACATCGAGCTTGTGAACGTCGCGTTCTCCTCAAACGAGGGGCTCTCCGCAGGGCAGCTCAGCGAGGTCACAGGGCGGTTGATTGCAGCTTTCCCCGAAAACAACATCGCCATTGAAAACAGCCAGAACGTCAGCCCGAGCACGGGCGTCCGCTTCTTCCTCAAATGCCTTGTGGCGTTCGTGTTCGCGTTTATACTATTTATAATTTATATAGCGCTCCGCTTCAAGAAGCTCGGCGGCTGGTCAACGGGCGTATTCGCGCTGATTGCGCTTTTGGTGGACGTAATGGTGGTCGTGTCGGTGTTTATCTTCTTCCGGCTGCCGATTGACGCTATATTCATGGCGGTAGTGCTCGCAATCATGGGCTACTCGATTAATAATACAATTATCCTGTATGACCGCGTCCGCGAGAATAAAACGCTGTTCGCCGGTAAAAAATCAGCCCGCGAGCTCGTAAACCTCAGCGTAAGGCAGTCGCTCACGCGTACCATTAACACTACGGTCACGACTGCAGCGGCGCTGCTTGTGCTAAGTATAGTAGCGATGATTTACGACGTGAACACAATCCTGAACTTCGCGTTCCCCATGCTCATAGGGCTTATTTCCGGCGTTTATACGACGCTGTGCCTCTCCGGTACATTCTGGGTGATGTGGCAGGAGCGGCGGGGAGCCCCCGCAGGCAGAAAATAGCGAAACAATGAAAGGTATGCAGCGCATATGGACATTGGCATATCCACAGCTTGTTTTTATCCCATGAATACCGAAGAAGCCCTGCTGCGTTCAGCTCAGCAGGGCTTTCAGAATATCGAGATTTTTATTAACTGCGATATGGAGCTTGACGAACCTGTGCGTGCGGAGCTGCTGCGGATTGTCCGCGAATACGGGCTGAATATTCTTTCCGTGCATCCCGTACCCGGATGGGAGAATTTTTATTTATTCTCCGATTATGAGCGCAGAAAGCAGCAGTTCATGAACATATACGAACGTTATTTCGGGTTCATGAATGAGCTTGGAGCCCAAATCATGGTATTTCACGGCTCGAATAACACTTCCCGCCGCTCCGACGAGCTATATTTGGAAAGGTTCGCAGAGCTTTGCGCGCTTGCCGAAAAGTATAAAATCACCGTTGCGCAGGAGAATGTGGCTTATTGTAAAAGCGGCTGCCTTGATTTTCTTTTGAAAATGAAGCGCGAACTGGGCGCCAAGTTCACGCTTGACATGAAGCAGGCGCTGCGCTCGGGCTATTCGCCGTTTGAATTTTTAGAAAAGCTCGGGGAAAACATAGTGCACATTCATGCAAGTGACAATTGCGGAGTATTGGGAAGCGAGAGCTTCGGCGATAACAGCGACTGCCTGCCTGTCGGGCGCGGAAGCTTTGATTTTGCGGGTTTTCTTGCGAAGTTGAAAGAGTTGAACTATAACAAAGGAATCATACTCGAGCTGTACCGCGAAAACTTTAAAGATGATGCAGAATTAAAAGAAAGTGTTGAAAAATTAGTTGACATTTACAAAAATATGTGATATTATTACTATATATAGTATTATTTGCAGTTTCCTCGTTAAACTCGGAACCTGCTATGAAAGGAAAAACTAAAATGAGATGTCCTGATTGCGGATTTGACGACAGCAGAGTTATAGATTCCCGCCCCACAGACAACAAAATACGCAGGCGGCGCGAGTGCTTATCATGCAAGGGCAGGTTTACTACATACGAAATAGTGGAAAATATTCCGCTCATGGTTATAAAAAATGACGGGACAATTCAGCCGTTCGACCGGCAAAAATTAATCGACCGTCTGCTCCGCGCTACGATTAAACGTCCGGTTAAAGTCGAGGCGCTTGAAAATATGGTTGAGGACATTGTGACGGAGTTGAAAAACAAATTCCAGCGCGAGGTGACAAGCGAGAAAATCGGCGAGCTCGTGCTTCGTAAGCTCAAGGACGCCGACCACGTTGCATACATCAGATTTGCTTCGGTATACCGTGACTTCGGTGATGTGGACAGTTTTATTAATTTTATTGCGGAGCTGTCGGACGAGGAAGTTTAAACACCACCCCGTGTGTTCTAATTAAAATAAAAAAAGCCTGATTATATCGGGCTTTTTATGATTTTTAGAAGAATAAAAATATTATTTTCCGAACTTTTTAAAAAAACCGCTTGACATGGCGAATGATGTGTGTTATGATAATGAAGCTGCCCCAAAAAATGAGCAGCAACTCGTCTGAAGCGTAAGCGGAAGACAGCAGGACGCTCCGTCCTGCCCCAGCACCTTGAAAATTGAACAATAACGAACTAAGCAGATTTTAACCAAATCTGCGAAACAGATTGAACAGGGTTGGTAGTACGACCCGAAAGAATCTGTTTAAACCTGAAAATTCCA
>WRCY01000033.1 GCA_009783695.1 Oscillospiraceae bacterium
AAAATTTGTCGATATAACACAAAAACCGCTCGCAGAGCGGTTTATTGCTGTTCATTCATAACTATGTTAACACATACGCCCCATGCCCCGCATCAATAACTATAACCGGTCTGCCGCCCGCCTCTGCTCCGGTCGGAATCGAAACCGCACGATTGTTCGCTGTCATCGCTACAATCACAAAACAGATTAAAAACGCTAACGTAAGCGGTACTTTTAAACTTTTTGTGCTTATAAATTTTCTCATAAATAAGATACCCCCGTGCTTGTCAATGTTTGTCTTATTTATGAGTATGAGGGGGTAAGGAGAATTATGACGGTTTGTTAAATCTTCACAGTAATTTACAGTGCGGCATTATAAACCTCCTTTTAACTCTTTTTTTAGATAAACCATGTCAACAAGCTGTACCCCGTCTTCAAACATAGGGTGGTCGTAGTTGTCTGTAAAAAAGTTATGAATCCTGTGATGAAGGCAAAATCCGTTTTTCTCATAAAACCTTATACTTTTAGGAACATCACCCGTTCCGACAATCATGGTTTTATATTTATCTTTATAAAATGCTGAAATGTATTTAATGAGTTTGCTGCCGTATCCCATGCCGTGATACTTTTCGTATGTAGCTATGTTTTTAATCTCGCAGGTATCGCAACTTTCCATTGTAACGACGCATATGCTTTTAAGCCCGTTGTCATACAAGGCAAACATCTCTCCGCGCTCAAGATACTTGTCGACCATAGATTCCGACTCATCAGCAAGTAAAAGCAAATCAATGAACTGCTTTTTATTCTCATTTATAATTCTAATTTCCATTCACAAAGACCTCTTTGTATTTACCAGTATTATTTTATCCGGCGGCGGGTCCCCTCTCTCTGCTTTGCGTTCAGCGTATTCGTTCAGATACAGGAAGAAGTCCCGCGCATCGTTAAAATCATCACGGCATATACGAAGAACAACGCGTCCGTGGCATGTCAGTTTTTTCCGCCCCTTAAAAGTATAAAGTGTCTTAGCAAGGCATCTCTCGCCATGGCAGTTATTACATTCTATCAGCGAGTTAAAGACGCGTTGTGCGAGCTGCGGATTACTTTTTGATATTTCATCAAGCGTTTCTTCCATATAGTCAGCTTTCCGATGCCATGTTTCCGGCTTGCCGTTGTAAACTATATACCAGTTAAGCTCGTGCGAATATTCGCCGGGAACTACCCTGAATGCATATGAAACTCCAAAATCAGACGCAACATAAGTGATTTTATTACCAAATTTATCAATCGTCCGTTTGAATTTCAACGGCCGAAGGGATTTCAGGAATCCGTCTGTTTCGATTATTTCATTCCGTAATTCCTCAGGCAGACTCAATAAGATTCCGTCGAACTTTTCATTCTTTTTCATATAGCACATACCTCAACTGCGTTTATTTTTATTGTTTTTAGACACCGTTTTATTAAGTTTTTCGGTCATAAGCAGCATGAGCGCCGCAAATATAAAAAGGTAAACCGGATACAGGTTGATGCTGATGTTCTCCGCGATGAGCCCGAACAGCGGCGGCATAAGCGTAATGCCTGTGTATGCGCTCGCCATCTGAACGCCGATGATTGCCTGCGCGTTTTCCTTGCCGAAATTCGCGGGAGTTTCGTGAATCACCGATGGGAATATGGGCGCACATCCAAACCCGACTGCGATTAATCCGTTCAGGCACAGCCAGTCCGGCGATACGGGAAGCCACACGGCAATAATCCCCGTGATAATCACACCTGTACCGATTCTAATCATGTTTCTGCCGCCGATTTTATCAGAAATAAACCCGCACAGAAACCGCCCTGCCGTAATCCCGAAAAAGAAAAACGACGCATATCTCGCCGCTGTTTCGGGGGCGATGTTTCTTTGCAGAGTGAGATAGCTGCTCGCCCAAAGCCCCGCTGTCTGCTCCAGCGCGCAGTACGCAAAAAACGCGGGAAGCACATACTTTACGCCTTTTATGCGAATGATTTGCGATAGTTTCAATACTTCGCTGCAGCTTTGTGATTGTTCATGGTTTTTCACCGCTTGTTGATTTTTCCATAACGGCAGCGCAGCAAACATAACCAACATCAAAACAGCCTGCAAAATTGCTACCGTTTTGTAACCGCTCGCCCAGCCCGAACCGCTTGTCAGGCTGAAGCTCATAATTAACGGGCTGATTGACGCGCCTATGCCCCAGCAGCAGTGAAGCCAGTTCATATGCTTGGATTTATAATGTAAAGCAACGTGATTATTGAGCGCGGCGTCAACCGCTCCCGCGCCGAGCCCGTAAGGAATCGCAAAAACGCATAGCATAATAAACGAACCGGATAGGGAAAACCCAAACAACGCGATAACTGTCGATAAAATGCTGACAGCGGCAACAAGCCCTGCCCCGAGTTTTTTTGTAACTCTGTCGGACATAAGGCTTGAAATAATTGTTCCGACTGATATAATCGCGGAAATAATTCCCGCAAACCATAAAGGCGCGTTCATTTCCTCCCGTATAACCGGCCATGCGGAGCCGAGAAGCGCGTCGGGCAGACCGAGGCTGATAAACGCCAAGTATATAATTGCAAGTAATAATGAATACATTTTTTATTTCTCCTTAAAGCTTTATTTTTTACTTCTTAAAAATAAAACTGTTAAGGTGAAATGCTCGCCTGAACGCGAATTGGTCGAGCTCCGTTATGTCCTGCATACCGATTTTCTTAATGCGCAGGGCGCTGTTATATTTCCCGTAACAGAGCCGCTTCAGATATAATTTCATTTATTATAATGCTCCCTTTTTTCTCTCTAATTTTGCCACACACTCTATATGCTTTGTCCTCGGAAACATATCGACCGCTGAGATTTGCTTCACTTCATAGTTATGGAGCAGCTTTATGTCCCGCGCCAAAGTCGCGGGGTTACAGGAAATATAAATGATTCTCGCAGGGGCAAGCTCCTCGGTCTTCTTCAGAGCTCCGGGCGCCAATCCTTTTCTCGGCGGGTCAATTACAATGCAGTCGGGTGCAAGCCCGCCCGTTTCAAGCAACGACACATCCGCGCATAGGAAATCAACGTTTCCGATATTATTCAAAGCCGCGTTCTCTTTCGCGTCGGCGACGGCTGCGGCGCTTAACTCCACGCCCAGCGCCCTGCCCGCGTTACGCGCTAAAAACAAGGTGGTGCTGCCCGTGCCGCAGTAGAGGTCGAGAAGAAACTCGTGAGGTTTTAAATCCGCGTACTCCCGCGCTTTTTCGTATAACAACAATGCCGCTTCGCTGTTTACCTGAAAGAAAGATTCGGGCGATATTTTAAACGTTAAGTCACCGATTTTTTCAACACTTGTTCTGATTCTTGACACGCCTTGTTTAATTTCTTTGTTCATTTCTTCACCGGCGAGAAAGCAATAATCAATATTTATAATATCATGGCTCTTCCCGCTGTAAAAGCCGATATTCTTACCGTCGGTTTTAAGCTGTATGTTGTTTCTGTAGCCGATAATTTTACCCGTGGTCAGTATATCCCCGGCTTCAATATCTGTCCCGCCGATTCGCCTCAGCGCATCGTTTACCCGCTTGCGCTTGGCAAAGAGTTCTTCCCCGTACGAAACATGGCGGAAGTCGCAGCCCCCGCACAGGCGGGTCGCCGAGTCCGATGCTCCGGCTTCTCCGGAGTCATAATACGGACAATCTACTGCGATTCTATGCTCCGACGGTTTAATAATTTTACCGATTACGGCATGACAAACATTCTTTAAAATTTTCGTAATTATAATCTCACAAATATCGCCCCTGACTGCCTTTTCCACGAAAACAACACAGCCGTTACCGAGCCTCGCAACGCCTGCCCCATCAGCGCAGTAATCAAAAATCTGTACAGTATGCCTATCGTTTATGTTTGTATTATTCATCAGTCAGAAATTACCTCGATTGAAACGTTGTCAATATAAAAAGTCGTTCTCTCGCTGTCGTTGCGCCATGTGCTGAGGTATATCACCGGCGGAGTACCGGTGAGCACACCTGCCCATTCTCCCTTGAATTTATGCCAGACATTTGCCCTGGCGCCGGAAACGGTATTCCCGACAGTCGGATAATTTTTATTGTTAATCTGCCACCGTAAAGTTCCCGCAACATCAACACGTTTAACATCTGCGGAAAATTTTATTGTAACAGTTTTACCTTCATATTCATTTAAAGTGAAATCAATTACCGACCAGTAAACGGGATTTACAACTTTCATTACCTGCGTGCGGCTTTCGCCGGGCAAATCAATAAGATTAAAAAGGCTTGCACTCTCTAAAACCTCACCTTTGCTGTACTTTTTAACGTTCGTCTTAATCACTTTTCACTATGTCCTTTCTTTACTGGAGAGGAATTAAAAATATTGTTTCCTTTAAACGGTCTTATGCAACGCTCTAAAATCCCCTGCATATGGCTGATAATGATTCCGTAATTGGTAACGGGCACTCCGGCGTCCTTTGCTGCCTGGTGGCGGAAGCGCATTTCGCGCGGGTTTTGCATACAGCCGCCGCAGTGAATAATAAGCTTGAATCCGCTCAATTCTTCAGGGAAGCCCCCGCCTGATGAAAAAGTATAGTTGAACTTAAAACCTGTATGTTCTCCGAGCATGCGCGGAATTTTCACAGTGCCGATATCCTCGCACTGACGGTGGTGAGTGCAGCCTTCTGCAATCAAAATCTTATCGCCGTCAATTAATGTATCAATGAATCTCACACCCCGAACCGCCTCATCTAAAACGCCCTTGTATCTTGCCATCAAAATTGAAAACGAAGTCAGCGGGATTTCACAGGGTACAAGCTCCGCAACCTGCCCGAAAACCTGGCTGTCGGTGATTACGAGCCGCGGCGCGTCTTTGAGCTTCGCAAGCGTACCACCAAGCCCCTGCACACCCGCTAAAACCGGGACGGCGCCCGCGTCAAGTATATCACGGATTACCTGTTGCTGCGGCAGGATTAACCTGCCTTTAGGCGCCGCTTCGTCAATGGGAATCACAAGCACAACCAAATCGCCGGCTTCAAGCAAATCGCCGGCTAAACGCTGCGGCGTCTCCCCTTTCACAATCAAGCCGAGCGCGATGATTTCGCTTTTTAATTTGTCTAAATTCTCGCCTGTAACCGTGCTTAGTCTGATTCCGCTGCGCGTCCGCACGTATGAAACGTCCGCTTTATTATACACAACAAGGAATTTTACACCGGCTTCGCCGAATGTACGGCTCAATTCCTTCTCGTATTCTCCGAGTCCCTTTTCCCCGTCAACTACTATAACCGCAATATCTGTTTTACGGATTATTTCTTTCGTTTTTTGAATCCGCAGCTCTCCGAGCTCTCCCTCGTCGTCGATTCCCGGAGTATCAATAAACATCACAGGCCCCAGCGGCGGCAGCTCCATCGCTTTATAAACAGGGTCGGTGGTGGTGCCCGGGGCAGGCGACACCACTGCTGCATTCTGCCCTGTTATCGCGTTCAGGATACTGGATTTCCCCGCGTTGCGCCTGCCGAAAATCCCGATGTGCAGCCGCTCCGCGCGTGGTGTGTTGTTCATGTCGCTCATATCTTTCCTATAACTCATATGCGGAAATCCCTGCTGCCTTTCTTTATTCGCTCAAGATTTTTAAAAACGATTTCTCTTGTTTTCATGTTAGGAATTTTTATGACTTCTCTGCCTATTAACTCTTCACCTGCTTTTTTTGTGTTCTCTTTTGCGTAGTCAAGCAGATATTCCTGCAAGGTGAGCAGTGCGTTGGGGTGGCAGCAGTTTTGAATCTGCCCTGTTTTGCACAGTTTCATGAACCTGTCGCCCACCCGCCCCTCACGGTAGCAGGCGGTGCAGAAGCTGGGAATATATCCGATGCCGATTAGCCAGTGTACAATCTCGTCTAAACTGCGGTTATCATTGACTTCAAACTGCCGTGTTTCTTCATCGGGCATATCATAGCCGCCGACGCTTGTCCGCGAGCCTCCGCTGATTTGCGATACACCGGCATCAAGAGCTCTTTTGCGGCACTCCCCGCTCTCACGTGTGGAAACAATTATGCCTGTGTACGGCGCGCTTATTCGCAGGCAGGCGATAATTCGTGTAAAAGTTTCATCGTCTATTCCATGCGAGAAGCTGCCTGTATCGACGCCCTGCGCCCGCCTTATACGCGGAACGCTGAGCGTATGCGGCCCCACGCCGTAAACGGCTTCAAGATGCTCTGCATGCATAAGCAGCGCACAAAATTCATAAGCATAATCCGCCAGCCCGAACAACACTCCTAAGCCCACGTCGTCCACGCCGCCCTGCATCGCCCTGTCCATCGCTTCCGTATGATAAACGTAGTCGGACTTCGGCCCCGACGGGTGAATTTGATTGTAGGTGCCCTCGTGATAGGTTTCTTGAAACAGCAGATACGTTCCGATTCCCGCGGCTTTGAGCTTTCGGTAATTCTCAACCGTAGTCGCCGCGATGTTTACGTTCACTCGACGAATTGCGCCATTCCTGTGTTGAATATCGTAAATAGTTTTTATGGATTCAAGAAC
Organism: Oscillospiraceae bacterium; assembly: GCA_009783695.1. Lineage (GTDB taxonomy): Bacteria > Bacillota > Clostridia > Oscillospirales > Ruminococcaceae > Ruminiclostridium_E. The sequence goes on from WRCY01000033.1 coordinate 6,519, forward strand.
ATAGTCAATCGGACTGTGCCTCGGATGCTCGCCCGTTTCAACGGCAAGGCGTTTATGCCCCATGTCCTGTAAGGCAATAACTTCGCGGCGGATTTCGTCCTGCGAAAGCTTCTTGCGGGGCATTTCGGTATTTCCCGCATTAAAAGGGCAGTAAACACAGCCGTTCACGCAGTGATTCGACAGGTAGAGCGGTGCGAAAAGTACGACCCGGTCGCCGTAAAAGCTGCGTTTAATTTCCCGCGCAATTTCAAAGATTTTCCCACTCTCGCCGCCCAGCAGCAGCAATACGGCTTCCCTATGGTGAAGTCCCTTTTTCTCTGCGGCTTTTTGCATAATATGACTAATTAATTCATCATTGTTCTTATTTTCCTGCGCCCACGCGAGCGTCGCCATGATTTCCTCATGACTGATAAACTCCCGCGCATTCGAGGATTTTACGTCATACACTTGTATAATCCCCCCTTGAAACAACAAATTCACAGCCTACGTTTTGCATACGCTGCGTCAAATTCTCACAAGCTCCGATTTTATTATTATAAATCCGGTATTTTTCACGAACCGAAACAGGTGAAATATTCTGCATGATAACGTTTGCCCCCGCATTAACTCCCTGCTCATAGCCCCTGTTACTGATGGTTGCGAGCGCGGTTGTAGCGGGCAAAAGCAAGCTCGGCTTCATCAGCCGAAGAATCGCGAGTATGTTCAGCACAAGCTTTAAATCCCCCGCCTTTTCCTCCGCGAACGGCGTGTTTGAGTGGGGTATAAAAGGTCCAGCGCCGACCATTTCGGGGTCGAGCTCCTTTATGAAAAACAGGTCGTCCGCAATGTTTGCGAGCGTCTGCCCGGGCGAACCTACCATGAATCCGCAGCCCGTCTGAAAGCCCAGTTCCTTTAAATCACGCAGGCACTTTTGCCGCGCAGCAAGCGACATTTCGGGCGGATGCAGTGCGGCGTAATGCCTGGTATCCGCGGTTTCATGCCGAAGCAGATACCTGTCCGCGCCCGCCGCGCGCAGCAGCTTTAAACTATCATATCCGCGCTCGCCGACAGAAAGCGTAATCGCGCAGTCGGAATAATTGTTCTTGATTGCGCGTATTACATCGGTTAACACCTCGTCTGTATAAAATGCATCTTCCCCGCCCTGAAGCACAAATGTGCGTATTCCCGCGTCATATCCGGCGGCGCAGCACTCTAAAATCTGCCCTTTAGTAAGGCGGTAACGTTTTGCTTGTGTGTTTGCATGCCGAAGTCCGCAGTACAGGCAGTTGTTTTTGCAATAATTTGTAAACTCGATTAAACCGCGCAAATATATTTTATTACCGTAGATTTTTTCCCGCTCATTCCGCGCCTTCTCATGCAGATAATCATCGTCGGAAATTAAAAGCTTTTTGAATTCATCGCGCGTTAAAATTCGCTCCCGTGCTAATTTGTCAGTTAAATTTCTCATAACTTAAAATATAGCATAAAGAGCGAATTTTGTCAAGCAGAGTTAAGCGATTCCGCCTACGCGCCGTCGGGATTCAATCCCGCTGCGATTTGCAACACCCGCAGTGCATCAGCGGTCGTCAAAACGCCGGTTTTATCAAAATCAAACAGCTTGACCCGTTCGGGCGCAAGCACAGAAATTCCCGCAATATGACGTAATATATCCAAGGCGTCCTGAGTTTTATATTCGTACGGTGTAACCGGCGCGCCGTAAATATCAATAACGCCTCCCGCAACCGCCTCCGCATAGCGCTGCATATTTTGGTCAAACAGCTCGTTATCTCGGCTGTCGCGGATAAATCCGAATTCCATGGTACAGGCTGCCATTGATACGGGTATGGCTGTGAGCGTCTGAAGATTTATACGCTTTATTCCCCTGTCGCGCTGAACTCCGGCGGCGATGATTCTGTTATGAATCGCCTGCGCTAAGGTGTTGTCTGCTTTTGAGTATTTCTCTTTTGTTATTGTTTCATATCCGTTTCCCGATGTACCCTCGTTATCGTTACGGTGAAGCGATAAATATACATCAGCCTTAAACTCCGCCGCCGCCTGCACTCTGCCGGTTGTAAAGCTATTTGATGTGCGCGTCATGCCCGTTATGAATCCGCGCTTTTCCAGTACTGCTTTGACGGTTTTTGCCAGTCTTAGATTATCGTCGGCTTCGCGGCGCTCGCCGTTTACCGCGCCGGGGTCGCTGTTGCCGTGCCCCGCGTCAATCCACACTCTTGTCATTCTTAATATCCTCCCTGTCCTTATTTTTGATTTTCGGTTTAATCTGCTGTAAAACACTTAACAGCTTTTCCGGGAAAGGCACACCCATCTCCCCTGCGTTTTCCAGAAGCGAAACGCCCTCGTTCGCTATGAAAAGGAAAATCGCAGCTGTTCTCAGCCCCGCCCCACTCTGTATTATGTGCTCGTCGATTATATGTGCGACGGCTACCACCATGAATACCATGATTTTTTTGCAGATTCCGCGAAATCCGATTTCGCTTGAGAGGCATTTCCGCGCAACCGCAACGGCGACACCGCTCATATAATCCAATGCCACAAACGCAATAAGCGCATAAAATAACCCGTCGAGCTCCCCGAACATGAAGCCGATAGCCGCTCCCGCGCTAATCAAAAACGTTTCATAAATCTTTTTCATTTTTTATTAAGCCCTTTCTTCATAAAAGAGGAATTATAATAGACCTGTCCGTGAACTTTGAGCGAGTGGATTTTTGAAGCGAATTTTTCGTCAGGCAAGGCGAATTTTCGCAGTAATGCTTTGTGCATTGCAAGAGAATTCAACGAAGAATGGCGGAAAATTCGCCAAAAATCTGCCGCGAACAGGTTTATGGACAGGTCTAATCAGTTAACATAAAAAAATGCTTTTTTTCCTGCTTTTTAATACCATAAAAATTAAGGCGGAATAATTCCGCCTTAATCGTAGCACATTTTTATACTGCAATACAATGAAATGTTTTATTCTCCCGCAAGTCTTTCAATAAGCGGCTTCACGCCGTGCTTTTTAATTATATTGAAATATTCTTCAACAATCGTTTTAAATTGAGTTTTTTCCAGTATTTCCGTTAAATCTGTGCCCCATGCGCCGCTGATGTTTTTAAAAATAGTATCGAGCCTGTTGTCGCGCAGAAACGCGATACTGCGCTCATCGTCAGCGAGCGGAAACCGCCCGCCGTTCTTGTAAAATGCAACAAGCACCGCAAACGAAAACATAAGCATAGGCGGGAGTTGTTTGAACCTTTTGTGGTATTCCAAAATGGTCGGCAGCACCCGTGTTTTAAAATTAGATACCTGATTTTCTGTAATCAAGAGCAGCTCCTGTTTAACAAGCGGGTTGCAAAGCCGCTCTATTATTGTCTTCGTGAAGCCGTCAAGTACATTTCTGTTAATATCAAGCGTGGGAATTATCTCCTTAAAAAGCGTCTTTTCAATATACTTTTTAAAGCCCGGATTACTCATCGCATCATTCATGGTTTTATATCCGTGAAGCAGCGCCGCAGGCGCAAGTGCAGTAAGCGCGCCGTCAAGCAGCCGTGTTTTCCGCAGCCGGTGAGGGGTTATGTCCTCATTAAAAACCACATTCAAGCCTGACCTGTCAAGCGGAAGCTCCGCCCTGAGAACCGCGGGCAATTCAATCGCCCAAAAATAGAACGGCTCGCATATAGTCAAAAGCTCGTCGCGGTACCCGAGTTTCTTCTCAAACTTTTTAACTTCATCATAGTTCAGATTGCTCACTGTAATCCTGTCTGTGAGTGTGTTTGCAAAGAAGCAGGCGTTATTTGTCCAGCGCGTAAATTCATCGCTCAGTCCCCATTTATCTGCATACTGCTGCACAAGTATTTTTAGTTTCGCACCGTTATTTTCAATCGGTTCGCATGCCAGAAAAACTAAGCCCTTATCCATTTCGCCTTTGAAAAATGTAAACCGTTCGTATAAAAGCGTTGCTGTTTTTTCCGCATCCTCCGTGCCCGCAACAACAAAACGAAGCACAGGGTTCTGCGCTCGTTTTATAAAGCAATCGAAATCGTTATACGGATTTATGTAATCACTAACGCAGGTTATAATTTTTATTATCTCAGTTTTCTTTCCGCTTTCAACGTCTCTTTCTATAATTGTAAAGAGTCCCTGCTGCTTTTTAAAAATTTCGGTTTCACGCCCTGCCACAGTCACGCTGCCGCAGAAAAGTCCCTTTTTAATAAGCTCATCAAACGCCAGGCATGCAAACGCGTTTTCACCGAATATGAGTACTTTTTTAGGGAAGTCATGTTTTACTCCGGCAACCGGTAAATTTCTGTTCAACTGCTGCATAGTTTTAAGCCCTTTTCAGTTTCTTCAATTTTAAGAAATATTACATGTTCCCCGGTAGTTCACAGGCGGTGAAAAATCTTGAAAGGCCCGTTCCAACTGATTAAATCCGCGCTTTTATAAGCGTAAAATCTTATTCCCTTACCGTTAAAGCATCTGCGTCCGTCGAGCCGTAAAGTATAGTATTTTTCCTCATTATAGCAAATCTTGTTGACATTCGGAGTAAATCCGAAGCCAACGCTCGCCGCTGATAGCGGCGGACAGCGGTTCCCGCTGTCATAGCAATTCCATATAAAATGTGGAATTGCTATAATAAGTACAAACGGGTCGCGGAATTGAATTTCATTAAGTTTCATTTTTCAATTGTACCATAAAATTACAAAAAAAGCAAACTTATATTTCCGATGGTTTCGTGAATAATAAAATTGAAAACATAAAAAGGCGGGGGTAGCAATGCAGGAAGATTTTAATACTTTGGTAAATAACGACGAACAGGAAGAAAACGAATCCAATGAGAGCACCGGCGAACAGGTGAATCCTACATCGGACTGCGGGATTGTTTCTATTAAAAACGCAGAACACTCGATTCATATATTGACTATTATAGGGCAGATGATAATTATAGACAGGGTTAAATATTCCACACGATTTCCATGTAGAAGTCCATTTTAGCCGTTTTTCTGTTGTATTCTCCCTCCGGTTCAACGTAATACTTATCTCGGTCACGCTCACCGATGTAGATTGTATCTATAAACGCGCCTGCGATTTCTCTTGTCAATTCGGAAAAGTCTGCATACTTACCGGCAATATGGCTCTGTTGTGAGGCTTTGTTCTGTTTTGTATGGAGTTCATCAATCCTCGCCTGCATGGAATCTCGAAATGTGATGAGTTCGGATTTCCGAGCATCGAGATTCTGAGATATAGCGTTAAACGCTTCGGCAGAAATTGCTCCGGTTGACTTTTCTATATACGAATCCGTCAATGCCGTATCTAATTTTTGAATTTCAAGGCGGTTCTTTTCTAAAGACTTCTCGATGTTTTTTATTTCGGTGCTGTATCGCTGTTCTGTTTTCTTGACACGTTTTTCGGCGGTATCAAAATCGCAGTATTGATTGATTAATTCTTTGATTTTAATTGTAATAATTTCCTCAATTAAGTCATACTTAACCATTGCACATTTGCAATCCACAACCCTTGACTTTTGCCCTGTACATCTAAAATGACGCGTGAATTTGTTGGATTCACCGCCTGTCGACATAACCATAGACCGCCCGCACAGCTTGCATTTAATCAACTGTGCGAACGCATTAGGCTTCAAGGGAGTAAGCGGAGAGCCTCCGCCCGCATTTTTTCTGCTCCTACTATAAGCACCGCGAGTTTTCTTCATTTCTTGAACTCGGTTGTAATCTTCCTTGCTTATAATCGGCTCGTGGACGTTTTCTACGACAACCCATTCTTCCTGTGGTTTGGTTTTGTGTGATTTTGATTTATAAGAAGGTTTACCGTATCGGCATTGAACCAAATCGCCTGTATAATTGGGATTGCGCGTGATATGCCAAATGGTGTGGTCGCTCCATTTGAGAGTTTCGGCGTCGGTGTCCGAGCGATTGGATTTAATGCCTTTCAATACCTTATATTTGCTCGGACAGGGTATTCCCTCGGCGTTAAACTGCTTGGCAATCATGTTGAGCCCGTATCCTTCGAGGTACATTGAGAAAATCCGCTTGACGATTTGAGCCGCTTCGGGGTCAACAATTAGTTTGTGTTTGTCGTTCGGGTCTTTGATGTAACCGTATGGCGCAAATGAGCCGACAAACTGCCCTGCTTTTTTCTTGTGGGTCATAACGGATTTTATGTTTTCGCTCAAATCTTCAAGATACCATTGGTTGACAAGCGAGTTGATTTGAATGTTTTTTCGAGTGCCTTTTTGCGAACTGTCGGCATAATCCGAAAGGCTGATGAAACGTATCCCCCAGTCAAGGAATAAGCCGTTTATGTATGTTTCAACCATAGCAACGTCCCTTGCAAACCTTGATAAAGACTTGCACAGCACGATTTTGAATTTCCCGTCACGAGCATCGGCTATCATTTTATTGAAAGCCGGACGCGTGGCATCGGAACCCGAATAATCTTCGTCAATGTATATATCGAAGATGTTCCAGTTACGTTCACGAGCGTATTCGGTCAGCATATTGCGCTGGTTGACAATACTTTCGCTGTCTTGGGATTTGTCGGCTTTGTTTCGGTCTTCTTCCGAAAGTCTGACGTAGATTGCAGTTTCCATACATTCATTGCCTTTCAATTACTTATATTTGTTATTATATCATAATAGGACAGCGATTGTCAATAGGTTTTCAAAAAGAAATCCCGCCGTTCATACAGCGGGGTCTTCAATCGTTTTATAGTCGGGGGAATATATAATATTCCTTTGACTGTCTTTGTTTTCGAGATTTACTATTATATTTGTAATAGCTTCCCGACGTTCTTCATCGGTCATGAATTTGAATGTTTCGATTATTCTCATATACTCCTCCTTTTCCTCTATTTTGGCTTTCTTTTCTGCGATTATTCTTGACAGAGCGAGAAAACCATTATAAAATGTGAAATCGAACATTTGAATATGCGGTGTTTGTTTCTGTTTTAGTATAACGCACCCATGCCGAGATGTCATAGAAAAGAACGATAAAACGAGCAATGTTCTGATATTTCACAAAGAAGGATTATTGAATTGTCAATGTTCGATTTACAGGCTATTGGAGCGCGGATTAAAGAATTGCGTGAGGTCAACGGTTGGACACAGGAGGACTTAGTTGAGGAACTGAAAGCGGTCGATTGGGTGGAGCTTTCAACGCTCGCAAAGTGGGAAACCGGCAGACAGGATTTCGCTCCTGTCTTTTTCAAATAGGCTATGGATTTAAGCGTATGAAATAAATATTGGTCGGTTAAATCCTTATGTTCAAGCCCTTTCACGTGGGCATAAATGTCGATGTATCCGCGACAAACTACCGTCACACAGAGTCTTGCCATTGAACTCAAACGTAGTTAAATAAGGCGTGCCTCCCCACGTTTTTACAGGATTTGCAAGCATTAATAATTATATTTAATAATGCAGTTTTCGTCAATTCAATGAAAGGAATTAAACTATATCACCGGAATTCCGTTGCTAAAAGCCCGTTATCATTTAAAAACACCGCGAACGCCTCTGAAGCAACCGCAGATTCTATCAGATTTTCCAAACCGCTCAATCTGTCCGCAGGAACACCTGCCGGTACAAACAATCCGTAGTGCTCACCAAAATCCAATGTTTCAAGCACGCGCAGCTCGCCGGAATTTAATAAATGGATTACTTCTACTCTCAGCAATTCCGCGAAATCCGCTTCCCCGCGTAAAACCGCATTGACAGCAGGACTGCTTCCCGAAGATGTATCGGCTTGCACAAGATTGCCGAGTTCGTTTATACTTTCATAAGGTGAATCAGCAGCGACAACTATAACAGCAGGCGAAAACGCAACAAGCCACCACGTCCAGTCATCGGGCTTGCTGTCAGCGAAACCCATCGGCTCGGCACTTAAAAACGCCGACAGACTCGTGGAAAGCAAGTTCGTGCCGTCGTGCGGGGCGTTAAAAACTGCGTTTAAGCCGTTCGCCCCGTTCGCGCCTGTGATATTCTGCAAAATCACCTGCGTATCCATATCGCCCGATACCACCCGTGCTATATCATCAGCGACGCTGCCGGGATTCCATGCTACCGTAATTGTGATTTGCGAAGGAATATCGACATTTGAGAACAGCCTTTCACGGAGGAAGAAAAGCACAGCCGCCGCCGTTATTAAAACGGCGGTGATTATTATGATTAAAATTTTCTTTTTCATTAAGGTGTCCTCACAGTCTAATTTTACGGCAGGAAAGCCGCCAAATCCGGCAGCCTGCTACCCCACATAACAGTGGTGAAGCCGAGGTCAGTCCATAAGGCTACATGATTAGCGAGAGTTATATCCTCGCCATCAACTGTATTTAAGCCCGGTGAAAGGGATTTTGGTGCTAAGCTTTCCGTAACAATCATACCGCCGGATGCGTAATTGTTGGTTGAAGTACCGGTGGATTCGTTCATACCTGTAATTCGTCCGACATAGTTGCCTCCGCTAATTTCCGTAAGGAGCGAGACACATTTTTCTATAGTTCCTTGATTAACTCCGGCTATGCCGCCTGAATAATTACCGGAGCCTGTGATAGTGCCTGTGATAAAGCAGTTTTCTATGGTGCCTTCATTAACTCCGGCAATACCGCCGGTACCATCAAAACCGGATATATTCACGTTTGACAATCCGAGGTTTTTTACCGTGCCGCTTCCGATAAAGGCGAACATACCTATGCCAAAACCTCCTCCGGAGATATTCATATTAGAAATTATATATCCGTTGCCGTCAAAGTTTCCTGCAAACGGTGTGGCAGTAGTACCGATTGGCGTCCAGTCGCTTGTGAGCGGGATGTTGTTCATCATTCTGTAGTGCGCTGAAAGTGTCCAACCGTCCGTATCCGTACCAACTTGTTGTAATTGCGTTTCGTCATAAATACGCCACGGGTCGGTTGATGTGCCTGAGCCGGTGGGAAGCAGGAAGTCCGCCAAATCCGGCAGTCTGTCGCCCCACATAACAGCGGTGAAGCCGAGGGTAGTCCACAGTGTTGCATGATTTGCATTTGTTATATCTTCGCCGTCAATTGTCGTCACACCTTTAACAAGGGTTTCCGGGATACCGTTCACGGTCACGGTCATTCCCGCAAAAGCGTAATTGTTGTTTGAAGAATCGTTGTACCCTCCTATAATTCGTCCGAAGAGGTTGTTTCCACTAATGCTTGTAATGAGCGAAACGCAGTTTTCTATAGTTCCACCGTTATATCCGACAATACCTCCGACTTCAGCCGAGCCGGTTATATTTCCTGTAACGAAGCAATTTTCTATTATTGAAGACGTGCACGAACCCGCTATACCGCCGATTGTAGGCATAGTACTGGTAATGTCTACATTTATCAGTCCGAGGTTTCTGACTGTGCCCGGGTTGCTGCCGAATCCATCTACGGCGCCAAACATACCGATATTGCTTGTTGTATCGTTTATCCGGATTCCTGTAATCGTATGCCCGTTGCCGTTAAAGTAACCGTTGAACGGCGAAGCACCTGTACCGATTGGCACCCAAGGTTGGTTCAAAATTGTTAGGTCAATGTCTGCTTCCATTCTGTAATACGCGCTGCGGTTCCAGTTCATGCCGAGATATTGATTTGATGTTCCTGCATCGTTCGTCCTGCCGACTGCGCGCAGGTCGGCTTCGGTGTAGATTTTAAACGGGTTCGTTTCCGTGCCCGCGCCGTAAACGAACGGCATTAGGTTCGGCAGTCTGTCCGGCACTGCTGTCCACCATGGGTCAGTGAAGCCGAGCGCAGCCCATGTATTTGCAAGAGTTATATTTGCGCCGTTATGGGTTGTTGCAGTACCTGTGACAGTTTCGCCGTTTATGAGCATAATCGTAAAGGCATAGTTATCATTGCGGTTTACGGGGGTAGCGAAAATACTGTCACCGACTACACGCCCCACAGGATTAGCGCCGGCAGTACCACCGGTTATGCTTTCGTTTAACGCAACATTGTGTGTGATTGTAGCGGCAACACTTGCATTGTTCCCTTGATTCCCGACTATGCCGCCGACAGCGTTTTGCCCCGGTGCTGAAACGGTTGCTGTACTGATATTTTTTGTTACTATGCCGCCACTCACCGTGTCAGAATTCAATCCTGACGTTCCCACAATACCGCCGACACCACCTGCGCTGCTTGAAACCGTTCCGGAGCTGAAGCAATTATAAACTTCACTGTTGCCGGTCATTAATCCTACGATTCCGCCTATTTGCCATGAGGAACCCGTAATTGTTGCATTAATTACAGAGCAATTATAAATTTTTGCTCCGTTAGCAATTTGTCCCGCAATACCGCCGCTGTTATTTAAGCCGCTTACATTTAAGTTTACAAGCTCAAGATTCCTGACAATTCCGGTTTCAAATCCGCCGCTTATAAATCTGAACATACCTTGATGAGCGTTGCCTGCGCCGGCGACACTCATGTTCGTGATTTTATATCCGCCGCCGTCGAACACACCGGTGAACCCTGTAGGGGCAGTGTTGCCTCCTATCGGCGTCCAGTTGCCTCCACCCGGCGAAGGCGGGTTTAAAGTTATATTTTCGGTTAAAATATAATTTCTCCTCAATCCGTTCGTTGTGTTCGCATAAGTGTTAAAAGTCGAAATATTAGCTTCATTCACGGGGATCGAGCGTGCTTCCGCCTGCCCGTCAAAGACAGTAAAGGTGAGCGAAGCGGACGGAGTGGTGTAGTTGGAGCCTGCGTTCGCTGTGAATGAGCGGGATTCACTTGGTGTCGTGAATTCTGTTGTGCCGTTGTAGGTCAGCGTTGTGCCCGCAAGCGATAATCCCATCGGTGCGGTGAAAGTCACTGTCGGCGTTTCGCTGTTTACAAAGCCGCTAAAATTAGCCGAAACAGTCGCTGTTGTGTTTATGGGGGAAAGGACTATATCGCCCGGTGTTCCCGTAAAGTCAAACGTGAGCGGGGCGGGCGTAATATCCGCATTTGAGAATGTTGGTTGTGTAAGCAGGTAGTTCCCGGCATCGCCGCCGCCAATCGTCCAGCCGCTCGCAGTAACAGGCTTGCCGGTTCCTGCGCCTGCGTTGTTGAAGGTTACGGTTCCCGTCGCCGCAATAGTTACATCATCACCGCTGATTATATTATTCAAAGCGGGATGTGTGGAAATAACAGCGGTATTATTTCCGTTATAACTTTTATCGCTCACTGTGCCCGTAGTCCATGTAACGGACAGCGGCGTTATGTTTACTCCGGTTGCCGTGACGTTGGAAAGCGTTGCCGCTGACAGCGTATAATTATCGCCCCATGAACCTGTGAGCGTAATGGCTGTTGCGTTTACGCTTTTATTATTACCTGCGTTCCAATCCGCAAAAGCGAATGTCGCCGTTGCAGTCGGGTTATCGCTGAAAGCCGCACCTGCTAAGGTGATTGTAGGTGGCGTTCCGGTAAATTCGGTGCTTCTGTCGTAGGTTTTGCCTGTAACGCCGGCGAAATTTATCGAGGGTGTTAGCTCCCGCTTCAGGATTTCAAAATCCGCTGTTGCCGTTGCGGAATTATAGTTAGTTGTTTGTGCCGATGTTCCTCGTACTGTGTAGAGTCCTGCGTTTGTCGGTGCTGTTTGGGTATACGTGCTGTTGTCCGCGCCTTGAACCTTATATTCAATCATAACTGCTCCGCCGCCTGTGTTGGTGTCTACGCTCGGCGACGGCGTTGTGCCGTAGGTTATGTCAGCACAAGAAATTGCGAGTGTATTGTTCGCCCTGTCTATTACGAAATCAACAGTGACCGAACCGCCATAATTCCCCATGCCGCCGACTGTAACGGGATGGCTGCCTGCGCTCGTGACCGGCGTAAAAGTATATTGGTAATGCGTTCCCCGGATAAGCGTAGCTCCGTCGGTTACAGTAATTGTCGGTTCCTGTGTGTTGCCGTTGTATATTACGGAATTAATTTGCACCATTCCCGCTGTAAGGGCTTTAGGTTCAACAGTTAATTCCAAAGTTGCCTCAGCCGCATTAAAGTTGCCATCGCCTGCCCTGGTGGCTCTGATTATAGCTGTTCCTGCGCTGTTTATTGTAACCGCGCCGGAAGTAGAACCGATTGAAACTGCGGTCCCGCTCGTTACAGCCCAAGTGACGGCTCCTGTTCCGCTTCCGCCCAAGGTGGACAGCGTGAATGATGAATCGCCGAAAATAATCGTTGTAGGTGCGCCGGTGATGCTGAGAGTTGATTGACTTGTTTTTCCTACCGAAAGTACGGCGTTATTAAATGTGGTGAACTCGTAGTTTGGTGCGTAGAGCGAACCGATTGCCAAATTAATGGGGTAATCATCGGTATGGTCGCCCTGATTGTATGTTGTTGTTATTGAGGGACTACCCGTAACGCCGGCTGTGGTTACAGTTTCGCTGTTCACGAAGCCTGTTATATCGAAAGTGAATGTCGGCGGAGCGGCACCGAAAGCAATGCTCTGATGATGAGCCGTTACCGTCAGCGGAGCTCTCGCAATGTCGAAGTTTACAGTTCGTGTGCCCGTATAATTGCCGTTTGGAGTTGCTTCAATTAAAATACTTCCCGCATTAATTCCTGCGCTTATATTTTCACCGTGACTATAGGTGTAATCTGTGTTTGTAATCAAGTTCGGGCTTACGCCGTCAGTGACATTCGGTGATGGCATGTGAGCTAATCCCGTATAAATATAAGTTCCCGACGGAACGATTATATTAACGTGTGATAAGTTGCGCTGCCCTACGGTAATCATAATCTCCGCTGAAACATCGTTATAATTATCATCGCCCGCCATTGTTGCTCTTACTGTTGTATTTCCTGCACTTTCGATAACCGCATTACCGCTTGAGGAAACTGAGAGCGAGGTTCCCGAAATCTGTTCAAACGTAACTGTTCCCGCTGTCGAGCCGCCGCCGACAGCAAGCATAAAGCCGCTGTCGCCGAAGGTTTTCGTGCCGGGGTCGGTGATTGTCAGAGTTGATTGATTTGCTTTACTGACGCTGACGGTTAAGTCTATCGTAACCGTGTTGTAATTATCGGTATTTATCGGTGTGAACATTGCCGAATGTGTCTGCGTTCCCGCGTTGCCGACAGGGTTTGACGGCGAGTTCCATGTCCAGCCCGACGGAAGCGCAACGCTCGACAATAAATTGCCGTAAACAGCGGTTAAGCCTGTCGGTTCGGTGTAAACGGGAATGGCTTTCCCGATTGAGAACGTCTGCGATTTTTCACCTGCATAATTATTCTGTCCTGTAAGTGTTATCGTGGCTGTTGTTCCCGCATTTATTATGTCGCCCGAATATGAAACAGTATAGTCGGCGGTTGTGATTAAGTTGGGTGAAACGCCGTCCGTAACGGTAATTGACGGCACTTGCTCCGTGCCGTTATAAATGTGCGTGCTCGTGACGGTAATCGTTACGTTGTTCATGCTTCGTGTGCCTACGGTAATCGCCAGCGTTGCGCTTGCGGGATAATAATTATTGTCGCCTGCTTTTATGGCGGTGACGGTGACTGTCCCGACGCTTTCAATTGTAATTATTCCCGTTGCCGGGGCAATTGAAACCGCATTACCCTCTGTTACAGCCCATGTAACTTCGCCCGTGCTTTGTCCGCCCTCGGTCGTGAGGGTCAGAGGCGCATCACCGAATATCAGCGTATCTGTAAGCTCATTTATAAAGAAACCTGTCTGATATGATTTCGGGGGAACGGGAGGTGTGGTTGTGACAGGAGGCGGGGGTGGTAGTGGCGGGAAAAAAGTCGTCGTAATAGTAGGTGTGGTTGTAATAGGCGGTGTCGTAGTCGTGACCGGCGGTGTGGTGGTAATCACAGGTGTAGTCGTGACAGGAGGCGCAGTGGTAACTTCGGGAGGAGCCGTGACCTCGGGCGGCATTGTTGTAACAGGCGGAATGGTCGTAATTTCGGGTGTTGTTGTGACTTCAGGCGGTGTTGTTGTAACCGGAGGCGGTGCTGTTGTAACCGGCGGTGGTGTTGTGACCGGCGGCGGTGTCGACTCAGGGCGTATGGGCAGAGTTCTGCCGCCCGACGTATCAGATTCATCAACAGGAAGCATAACAGAGCCCTGCTCTGTCGTGTCGGGTGCTTCCGGCTCTATGAAAACTATCTGTCCGTCTTCGATTATAAATTCTTCCTCCGGCACCCAGTCGATAACCGTAAATTCATGGACAGGTTCTATGACAACCTGCATTAAACTCATCAAGTCCATTGTTTGCGGCTGAGATTGAGCTTGTGATTGAGTTTGCCCGTGTGATAACTGTTCGGTTTGTATGGCGGTTATCGAAAGGGCATTACCTTCTTCGTCCGTAATAACGCCGTAGTCGAATTCGGTTTCCTGAACCTGCAGAACGGATTCTTCATTTAAAAATACATCGTATGTAACAGAAACTGCAGCGAGCGTTGTAGTTACAACCATAGTCAGCATCGTTACGCCCATCATGCCGCCGGACAGCGATGCATTCAGGAACGAGAACAGGCGGCTTCCCGTTGTTGCCGCTGTGTTAATATTTAAAGCGGATTGTGCGACAATCGCCGCATCAGCAGGACTGCGCTTCCAGCTTGAAAGCCACAATTCGCCGAGCGTTTTAAAGAAAAAAGCTACAGAATTCAAGCGTCAGTCCTCCTTTTCCTTGAAAATAGCAGGTACAGTATCGTTGCCGCCGCAATAATGGCACCAACGTTAATGACAGCGTCGCCGTCTGATGACATAATATGTGCAAAAGTGAACAGCGCCGCACCGAGCAGCCCGAACAGCGAGTCGAACAAATTATAGATGTATCCGCTGTTTGCATACAGCTTTGATTCTCTAAAGTCCGCATATTTGGCGGCGATGATGTTCTTGCCGATGCCGATGGAAACGCCGATTAATGCCGAGGCGGCGTACATCATGGCAATGCCCGGCATAAGCGCAAACAGCACCAGTCCTGCGGCGGCAAGAATGTTAGCGAAGACGCAGACGGCAGTTTTGCTGCACCATTCCCCGAAGAAACGTATAATCGAAGGCGCAATATAAGCTAATGCCATCGTCATGAGCAGCGACGTCCACGACGCCGCACCGGGCGAAAGCTCAATCGAAGCGGCATAAAGCGGCGAGAATTGTTCAATGAAATACTCGCCGAGCACGAAAGGCATGAGCAGCAGAAGCATAAAGAAGAAAACCCGTTTCGAGAAGAAAAACTTGAAGAAGCCGAGCTCACGCTTTTCTGCTTTTTCCGGTCTGCCGCCAACAGGCATAAGCGCACGAATCAGAATCGCCAGTATAAGCAGGATTGCGGCAGACAGCGAGAAAGCCGCAAATAACCCGAACTTGTCATAAACCATAGCACCGATAACCGCACCCGCCGTACCGCCGAGATATTCGCCTGAAAGCGTATGCTCCCTCATGTCGGCAAATTCGCTGTACCCTGAGTTTACAGCTTCTTGTGTAAAATCCCATAAGCCGTTGTACACCATTGAAACACCCGTATATGTAAAAACTAACAGCAAAAGCAATACGGGAAGCGTAGCGGCTGAGTTTAGGAGCAGGAATCCCGTAAGCCCGATTAAACACCCGAGAATCATCATTCTGCGGGCTTTAAGCCGTATGAAGAAGCTCGTAATATCCTTGCCCACAGCCACAACTAAAAGCACCACCGCAATCGGAAGCACAGTTGCGAGTTCCCCCGAAATCCAGTTAACGGGGTTTGTTTCGTAAATGTCCCGCACAATTAAAACGAAGAAGTACAACGGAATATAACGGCAGGCATTGGCTAAGAACATGAGGCTGCGTGTGCCTTTGGCGTATTTAAATTCACGCTCGCGCCTTAAATTCGGAATGTTTATGACCTCCAGCATACGGTTCATCTCCACGAACAGGAAAACAAACGCAAACACGGTCGCAGACATGGCGAGCAGGAAGTCGATTGCGGCGCCGCGCATTTCGTCCGCCTGAACGGAAGCCAACTGCCGCACCACGGCAAGCGCCGCGACTTCATACGTATTGTCCGCTATTATAGTCACGCCGTACTTATAATCGCCGCGGATTCCCGTAACCGACGCCTGACCCTCCCAAGCTGAATGGAATAAATCATTGGCGTCGGATATGTCAACGGATTCATTTCCGAGAACAACAAAGCCGTCGTCACTGCGGATTATAACAAGACATTCGCTGTGTTCGCCGAAGTTTGAATCCTTTGAAGCTTCAAGGATTTCTGTAAAATCTCCTGCCGGAACTTCCCGCCCGCTGAGGGAAAGCCCGGCGAACATTGATGAAATTCGCAGCTCGTTTTGCTTGGTGAGTTCAACCTGCGTGCTGTAGCCGCTTTGCATTGTATAAACGTACATCGAGAGAAACACCACCAAAAACACAAAGAACTGCATTGTCTGCGCTACGTAACTGGAAATCGGGCGTTTTGAATACCATGCGAAAAACCATAGTAAAATGCGGCACAAATGCACAGCCGCAACAGCCAAAAGCAAGCCGCCGACCACAAGCGTTACACTTATGCTGCCATCCGAAGTGGCGTAGTTTTTAAGCGGCGGCAAAGAAAGCAGTCCGAATAAAAGAGTCGAGAGCAGCTGCACCGCAAGGCGTGAAAGCGTACCGCTTTTGCTTTTTGACGGGCGGACAGGGGCGTCCGCCCCTACAGATTCTTCATCGTCATCATCATCGTCTTCCGGCTTCTTCCTGCGTAGGTTTGAAATTACCGAGAACAGCGCATAACCCGCCGCCATCATTAAACAGCCTCTGAACAGCGATGAATACAAGCTTTCCGACAACTGCTCACTGTAAATGAGGAAAGGCGTGTCGTCTATCTGAATCATCAGAATATATAACAGCACCTCATCAATCACAACGGGATGAAACGAGCGTACAAACGGGCTTTCCATATATGTATATATACTTGACAGTGCTTCATTCGGTAAAATCAAGCCGCCGTCAGCCGTTGAGGCGGCGACACTCCCGTCGGGAGCGAATAAAGCGTAGCGTATTACTTCCGACTCGTTTTGCCCGACCGGAAAAATCACATTCAATATGTAATTCATGCCCGCAGCATTGCGAATTTCGCTGTTTTCGGCAAATAAGTGAACAGCGTTCTGCGCAAGTGTTTCCGCTTTAGCTTCTAATTTTTCTTCGTAGTATGATTTGTATTGTTCGCTGATAGAAATTTGTGCGATAAACACAGTAAACACCACTGCAAAGGTGATGAATATTATTTGGATTATACTGTCTTTTATCCAGGAATATTTACGCATGAAAAACATGACCTTTTGGACGCCTTTACGACAGACGCCGCTAAGTCAATCTTTATCTATGTTGAAATAGTATCTGTTATTATTTTCACAGTTGAATATGCCCTGCGTTTGTGGACGGCAAACCTGCTGTATCCCCGTATCAGAGCGGCAAAGGCAAGACTGCGGTATGCTGTATCGCCGATGCTGCTTGTTGACGTTGCGGCAATTCTTCCGTTTTATCTTCCGATGGCATTCCCTGTTAATATGACGATTTTGAGATTGCTTCGGCTTTTGCGGCTGCTGCGGATTTTAAAACTGAACCGTTATTCCGATACCAAAACATCGGAAATGATTTTATCGTCAATCAAGGAAGCGATTATTTTAATTGACGCCGACCATAATTTCCTGAGCGCAAACAAAGCTGCGAGCTCATTATTCCCGACAATCAGGAACATAAAAAAATACGCACCGGTTAATCAGGTTGAAAACTGGCCCTCGGAGTTGACGGGATTTGACGAGAAGCATGTAAAGGATTCTTTTTACTTCGATGAAAACGAGAACTATTACAAAGGTGACGTGAGCGCAGTCTACGACAGGGAAAAGCTTCTGCGTTACATAATTATAATTCAAGATATAACCAAGTCCGTTCTGCTCGAGAAAGCCGAAAACGAGCGTATTCAATCCGAGCTCATGATTGCACGGAAGATTCAGGCGAGTATGCTGCCGAGTGTTTTCCCGCCTTTCCCCGAACGCACGGAGTTCAATATTTATGCACTGATGGAACCCGCAAAGGAAGTCGGCGGCGACTTCTACGATTTCTTCTTCATTGACGAGAACAGGCTCGCTGTAGTCATGGCTGACGTTTCCGGAAAAGGAATACCGGCGGCATTATTCATGGTTAACGCAAAGACGCAGCTTAAAAACGCACTGCTTAAAGGAAACGCACCGCTCACGGAGGTACTCGGAACAGTAAATAATCTGCTGTGCGAGGGTAACGATGAATGTATGTTCGTGACGGTTTTCTTCGGGGTGTTAGACATACCGAGCGGAAAGTTTACATACGTGAACGGCGGGCATGATGTGCCGTTGATTAAACAAGGCGAAAAATTCACATGGCTGCCGACCAAACCCGGGATGATGCCGGGCTTCATGGAAGAAACGAAGTACGAGCAGGACGAAATTCTGCTAAAGAAAGACGACGTGATATTTATGTACACCGACGGCGTCACCGAAGCGGAAAACCCCGCAAAAGAAATCCTCACCAAAGAAAATCTCGAAAAAATTATCAATGAATGTAAATACGGCGATGTTAAAGAATTACTGACGTTTTTACGTAAGGAAATCGAAATATTCGCCGACGGCGCAGAGCAGTCCGATGACATAACCATGCTGGCATTGAAAATTTTATAGAATAAAATAACCGCTCGTGAAGCGGTTATTTTTTCGTAAATTTTATATCTGCATTTTTCTCGTTTTCTCTCGGGGGTATCATTTCTTGGTAGTAGTTGAGGAGTTCGGGATTGGGCTTGCAACCACCGGTAAGAATGTTTTCTTCGTAATCTCTTTCTAAGATTTTCGATAATTCCATGTTGATTTGTCAACCGACCTTGCCACTGTCAGAAATATTCCGTTCGCTTTCATTTCCCGGACTTTTTTCTTGTTATTATCCTCTATCCAATTTAACCAAACTGTGCCGTAAGCTCCGATTGGAGATTCTGTGATTGACTGTTCCGTGTACGTCGAACTTGTGTTATTGGTCATAATTTTTCATTTAACCTATATGTATTCAAAAATATTTTAAAAATCCTCGAAAAATGCTTGACGCAATGTGTAAATTGTGGTAAACTTAAGAAAGTATACCTATATATAGAGGTTGAGATTATGAGCAAATCATTCCAAGCCAAACCGTTCGTAAAATGGGTGGGAGGTAAATCACAAATATTAACCGAAATTCGTCGTAAATATCCGACGAGCTTAGGTGTAAACATAACCAAGTATGCCGAGCCGT
>WRCY01000034.1 GCA_009783695.1 Oscillospiraceae bacterium
AGCCGCCGACTTTAATGCCGTATTGTTTAAAATCCACGAGCACAAGGCTCGCCGCAAACTGTCTGCCGAAAACCGAGTACAGCGCACTGTACAGCTCGCCGTCGCCCGCTGTAATCCTCACGGGTTTATTATCGCGCAGAAACCGAAAAGCGATGTGCGGGTGTGCTAAAATTAACTTGTCTACAACTCCCTGAACGGCGTTCGCCTCGGAAATGTCTTTCCTGAGAAATTTAAGGCGGGCGGGCGTATTGTAGAAAAGCTCGCGTATTATGATAGTTGTGCCGTCGGGGCAGCCGGTTTCATGGTGCGCGGCTTCAACGCCGCCATTAATTTTATACAGCGTGCCGGTCTTATCCCCGGCTCTTTTGGTGAGCATTTCTATTTTTGAAACCGCTGCGACCGAAGCGAGCGCTTCCCCGCGAAAGCCCATTGTGATTATATTTTCAAGGTCTTCTTTATCCCTGGTTTTACTTGTAGCGTGACGGAGAAAGGCTTTGGGGACTTCATCAAATGCGACTGCGCAGCCGTCGTCGGTGACGCGCATGAAGCTTACGCCGCCGCCCATAATCTCGACGGTGATTTGCTTCGCGCCCGCGTCAACGCAGTTTTCAACAAGTTCCTTTATGACGCTTGCAGGGCGTTCAACGACCTCGCCGGCGGCGATGAGTTCACTGACCTCGCGGGAAAGAATGTTTATTTTAGGCATAAATTCACCTCGCTTTTAGGTTTAAATAATGCTTATACCATGCGTTTCAGAAGCCTAATATTAAGCACAAGGGCAATCGTTCCGAGTATGATAAAAGAAATTACCATACCGAATAACTGCTCCGGTTCTAAAACAATACCTAATGCGGATTGCATTACTGTTTGAAATATAACCAAAATCCCCACCCCTGTCATCATGGTAAGCATAACGGGAGCGAGTTGGTAGGCAATCGCTTGTTTCCTTAATAACCCTATTCCGCAGAACACAGCAAAAGGTAATATAACCGCTAAATCTATCACAAATGCAGGCTCGGTAGTGTACACATCAATGATTTCCATAGGTATTCCCGAAATAGCCGTGGGGATAATGAATATCAACCATATTAAGGCGGAGCAGCCGCTGGTTATTAAAAAAACGGCAGTACCGGTTAATCGCTTGTCATAGAGCGGATTGTCAAATGATTTACATTTTGCAAGCTCCGACATTGATATAATAAAAGCAAATAATGCACTCCCGAATTGTACCAGATAGAGCATGAAAAGCCTGTTAAAACTAATACCGGTTACAAGGCAGGCAGAAGCGTAAAGAATAATGGAAAGCAATCCGCTTTGAAGTGGAAGTGCGTACTTTTTTCGCCTTAAAAACACAACCGTGATGAGTAAAAGCAGGGATATAGGTATAATCACGATATCCGCCCCCTTTGTCGCCCCCGCTTTAAAAATGGAATCATTTGCGTATATGCCGTCGCCGAATAAGGTTACTTGATGTCCGTAAATGTTTTCGACTATCCTTTGTGTACCGCCGAATGAATAAAACAAGCCGAAGCAGGCTGAAACAATCGCCGATACAGATGAAATAACAGATAACACAGCCGAAGATTTTTTCATTATTAGTTTTCCTCGCATTATATAAATTCTCTATACATATGACTTGCTTCACCGCATTTAAAAGTTAAAGAATCGGTACGCAAAATTCGCATCTTCCATCTTCAATAAGTCTGTATTTATAACGTTCTAAAATAGGTTTTTCTGAATTGAGCTGTAATTTATTTTCTTCCAAAATATTAAGAACTGAACCCCAAAACTCCCCAATCACTTCCGCAGTATGAGGTATAGTGAAAACTGCATATTTACCGCTTGGTATTTCCCCATGCTTTACAAATTCATCACCCAAATTTTCAACTGACACCACTAAACATACATCATAGCGGCATTTTTCAAGCGGTGTATTTTCATTGTCATGTGCAATTCCGTAAATAGTGCTGTCGATAAATAATCCTTTATGATTTGCCCACTCTTTCAACGCTGCCATTAATTTATAATTTTCGCTTCCGTAGGCTCCGACTCTCCTCATGTAAACGATAAGCTGAACAGGAAGTTGTTCAATAATAAAATCCATAATAACCTCACATTAATTCAAAATTAAGTAAAAATACGCAATCGCGAACAAGAAACCGGGAAGCAAATTCGCCGCTTTTATATCAGATTTGAGCGCCATATTTAAGCCGATTGCGAGTATCATTATTCCGCCCGCCGCCGAGATTTGTGTGATTAACTCACCGGTCAGAATACTCTGCAAATAACCCGCAAAAAACTCTATACCGCCCTGATAAAAAATCACGATTACAGCCGAAAGCAGCACACCGAAACCGAAGGACGAGGCGAGAATCATCGCGCTAACGCAGTCGAGAATGGATTTGGTGAAAATTATGCTTCGGTCGCCCGCGAGCCCGCTTTCCAACGAGCCGACAATCGCCATCGCACCCACGCAAAACAGCAGAGTCGCAGCGACAAAACCCTCAGCGAAACCGCTTTTTTCTTCGTTTTTACTGAGCCTTTTCTGCAGCCGCAAACCGAGTTTATCTAAAGCCCCGTCTATGTTTATAAGACCGCCGGCAAATGCGCCGAGCGTCAGCGAAATTACAAGCAGCATAAGGTCGCCGACAAGCGCGCTTGAAATCCCGATTATACAGACGCAGAGCCCGATTGCGCGGGTTGTATTTTCGGAGGCTTTACGGGGGATTCTGCCTTTTAGCAGAAGCCCGAGCGAGCCGCCTGCGACTATTGCAACGGAATTGATTAACGCGCCGAGCGGCATAAAATTCACCTCGTCTTATATAAATTCCTCTGGAATATCAAATCCGAAAGTTTTGCACAGAATCATTACATCCTAAATGTCTTTTTTGCTTTTCATGAATCTTCTTTTATTTTCCCTATCAGCCAATGTTTGGCAGCTTCCGGGTCATCAAAATACCTTGTCGAATAATATAAATCCATTTCAACTTTTTTCATTTTCTTTTTGATTAATTTCTGTACATACGGGGTACATCCTACTAAGCATAAATTAAATATCTTATGCCTTATTAACTGTAAATGACCGATTAATACCTCTATTACCTCATCATCAATTGTAGTTTCATATAAATCAATCCATATCCGTCTGTTGTTTTTACCGGAGGAATTAATGATAAATTCCTCTTCCGCTTTTATGACCGCGAAAAGCTGCTCTTTATCATCATGATAGCTTCCGTATTTAAGCGGGTGCAGTTCGCCGCCCATGTAATAATAAGGACATAAGCTCCCGCTTGGTGATTTGGTTAACACTTTTTAACACCTCTATACTTTTCTCAATTTACGCTTATCATTAATATGATTTCACTATATTTCATATTACAATTCTCTCTTCAACTCCGCCAGAGCCTGCAGCGCCTCAAGCGGAGTCAATGCGTTCACATCGAGCGTTTTAAGACGGTTAATCACGCTTTCGCGGGCAAGCGACGTGAAGTCGATTTGAGATTCCTCTTCCCTTTCGCGCAGCTCGGTTTCAAGCTCGATTTTAGAGTTTAACTCCATCACCTTTAGCGATTGTTTTGCGCTGCTGATGACCTTTTCGGGCACGCCCGCAAGCTTCGCAACTTCGATTCCGTAACTGTCGTCCACGCCGCCCTCAACGATTTTGTGAAGAAAATGCAGCTCATCGCCGCGCTTTGAAGCCGCCGCGCTGAAATTTCTGATGCCCGAATTCCTGCGCTCCAGTGCGATTAATTCATGGTAATGCGTTGCGAACAAAGTTTTACAACCGGTCTTGTTATTAATATACTCGGCGACGGATTTCGCGATTGAAATACCATCGAAAGTGGACGTCCCGCGCCCGATTTCATCAAGAATGACAAGGCTTTTTCGGGTTGCGTTTTTGAGAATTTCCGCGACCTCCGTCATTTCAACCATAAAAGTTGACTGTCCCGCCGCAAGGTCGTCGCTCGCGCCTACGCGGGTGAAAACCTTGTCAACGACACCTATACGCGCAGATTTCGCGGGCACGAAGCTGCCGATTTGCGCCATAATCGTAATGAGCGCCACCTGCCGCATGAACGTAGACTTTCCCGCCATATTTGGTCCCGTGATGATAATAAGGCGGTTTTTCTCGGTATCCAAATAAACATCATTAGGCGTAAAAACGCCATCCTTAAGCACTTTTTCAATAACGGGATGCCTGCCGTCCTTGATTTCAATAACGCTCTCCGTACTTATTTCCGGACGGGTGTAATTATTCTCGATTGCACACTGCGCGAAGCCGCAAAGCACATCAACAATCGAAATCGCTTCCGCGGTTTTCTGCGCAGCTTCGAGCTTGCTCTTGATAAACTCGCAAACTTCTGTGAAAAGCTCGGCTTCAAGTGCAATAATTTTATCGTTTGCACCAAGAATTTCATTCTCGATTTTTTTAAGCTCGTCTGTTATATACCGCTCGCCGTTGGTAAGCGTCTGCTTTCTGATATAATGCGCGGGCGCTAAGTTTACGTTGCTTTTTGAAATCTCGATATAATACCCGAACACGCGGTTGTAGCCGACTTTCAGGTTCTTTATTCCGGTGGCTTTGCGCTCGCGCTCTTCAAGAACGGCGAGGATATTTTTGTTGTCTTTTGTAATGAGGCGAAGTCCGTCAAGCTCCGAATTATAACCGTCTTTAATGTATCCGCCGTCTTTTGTGAGCGCTGGCGGCTCGGGTTTAATCGCACGCTCTACAAGCGCATGGATTTCTGACAAGTCGGAAATTCTCCCGTTTAATTTTTGAAATAAAGGCGCGCAAAATCCGTTTAAAATGCACTTTACCTCCGGAATTTTCCCACAAGTAGCACCGAACGCTGCTGCGTCGCGCGGGTTGGCTTTGTTATAAACAATTCGCGTCATCAGCCGTTCTATATCATAAACGCCGCTTAAAGATTCACGTAAATCACCGAGTCCGATTACGTTTTTTATGAGCTCGTCTACGGCTTCGAGCCGCCGCAGAATCCGCGTATGGTCGGTGAGCGGGCGCTCAATAAAAGATTTAAGCCGCCGCCTGCCCATTGATGTGCGGGTACGGTCCAGCACCCACATAAGCGTTCCCCGTCGGTCCTTGCTGCGCATATTTTCAGTGAGTTCCAGGTTTCTTCTCGCTGCCAAGCCCAAATCAAGAAACGCACTTTCCTTGTGCATTATAAGCTCTGTGAAGCGCGGAGTGCCGTTCAAATGCGTTTTCTTTATGTAACCGAGCAGTGCGGCAATTGCGCCCGCTGCAAGCGGATTTTCCGTAACTATTTCCAGGGGAATAAAATTATGATTCACAAGTATTCCGGTATCGTATTCATCATCGCCGAGTGTCTCGCCGACACAGCCGGGGATTTTATTTTTAATAAAATCCCCGGTGTTTTTAAGCGACATAAAATCCATGTTAAACAGCACTTCCACCGGCATGAAGCGCGCTATTTCGGTAATCAGTTCATCTTCAAGCTGCTTTCCGCTTTTCTCGAAAGCATTAAGCTCGCCCGTTGACAAATCAGCGAAAGCAACACCGCAGCCTTGCTCCTTTCGGGCGCTGCCCTGCAAATAATTGTTTTTCATATAAAAGCAGGCAATGAAATTATTTGAACCCGCGTCGAGCATATTATCCTCAATCAGCGTTCCCGCCGTAACAATACGCACAACCTCGCGCTTCACCAAACCCTTGCCGTTCACGTCGCCTACCTGCTCGACGACTGCGACCTTCTCACCCTGCTCTACGAGCCGTTTTATGTAGTTCTCAGCGGCATGATGCGGCACACCGCACATGGGTATTTCGGAGCGTTTTGTGAGTGCCAGTTCAAGCTTTTTTGAAATTTTCTCCGCTTCATCAAAGAAGAATTCGTAGAAGTCGCCAAGACGGTAAAACACAATGTATTCCTTGTATTTTTCTTTAATCTCGACGTACTGTTTCATCATGGGGGTGAGTTCTTTGTTCATTTTTATTACCTTTTTGCGTGTTTTATTTATAATCAATTAACTTCAAAAATGCTTCGTCATTTTTGAAGACGCGGCAAATGCCGCTTAAGCCGCAAAGCGGCTTAATTCGATTGCATAGCCGATTGCGCGCCTATGGCGCGACAGCAAACGAGTTTGCTGTGAAAAATGCAAAGCATTTTTCAAGTTAATCGGCTATATAATGCAGGTATTTAAAATCATACCTCTGCATTATATAATAGGTTGTATAAGCACCCCGCGGGCGAACGAAGTTCGCCCTTTCATCAATTGTACATGGTCTGCTGTCAGTTATTCGTCATCCGCACCCACCGCAGCTCCCGCAGCCGCTTCCGCAGCTTTTGGCCGCCGGCTCGCAGGTGTCGGGGTCCGCGCCCTCGCAGCACATTGCGACGATTTGATTAATGCCGCTTAGCATCCGGTCGAACTCGGCTTTCGCCGCGCTATACGCTCTCATGTTTTCATTTGACATTATTTCTGCATAGGTTTCACGCATTTTCGTGTTAAGCCCGTCAATTTTTTCCTGGTTTTTTTCATTCTCGGCTTTCGAAAATTCCATTGTCAGATTCTCTTTTTGCAGGTTAAACTCTCCGATGAGATTCTGCAGCGCCTCGTCGGCATCGTTGATGTCCTTTGCCGCGAAATATGCCTTGAAACGCTCGTCCGCTTGAATCGCTTTACCGAGCTCTCTTGCTGCTTGAATGGGGTTCATATTATTTCTCCTTTTAACGCCCATGGCAGGGCTTTATTTATTTTTATGTCCACAAATTTTCCGAGCAGTTCATCGCCGCCTGCGAAGTCTACGATAATTCCCTGCCTGCTTTTACCTGTGAGCAGTTCCGGTGATGTCCTGCCCTCGCCAAGACATAGCACCCGTAATGTTTTACCTATAAACTTCTCATATGAACGCTCGCTGATTCTACCCTGTACATCGAGCAGTTCACGGAACCACGCGGATTTCTCTTCGGCGGGAACAGGGTCGGCGAAATCTGCCGCCGCGGTTCCCTTACGTTTGCTGTATATAAATGTATAGGCAGAATCAAAGCCGATTTTTTCTATTAAGTCCAGTGTTTCTTTAAAATCTTCATAATTTTCACCCGGGAAACCGACAAGAATATCGGTGGTGAGCGAGATTTCAGGGATTTTATTTCGTGCATACTCGGCGAGCTCAATGTACTGCTCGCGGCTGTAGCCGCGGTTCATAAGCTTTAAAATGCGGCTGCTGCCCGATTGCACAGGCAGATGCAGGTGGCGTGAGATGTTCCGGCTTTCTGCGATAAAGTCAATCAGCTCTTTTTTGCAGTCTTTAGGATGGCTGGTCATGTAGCTGATAATAAACTCGCCGTCAAGATTGTCCAGTTCCTGCAGAAGCTCCTTAAAACCGGTGCCTGTATCCTTTCCGTAGGAATTTACGTTCTGTCCGAGCAGCAGAATATCACGGCGTCCTTCTTCAATCAGACCTTTAACTTCGCTGATTATACTCGCGGGCTCCCGCGATACCTCGCGCCCGCGGACAAGCGGCACGACGCAGTAGGTACAGAAATTATCACAGCCGTTCATAATGGGAACATTTGCTGAATATTTACCCTCGCGCAAAGGCTTTACGTCCTCGTATGAAACGGGCTCTGCACCTATTATGCTCGGCAGCGAGGCTAATATGTCTGTGCCGATAATTGCATCCAGAAACGGGAACTTGGTTTTAAAATACTCTGCCATGTGCGGTTGCTGCGTCATGCAGCCGCATAAAATTATAACAAGTTCGGGCTTGTCCTCCTTAAGCTTTTTAAGCGCGCCGACATTCCCGAAAACCCGCTGCTCAGCGTTTTCACGGACAGCGCAGGTGTTGAAAATGATGAGGTCGGCTTCCTCAGGGGTTTTAACCGGGATATACCCCAAAGTCAACAACAATCCCGTTACTTTCTCGCTGTCCGCAAAATTCTGCTTGCAGCCATAGGTTTTGACATAAGCTTTCCTAATTTTTTCCATACTATATATTGTATAACGTTTTAGTTGATTTGTCAATAAAATATTTATTATGCGAAGCCAAATATCGGCAATTTTTTTAATAATAATGCCTTATAATAAAACTATGCTTTACCCAAATATTATTTACATAGATGCGTTGTTCATAATTAATCTTTATGTGAATTTTTTTCTCATTAAGGCTTGCGGGGCTTTTCTGCACAGAAAAATAAGCCCGGCGCGCTGTGTTCTGGGTGCCGCCTCGGGCGGGCTTTCTTCGCTTGTAATCCTGCTCCCCTCCCTGCCGCTGCTGCTGAACACAACCATAAGGCTCGGCATAGGCTCGTTACTCGTGCTAATTGTTTTCGGACGCGGAAAGTTTTTTAAAAACGCGCTTGTCTTCTTCGTGATTAACGTGATTTTTGCAGGTGTAATGCTGGCTTTAAGTCTGTTTGCTTCACCGCTGGGCATGATTTACAACAACGGCACGGTGTACTTCGATATATCGTTTTTGGCCCTGCTTGTTTTCACGGCGGCGGCGTATTTTCTTATTCGCGTCCTGCGGTATTTTTTGGATGTAAAGTTCAACGCAGACAGAATTTATCCGGTTATTTTTGAGTATAACGGCGAGAGCAGGGTTTTGAGCGCGTTCGCGGATTCCGGTAACACGCTGACGGACTTCTTCACAGGCAGACCTGTAATCATCTGCGACAAAAGCGCCTGCGCGGGTTTATTTCCCGAGTTCAGCGTAAGCAGCCTTGAGCTGGTGAAAGGGCTG
Organism: Oscillospiraceae bacterium; assembly: GCA_009783695.1. GTDB lineage: Bacteria > Bacillota > Clostridia > Oscillospirales > Ruminococcaceae > Ruminiclostridium_E. The sequence goes on from WRCY01000034.1 coordinate 8,723, forward strand.
CGCCTGCTGCCTTATTCGACTATTAACGGCAGCGGAATTATCCCGGTATTTAAACCGGACAGCGTGAAAATTGAACAAAAAGAAGTTGATGTTTTACTGGGAATTTCAAACGAGGATATAAATAAAAACGGCGTAAACGCCATTTTCAACCCGAAATTATTATTTTAAGGAGTAAGAGCCATGCACGATTTACAAACGGTTTTGCAAACAATTATAAGCAAAATCAGACGAGCGAAAGAAAAAGAAAAGGACAGTATTTTTTACATAAACGGAGCGGAATCGCTGCCCCCGCCTCTCACAAGGGACGAGGAAGAAATAGCGTTCCGGCAACTCGAAACTGACTTCAACACCGCGCGGGAGACGCTGATTGTCCACAATCTGAGGCTTGTCGTTTACATAGCGAAAAAGTTTGAATCCACGGGCATCGGCATTGAAGACCTTATTTCAATAGGCACAATCGGGCTTATTAAAGCCGTGAATACTTTCAGCCCCGATAAAAATATAAAACTCGCAACTTATGCCTCGCGTTGTATCGAGAACGAAATTCTTATGTTTCTGCGAAAAACAGGCTCGCAGAAATACGAGATTTCCATTGACGAGCCGCTTAATATTGACTGGGACGGGAACGAGCTGTTACTTTCCGACGTGCTCGGAACCGATAACGATATTGTCAACGTAAACATAGAAAACGAGGTCGAGCGCGATTTGCTCCTTTCGGCAATCAGCAGGCTGGGCAGCCGCGAGAAGCAAATCATGGAGATGCGTTTCGGGCTTGTTGACGGAAACGAGCGTACGCAAAAGGAAGTCGCGGATTCAATCGGGATTTCGCAGAGCTACATTTCGCGGCTTGAAAAGCGGATTATCAAACGGCTGCGGAAAGAGCTTGAAAGGCTATGCGGGTAACGTGTAATTGTTATTTAAATTTCTTTGTTAACCCGTGATATTGTCAGCGCTTTCCCCGTTTTCTCGTCAATTTCAAGCAATACCGCGTTAATGCTGTGTTTCCCTGTTGCAAGCGCATGCTTTTTAGGATAATAGCACAGAAACCTTTCAATGATTACGCTCTTGTCAATACCTAAAACCGAATCGTGCACGCCGGTCATACCGACATCGGTGATGTAGGCTGTGTGCTTGTCTATAATCTGCTCATCGGCTGTCTGCACATGAGTGTGTGTCCCGAGCACTGCGCTCACTCTACCCGAAAGGTAATAACCCATCGCTTTCTTTTCGGCGGTGGCTTCCGCGTGGAAGTCTACAATTATATTTTTAATGCCGATACTTAAAAGCAGCTCATCAGCGCATTTATAAGGATTATCAGCCGGAATCATAAAATTGGTTCCGGCAAGGTTTATTACAGCCGCCGAAAAACTCCCGCGGTCAATTATGCAAATACCTTTGCCCGGTGCGTCGCCGCCGTAATTCGCGGGGCGCAGTATGAATGGATTTTCGCGGTACGTGCTGTCCATGTCATGCCGCTTGAAGCAGTGGTTGCCGGTGGTAATCACGTCCGCGCCCGCCTTGAAGAGCAGCTTCGCCGAGTGCGGCGTAATGCCGTTTCCGTCGGCGGAATTCTCACCGTTAACTATAACTAAGCCTTTTCCAATTTCAAGCTCATGCTTAAAACTCGGCAAAAAGGCGTAAAGCTTTTCACAGGCATACTGCCCGACGACGTCTCCGATAAAAAGTATTTTCATAATATAAACATGATAACACACTACCCGTTCCTTGTCAACTTTTCTTAGTTCTATAACTTTCCGGACGAGCATATTTTTGTAAGGGACAAGTTTGCTTTAAAGGAAAGGAATAAATTATGGAAAGAACAGTTTTTATTGTACTCATTATTTTGGCGCTTCTCGTGTCTGCCTGCGCGGCAGAAGAGCCGCTTAAAAACCCGCCACCCGCGGATTATTCTCCCCCTGTGACGACAACACTCGTTCTTGAGGAAGCGGTTCCGACTTTTTCTGATAACTTTATGGACGAGCCCCCCCGAGAGCTTGATTACACGGAGGTGAATTTCCGCATCAGGACAAATAACATCACAACCGATACAAGCTGGATTGAGTTTGAACTCAATAATCGTTCAGATGTCGAATATATCTATGGTGAGCATTTCGTGCTGTCTGAATTTACAGACGGCTCATGGGAAGCTGTTGATATTATTCATGGCGCGCAGTGGAGCGAAATGGGTATAATCCTGATGCCCGACTCTATAAACAACGGCAGTATCGATATCGGGTACTTCTTCGGATTTCTCAGTGAGGGCGAATATAAAATCGAGAAAATTCTTTTTTCGGAGTACGACTGGGGTCTTGTGAGCACAGAGTTTGAGGTTTTTGAAATCGAGAAATAAAAAAACAGATGCTATGCATCCGTTTTATATTTACATTCTGAGTCCGCCGCCCGCAAAAGCGGTTTTGCTCGTGCCGAGCATTTGCGCTGTCCGCGAAAGGCGGTTTACGAAGCCGAAGTTTGAGCGGAGCCCGTCGGTGAGGAAGCGTTCAAGCGACCCGTTCCCTGCAGCCGCTTTCATGCGTTCTTCATTAATCTGCAAAAGCCCGCTGCGGTCAGTCGTTACACCCATGCGTTCAAGACTCGACGAGTATGAGCGCATGATTCCCGACAGCGCCCGCTTCTCACGCTCGCCTGCGCTTTTCATCAGGTTATTAAACGAATTTATAACATCGCGGAACGCGCCTGTTTGCTTGCTTTCATCGCGGCTGAGGTTAATCTGAACGCTCCCGGTGTCACGCAGTTCCGCGCGAATCCCGTGAAAGCCCAGGTCGGCGTTATTGGATTTTGATGTTTGCAATGCCCCTGTGAAGCCGCGGTTATTAACCCGGAACTCGGCATTCTGCGCCTGCTGCGTAATTGTATCGCCGCCCGCGACTGCAAGTGCGTTGCCGTTATTGCTGCTCAAAGTAAAGTTCGGCTGACCTGCCGTGTTTACGCCTGTTTCCGTGGATTCGATTACAAGCCTGCTTTCCCCTGTCTTGCTGTCAACCGAAACATATGCCGAAACGCCGGACGCCTGTGCGCCGGTATTTGTTTTATTAATTGCGTCAGCCATTTTCTGCTGAACATCTTTGTTTGTATCCGCTGCGGAAACGGTAAAACTAATGTCAAACTGCCGTCCGCCGGCATCAAGCGTCATATTATTAGCGCCCCAGCCAAAGCCGCCGTCAGTGACCGCCGAAGCGTTTGCCGTTAAGGCATTGCCTTCGTTTTTTTGAGCTTTCGCCACTTGAAGCACATCAACAGAAAGGTTGCCGGAAACTCCCGCCGCTTTCACTTTGCTTGCGTCAAAAGAAGTAATACCAAGCTTTTTCGTGTCATTTGAGGTAACTTGATTCGCGCCGAAAAGCGAGTTGGTGTTGCCGCGCATGTTATTCAAGGACTTAAGCAGGGCGTCAACGCCCCCTTGAAACTCCGGCGAGGATGTTTCGGGGGGAGCGGAAATATTAGGAGTGGTGAAACTGTTTGCGGTGTTACCGGTAAGGCTCATCATATTTCGGTCAATGTTAAGCGTTGTGCTGAGCCGCCCCATTGCCCACCAATTGTTGTTAAAACTATTGTTAATCACCATATTTTCACCATGTCCTTTCATCACCAACGTGGAATGAAAGGTTTCTTTTTCCCCGGTTTATCGCTGCTTGTTTCAACCTATATTACCCCCTGCTATCAATATTATAGCAGTTTTATTTGGATTTGTCAACTAAATATTGACTTTCTCTCCATATTATGTTATATTTAAATAAATATTGTCGGCATCATTCTCGGATTGCTGCGGAGGATTCACTTTTTATGAGGGATACAAAAAGAGTCGGCTTGCTGGACGAAATAAGGGGCTTCGCGATTATCTGTATGATTGTTTATCATTTTCTGTTCAGCCTGCAGAACTTCTACGGCGTCGACGTGCCCGTATTTTTTGACAGCTGGTTCGGTGTAATACGAAGCATTTTCGCGGGTGCTTTTATATTTATTTCCGGCTGCGTCTGCCGCTTTTCCCGCAACAACTTAAAGCGGGGCGCGCAGTGCTTTTTCCTCGGTATGCTCGTTACTTTTGTCATCGCGCTGGTTCAGCCCTCATTGCAGATTCACTTCGGGATTCTTCATCTGCTCGGGATTTGCATGATTATATATGCGCTCACCGAGGTGTTTTTTGATTTTGTGCCGCCGCTTGCGGGCATAATTATCTTCGGATTTTTATTTTTCGCGCTGTATAATATTCCTTACGGGAATCCCGGTTTCATTGGTTTCGGCGGGCTTTTTGCAATCCCTGTGCCGGAGATTCTTTACGACGCGGAGGTGCTCTTCCCTCTCGGCTTTAAGGGCCCCTACTCAAACTACGGAGATTATTTCCCGCTTCTGCCCTGGTTCTGTATTTTTGCAACCGGCTGCTTTTTCGGGGTTTATGCGCGCGAAAACGCGCTCCCCCGCTGGTTTTATAAGACTCGAGTAAAGTTTTTCGCGGTGACCGGAAGATATACGATTTGGATTTATCTGCTTCACCAGCCAATAATAATTGCAGTTTTAAATATAATTTTCAAGGGAAGAACAGCTTAAGCTTAAAATTAAACGGCACTAAAACGGGGAAAACGAAACTTTATATTCTCCGTTGGTGCGGGTAGGGCAATTAAAACTTAAAATTAAACGGCACTAAAACGGGGAAAACGAAACTTTATATTCTCTGTTGGTGCGGGAAGGACATTATATAAATAATGAAAAAAACAGGACTGAATGAACTTCGTGAGAGCTATCTCACTTTCTTCGAGGGTAAAGACCACCTGCGCCTGCCGAGCGCTCCTCTTATCCCAAAGGACGACAGCTCAATACTGCTGATTAACGCGGGTATGACGCCTCTTAAAAAGTATTTTCAAGGCATAGAGGAACCGCCGAGAAAGCGCGTCGCTTCCTGCCAGAAATGCATCCGCACGCCCGATATCGAGAACGTCGGGTTCACCTCGCGGCACGGCACTTATTTTGAAATGCTCGGGAACTTTTCGTTCGGCGATTATTTTAAAAGCGAGGCTTGCGCGTGGGCTTGGGAGTATTTTATAGAGGTGCTTGAGATTCCCGAAGACTTGCTCTGGGTCAGCGTTTATGAGGAAGATGACGAGACCGCGGAAATTTGGGTTAAAGAAGTCGGTGTTAATCCGGACAGAATCGTGCGTTTCGGGAAAGCCGATAATTTCTGGGAACACGGGAGCGGCCCGTGCGGGCCTTGCTCGGAGATTTACTTTGACCGTGGCGCAGATAAAGGCTGTAAGACCGATTGCAAAGTCGGCTGCGACTGCGACCGTTATATCGAGGTGTGGAATTTGGTTTTCACACAGTTCGACAGCGACGGCAAGGGCAACTATACGCCGCTCGCGAACAAGAACATCGACACCGGAATGGGCCTTGAACGCCTCGCCTGCGTAATGCAGGGCGCAGACAGCCTTTTCGAGGTTGATACGGTGCAGAACATTATGAAAAAAATCTGCGAAATCATCGGCAAAACTTACAAGGCTAATCCTAAAGAAGATGTTTCGATACGTATAATGACCGATCATATCCGCTCGACTTCTTTCATGATAGGCGACGGCGTTCTGCCGTCAAACGAGGGGCGCGGATATGTTTTGCGCCGGCTTCTCCGGCGAGCGGCGCGCCACGGAAGACTGCTCGGTTACACGAAGCCGTTCCTGTACGAGGTTTGCGATACTGTTATAGACGAGAATCTTTCGGCTTACCCCGAGCTCGGCGAAAAACGCGGGTATATAAAAAAGACGATTAAAACTGAGGAAGAAAGCTTCGCGAAGACAGTTGAAAAGGGATTGGAGCATCTTAATCGTGCAATGTGCGCTTTAGTAGATACCATTAAAACAGATATAAATTTAAATAGTATCACGGAAAGCATGAAAATCATTGCGGACGCAGGACGAGCTGCGACGGAGAACATTAATTTTAACAGTATTGCTAATTCAATAAAAATAATTAGCGGTGATGTTGTGTTTAAGCTTCACGACACTTTCGGCTTCCCTGTTGACCTTACGCGCGAGATTTTAAACGAAAACAACTTTACATTTGACGAAGCTAAATTCAATGAACTTATGCAGGTTCAAAAGGACACCGCAAGGGCAAACCAGGCTTTCAAAGGCGGCTGGGATGACGGACAATTGACAATTGACAATGGACAATGGATAATTGAATTTATAGATGAATATGAGATTGAAACAAAAATACTTGAGCTTGTTGAAAAAGATGATTATGTTATTACTGTACTTGAGAAAACGCCGTTCTATGCCGAAAGCGGCGGTCAGACAGGTGACACGGGCTATATAAACGGCGTGGAAGTGCTCGATACGAAGAAGACTGCTTCCGGATTACCGTTTTGTATTTGTGAGGAAAACAGTCTTAAAAAAGGCGATGCTGTTACTGCAAAAATTAACATAAACCGCCGCCGTGCAATTATGCGCAATCATACCTCCGCGCACCTGCTTCAATCAGCTCTGCGCACGGTTTTAGGCGAGCATGTGCAGCAGGCGGGCTCGCTTGTTGATGACCAGCGCTGCCGTTTTGACTTCACGCACGGACAAGCCTTAACGCCCGAAGAAATTACAAAAGTTGAAAGCTTTGTAAATTCCTTTATTATTGAAAACAATGTTGTTGAAATAAGTGAAATGCCAATCGAAGATGCGCGTAAAATGGGCGCGGTTGCGTTGTTCGGCGAGAAGTACGGCGCTTTTGTTCGCGTGGTTAAGGCGGGAAATGCGATTGAGCTTTGCGGCGGATGCCATGTCAAAAATACCGCCGAAATCGGTCTTTTCAAGATTATTTCCGAAGCGAGCGTGGCGGCGGGGGTTCGCAGAATCGAAGCCGTGACGGGTCTTGGCGTGCTCGATTTACTAAGCTCCAAGCAGAATGAAGTTCACGAAGCAAACGAAAAAATAAAGCAGTTAAACTCGGCGCACACGAAAGAAATAGCGCGCTTGAATTCCGAGATTGCAAAGATGCAGGCGCAGAATTCAAAACTTGAGGAAGTTGGCGAAAAGGACGGTATAAAACTGCTTGTAATGAAGCTCGCGGGTGCGAACGGCGACGCGCTTCGTCAGGCGGGCGACAAGCTTAAATCCGAGCAAAGCAACTTCGCCGCGGTGTTTACCGGCGAAAGCAATTTCTACTGTGTGTGCGATAAAAATGCAGTGGCGAAGGGCTTTAACGCGGGAAATATAGTTCGCGAAATTTCGGCTGTTACAGGCGGAAGGGGCGGCGGCAGACCCGACGGTGCCATGGCGGGAATCGGCGACGCTTCTAAGGTTGATGAAGCGTTAAATAAATTTAAGGGTATTTAAAATCCATTGAATCGGTGAAAACGCCGTTTCGCAGCATTTTGATGAGGAAAGGATTTGATAATATATGGACAATTGTATTTTCTGCAAGATTATAAAAGGTGAACTGCCGTCCGAGAAAGTCTATCAGGACGAGGAAATCATAGCTTTCGTGGATATAAAACCTCAGGCACCCGTGCATATCCTTGTGATTCCTAAAAAGCATATTGACGGCGCGGACACGCTTCCTGCGGAGGATGCCGGTCTTACGGGGCGTTTGGTTATCGCAGCCGCGAGGATTGCGGAGCAGTTTCATTTAAGCGGCGGTTACCGCATTGTCACCAACATCGGTAAAGACGGCGGGCAGACCGTGCGTCATCTTCATTTCCATCTTCTCGGCGGCGAAAAACTTAAAGACAGTTATTAACTCAACCTTAATTGTAGCATTTTAAGAAATGTCATAAAAATGAAACTAAAATCTGCAGTGATTGGATTCTCATATCTTGCGGGATTAATCTGCGCTTTTTTGCTTAGTTTTAATCCGATTCACGCTTCGGTAATATCATCTGCTGCCGCACTTGCAGGTTTTATTCTGTTGTGTTTAAAGTCGCGTGATATCGGCGTTTTTGTGCTTATAATCGGTATTTCATTCGGAGTTTACGCAGTATACCGGCATATTTTTATAGACGGCGCGCTCGCGCTCGACGGTCAAACGCGCAGTATTTCCGGCACAGTTCTTGATAAAACTTCACCCGCTCACGGTATGGCGGGTTACATGGTTGAAGCTGAGATTGACGGTATAAAAACACGTTTTTCACTCTACGCGCTTGATGTTGGAGCGGAGGAGGGCGATACAATTATTTTCGATGGAAAATTCTCTCTTTTGCAGGATAATACAGCATTTTCCGAAGCTTCCTATTACATGAGCAGAGGCGTTTTCTTAAAGGCGCAGGCGAAGACAACGCCGGTTGCAATTAAAAACGATAATTTTTCTTTAATAAATATAATCCGCGGCTTCAACGAACAACTTAAAAACAGCATAATGACTGCGTTTCCCGGTGACACGGGTGCACTCATATGCGCTGTTTTCCTCGGTGATAAATCCCGGATTTCCGATGATTTATCGCGCAGTATAACAAGAGCGGGAATCGCGCATTACACCGCCGTTTCCGGGCTTCACTTAACGCTGATGGCGCATATGTTTATGTCTTTATTAAGCCTCACGCGGCTGCGGAATATGCGCAAAGTTAAGTTCACGCTTCTGGCTCTGATAACGCTTGTTTTTATGGTATTCTTCAATCTCTCGCCGTCCGTTATAAGAGCGGGGATTATGCTGATTATTTTCTACGGCGGCGAGCTTTTCATGCGGCGCGGAAACACGCTAAACTCTATCGGCTTTGCGGCTCTGATTATACTTTTGTTCTCGCCGTATTCAGCCCTTGACGCCGGTTTATTGCTTTCAATCGCAGGCACAATCGGAATCGGCGTAATCGCGCCGGCAGTAAACAAGCAATTCAAATCCCGGCGTTTTAAAAGTTCCCGCGAAGTTATCGTTATGAACTTGTGCGCCAGCTACGCGACGCTTCCTCTTGTCGCAGTTTTCTTCGGCGGCGCATCGCTTGTGTCGGTTATAACGAGTATAATTTTATTGCCTTTTTTCACGGTTATGCTCACTGCGATGGTCGTTTTCGCGCTCACTACGGGGCTTGACGGATTATCGCTGCTCATCGCGGGAATCATGTCGCGCATTATGGAAGCTGTTATAATATTTTTCGGGAGTTTTAAGTTCGCTTATATCCCTCTTGATTACGGTTTTATTCTTCCGTGGATAATCGCATCAGCTATTTTTATTTCGCTTGTTTCGTTGTATTTTAAAGAAATAACCGCGGGCGTTAAAGCCGCTTTTATAAGCCTTTTTGCACTTGCGATGATGATTATATCATCTGAGTATTTAAACCTTGACAAAGCCCGCCTCGAGGTTTATACCGACGGCTCTTCGGCTTGTGTGTTTTTGCGCGAGCGCAATGTTTCTGTTGCAATTGTCACCGACGACGGCAAAAGAGCGGCGCAGGCGGCTTCAGATTTTATTCATAATAATTTCCTTGATGAAATAGGGTTGCTCCTTGTTTTGAACAGCACGAATAATGCGCTGCGTCTTTTTGAAAATATTCCGGTGATTATTTATTCGCCGCCTTCTCAAGTCGACGAAACATATGATGTCAGCGGAGTTTTTACAGTAACGAGAAACGAAAACGAAGCGGTTATTATTTACGGCAATACGGCGATTAATGTCGCGCACATAAAAACATCCTCCGGCACTGATATAAGTGTGACTTATAATTTTTCTGTTCACGCCGGAGAATTCGGCGGTACTGTTATTCACACCTCGCGCCGCGCCGCAGCAGAAGAGGAGTATGAATTTAACGCTTACTATGAAAGAATAAACTGGTTTTTAGAATGAGAATTACCGAAGACGTTTTAAAAGAGAATTTAAAATTAAATAAACTTTCTAATCTTTATTATTTTTACGGGAAAGAAGATTTTCTCGTGAGAACTTATACAGACCGCGTTCGCGAACGTTTTACGCCGGAGCCGGACGAGTTTAATATAATAAAGCTTTCCGGCTGTCCCGGCTTTGATTCTTTTGAAGAGGCGATTGAAACTTTGCCCGTTTTTGCAGAAAAAAAAGTCGTGCTCATTAATGATTTTGATGCGGAAAAAACAGACCCCGACACTCTCGACAGAATCATCGCCCTGCTCTCGGATATCCCTGAATACTGCTTAGTTTTAATAAGAATAACCGGCTTTGAACTGGGTAAAAACACCAAGACAAAAAAGCTTATAACAGCTATTGAAAAATACGGTATAGTCTGCGAATTTGATTTTCTCGGTAAGCCGAAAGCGGCGGAATTAATCATAAAAAAAGCATCCCGCGCGGGCTGTATAATCGCCCGCTGGGACGCGGAATATATCTATGATTTAACGCTCGGCAGTCTTACATTAATCAGCAGTGAAGTTGAAAAGCTCTGCGCTTATGCCGGCGCCGGCGGCGAAATTACAAGGCAGGTTATTGACCGCCTGACGCCGCGCCTTACTGAAACGAGTGTTTACGAATTAGCCGCTTCTTTAACCGAAAGGCGCGCGCAAAACGCCTTTAATATTCTTGACGATTTAATGGCACAGAACGTTCAGCCGGTTATTATTTTAAGCTCGCTTTCTGGAGCTTTTACAGATTATTACCGTGCAAAGCTCGGCAAAAATTATAAGCAGAATCCCGACAAAGCTGCAGCCGATTTTAACTATCCGAAAAACCGCGCTTGGCTGATGAAAAAAGTTCCTGCTTCTGATTTGTTAAAAATAAAAAAATGTATTTCGCTGCTTTATAAAGCCGATATAAAATTAAAATCCACAACTCTAAATAACCGCACCGTGATTGAAAAAACTATAACGGAGATACTAACTTTATAATGCTTAAAATAAAACAGGCCGTTATAGTCGAGGGAAAATACGACAAAATGAAACTCGCGGAAATACTCGATGCTGTTATAATTACAACTGATGGTTTCGGCGTTTTCAAAAAACGTGAAAAGCTTGATTTAATCCGCCTTTTCGCAAAGAAATACGGCGTAATCATTCTCACGGATTCAGACCGCGCCGGCTTTTTAATCCGCAATCATCTTAAAGGCAAAATCAACGAGGGCGAGATTTTTAACGTTTACATTCCCGATGTTTTCGGGAAGGAAAAGCGTAAAACCGAAAGTTCCGCCGATAATAAAATCGGCGTCGAGGGGATTAACGCCGAAATATTACGCAAACTTTTTGCGCGTTTCGTTGACGAACCCCGGACGTGTAATGCGCGCCTTTTCGTTGATAATCAGCGTCTTTTCGATGACGGGCTCAGCGGTAAAAGCAACTCCGCCGAGCTGCGCAAAAAGCTGCAAAAAGAACTAAACTTACCCGAAAATTTATCCGCGAAACAACTGCCGTCTATTTTAAATTCACTATTCACAGAAAAAGAATATATATCTGCATTAGAGAAATCTCAAGCTTAAGCAAACACCGCAGAATCGGTGAAACCGATACTCAGCATCGCTCACTGCCACAAGGAGGACTTAGCCCAAAAATGGTTTTTTCAAGCATACCCTTTCTTTTTATGTTCCTGCCGCTCGCGATTGGGCTTTATTATGCAACTCCACGCCGCTTTCAAAATCTGTTTATTCTTGTGAGCGCCTTGTTTTTCTATGCATGGGGCGAGCCGAAATACATCGTCGTAATGATATTTTCTATTTCAATAGACTATTTCGCCGGCATAATCATGTGGAAGTATGACGGGCGTGAAAATGTCCGCAAAGGCGCGCTTCTTGTATCGATTATCATGAATCTGGCTTTGCTCGGTTTATTCAAGTACGGGATTTTCGTGACCGATAATATCAACGGCATTTTCGGTATAGATTTAAACTATCCGATATTCCAAATCGGCAGCTTTTCCGTTCCAATCCGCGCGCTTCCGCCGATTGGAATGAGCTTTTTCACGTTCCAGTCAATGTCGTACACCATTGATTTATATAAGCGCAACATCAAAGTTCAGAAAAACCCTATTACGTTCGCGGCTTTTGTTACGCTGTTTCCGCAGCTTGTAGCGGGCCCGATTGTACGGTACAGCGATATTTCCGCTGAGCTCGAAAACCGCAAAAGCTCGCTGGCAATGACTTATGACGGCATCATGCTGTTCATCACCGGCATGGGCAAAAAAGTGCTGATTGCAAACAATATCGGTGCGCTCTGGTCACAGGTAAAGCTGATGGATACGGGCGAGCTGTCAGTGCTGACGGCATGGCTCGGAATCATCGCGTTTACTTTCCAGATTTATTTTGACTTCTCCGGATACTCGGACATGGCAATCGGACTGGGAAAAATGCTGGGCTTCAACTTCCCGCTAAACTTCAACTACCCCTATATGTCGAAAGATATTTCGGAGTTTTGGCGGCGGTGGCACATTACGCTCGGCAACTGGTTCAAGAGCTATGTTTATTTCCCGCTCGGAGGCAGCCGCAAAGGCATGAAACGCACGGTTTTCAATCTTGCTGTGGTATGGCTGCTTACCGGAATCTGGCACGGAGCAAGCTGGAACTTCATCGTGTGGGGCTGCTTTTACGGCATTATAATTATCTGCGAAAAGCTTTTCCTCGGCAGGTTTTTAAACAGGCTTCCGGGACTTATCCGCTCCGGGTATGTCATGCTTCTTGTAATACTCGGCTGGGTTCTTTTTGATACTACGGATTTGCCGACCGCACTCAAGTACGCAGGTGCGATGTTCGGAATCGGAGGCAGCGGCGTACTTGCAGATAATATCTCGCATTATGCACTGCTCAACTATTCGGTAATTCTTCTGCTATGCATTTTCGCCTGCACTAATTTATGGCGGAGAGTTTACGACCGTGTATACCTGAAAATCCCGGTGATTCTGAATTACAGCGGGGTGTTGTATCAATCGGCCGTCTTTATTTTTGTAATCGCTTATCTCGTTGACGCAGGGTATAATCCGTTCTTGTATTTTAATTTTTAGCTTGATTTAATCTATATTATCTACCGTTGGTTTACCCGGTCTGTTTCTACCGTAGGTTTCTTGAAATTTATCTTGTTATGCTGTAATATGGATATATAAAGAACAATACATCATATTAGGAGGAATTTTTCATGGACAACAAAAAAATGGGGCAGCTCATCTCGGAGTTACGGAAAATGCAGCAGATGACACAAAAGGATTTAGCGTTAAAATTGCATGTAAGCGACAAGGCGGTATCGAAATGGGAACGGGGGCTAAGCTGTCCCGATGCTTCGCTTTTATCGCCGCTTTCGGATATTCTCGGCATTACAATAAGCGAATTGCTGAAAGGTGAACGAAACAGCGAGGAAGTTATAAATAATCCCGATGAAAGTATCAGCAACGCCCTGCAATATGCCCATACAGCCGCAAAAAGCAAAGTTAAATCTATACAGACTGTTTTTTCCGCTGTTTTTTCGATTATGCTTGTGCTCGGTATCATCACCTGCGCGATTTGCGACTTAGCGATTTCAGGAAGCTTTTCATGGTCGCTTATACCTATCAGCGCCTGCGTCTTCGCGTGGTTTTTATTTACCCCCTCAATCAAATTCGGCATTAAAGGAATCGTTGTATCTTTAGCCGCGTTAAGCATTTTGATTTTGCCGTTTTTACTTGTTTTGAATAGTCTGATTGACAGCAATGGATTACTTATGCCAATCGGCATAAGAGTGTCGGTCATTTCAACCGCTTATTTATGGAGTGCTTTTATTATATTTAAAATATTAAAATCAAGAAAGCTTATAGCTTTGGCTGTTTCTTTATTGTTGTCAATTCCCTGCTCACTTATGATAAATTTCGTGCTTTCAAAAATAATATCTTCATCTTTATTTGATGTTTGGGACGCAATGTCCATCGCTATTATAACAGGGCTGATTATTTTCCTTTTTATTATGGATTATTGTGTTAGAAAAAGGAAAGGAACATAAGCATTATAATCGTTTAACTTAAGAAACAGCAAAGCTGTTTCTTACATTCGCCCGTTGGGCGAATACCGTACCATAGGCGCGGAAGTTACGATTTCATTTGGCGTTTGTCGGCAGAGCCGACCGATGTGCAAAGCGCATCGCACTTAAAAAGCATTTCATGCTTTTTAAGTTAAACTACTATATAAGCATTGCCTGCAATCAGCTTTTATTTAATTTTCAGAGGGTTCAATGAAAAATCTGTACAAAATCATAATGATTGTTTTCTTCTTCGCAATTATCACAATAATCCCCGTAGTTTCGTTATTAACGATGCCGCGGGAGGAGTTTGCTTTTTCCGAAAACGAGAACCGCTATCTTGCGCGTTTCCCGCGGTTCAGCGCGGCGGGTTTTGAAAGTACCGAGTTCATGAAAGGCTTCGAGGACTGGGCGAATGACCGTGTGTTCGGGCGTGAGGTTTGGATTAGACTTAAAAACAATACAGAAAGACTGCTCGGCAAGCTTGAAACAAGCGGCGTTTATATCGCTGATGGCCGTATGCTGCAGGCGTGGCGTGATGACAGTTACAATGACGCGAGCGTGAACCGTAACTTAGAGGCGGTAAACACCTTTGCAGCGCGGCACGGCGATATTCCAATGTATTTCATGCTCGCTCCGACTTCGGTTGAAGTATACCGCGATTCCCTGCCTGTAAGCGCGCCGGTCGGTTCGCAAAAAGAATTTATCAAATATTGCTATGACCGGCTCACAGAGCTTACAAATATAGACGTGCTCTCCCTTATGGACGAGCACGCCGGTAAGTATATTTATTACCGCACCGACCACCACTGGGCGGCGGAGGGTTCTTATATCGCGTATACTGCGGCGGCGCACGCGATGGGTTTTACGCCGCTTGAACTGAGCCGGTTCAGCGTTGAAAACGTCAGCAATTCTTTCCTCGGCACTCTCCACTCAAAAACTTTATATAACAGCATTACACCTGATATAATCAAAATTTACACGCTTTCGGAGGGTGACCCGGATGTATCCGTGACCATTAACGACGGACTGTCCGAAACTATGCACGGCAGCCTTTATTTCCGCGAATATCTTGATGTTAAGGACAAATACTCGGTTTATCTTTCGGCGCCTGTGCCTGTCGTGCGGATTGAATCTGATTTAAGCGGTATGCCGCGGCGGCTGCTTGTGATTAAAGACAGCTTCGCGCACTCGCTCGTTCCTTTTCTTGCGAAGAACTTCAGTGAAATCACAATGGCAGATATGCGGTTCATAAACCAGCATTACAGCGAGGTTTTTGACGTTTCTGAGTTTGATGCGGTGCTTTTCGTTTATAATGTTATTACGTTTTCCGAAGACACGCACTTAGTTAAGCTGGGGCGGGAGTAATTATTTCTATACTTAAAAGCTCTGCGTAGTTCCCGCCTGTGGCGCGAGTGGTTTGCCGCAGTCTTAGTGTTCCGAACATTGCTTTTACGTAAACTGTTTCCGCTTCGTCAAAACAAAACAATAAGCAAATTATTATTTTTATATCATTTCTCCATTAAATTTTAACTAATTATATCATAAAATTAAATTCAAGTCAATTTATTTTTAAGTAAAAAATTTCAAAAAAACACTTGACAAGAGTATATACTTATGATATAATTAAAAAGCTGTTTAATACAAGGCGGCATAGCTCAGTTGGCTAGAGCACTCGGTTCATACCCGGGGTGTCGTTGGTTCAAATCCGACTGCCGCTATTCTTGCCCCAATTATTATCAATTATAGGCTAAAAACTATCATGGCCCGTTGGTCAAGCGGTTAAGACTCCGCCCTTTCACGGCGGCAACAAGGGTTCGAGTCCCTTACGGGTCATAAAAGAAACTACCGCGTAATCCACTCCACAAGAGGGATTGCGCGGTTTTTCCATTATTGGCTCATAACGCCGAAAACGTGTGGTTTCTTTATTCTATTACTGTACTATTAATACGCAGTAAGCTACTGTTAATAGTATTATAAATATTACAATATATTGGCGTATTGCATTTACTAAAGCCATATAATTAAAATCCTCCATAAACAAATTCTCAACACTTCGGGATACTCCCGAAATGTTGAGAACTATTCATCACTTTAATACTTCTAATACCCCACCAAAACTTCAATAGTATATCCCTCTGCCTACACAGCTTTACGCCTTCTCTTTCTGTTTAATAACCCGCAATGACCCCGGCGATTACCCCCGAAAACCCGAGTGAAACACCTGTGCGCGGGTTGCCGTCATTTGCTGCGGTTGCGTCAGCTTCACTGTAATAAGCATATTTTAAAAACAAGCAAAACTCGCCGAACCGGAAGATGGACAATAAATTATATCTTTTCAATTATCCCCGCGATATATCTAAGAATATTCAATGCGTCCGCCGTGTTGTTCTCGCCGGTTTTGCCGTTCGCGATGAACTGCCCTATTGAGTCGAGCGGGGCAATTCCCGCGATGTGTCTGAGAAGCGCCATTGCGTCCGCGGTTTCGACCGTGCCCGTTCCGGTGATGTCGCCCGTTTTGCGCGCCAGCACGAGGTAGTCGCCGGCTGCGGTAATGTTGAATGTCGCCTGACCGCTTGCGTTGAGTGTAGCGGTGTTTACAACTTCAAGCTCTCCGTCAGCGTTCAGCCTTGTGAGAACCGCA
>WRCY01000035.1 GCA_009783695.1 Oscillospiraceae bacterium
AGCGAGCATATTCTGTGCGGGCTGCTCAGTGCGGAGAATACCGTCGCTTACTTAGTTCTGACCAAGCACGGGGTTACCCGTGACGAAGTACTGCGGAAAATAGAGAAGGTGATAGGGCGCGGGATTCCGACAAAACTTGACCTGCGAGACTTCACGCCGCGAAGCAAGCGCATCATGGAAAATGCCATTACCGAAGCCCGCGGGATTCACCAGAACTTCGTGGGAACCGAACATCTCCTGCGCGCTGTTATAAAAGATACCGAGAGCTATGCAGTGCTTATATTAAAGGAGATGGGGGTGAACCTCGGAGCGGTGAGCAACGACTGCCTGCCGCTGTCTGAATCGTCACGAGAGGCAAAAAACCGCGCAGACGATATTTCGGACAGCGCCTATGATTATACAGGCACTGCAAATCCGCGCAAAAACCCGAAAGGCGTGCTCCAGAAATACGGCAGGGACTTAACCGAGCTTGCAAGGCAGAAGAAAATCGACCCGGTGATTTGCAGGGGTGACGAGATTGAGCGGATTATACAGATTCTGCTGCGGCGGCGCAAGAACAACCCGTGCTTAATCGGTGAGAGCGGCGTCGGGAAGACCGCGATTGCGGAGGGATTTGCGCTGCGTATCGCAGAGGGCAACGTTCCGGAAAACATCAAAAACAAACGGGTTTTTATGCTCGACATATCCTCGATGCTGGCGGGCGCGAAATACCGCGGCGACTTTGAGGAACGCATAAAATCCGCGCTTGATGAAATCATCAGGGACGGCAGCATTATACTATTTATAGATGAGCTGCATTCTATTATAGGCGCGGGAGCCGCCGAGGGTGCAATTGACGCGGCAAATATACTCAAGCCGCTGCTCGCACGGGGTGAACTGCAGCTAATCGGCGCGACGACGATTGACGAATACCGGAAATATATAGAGAAAGAGCCGTCGCTTGAACGGCGGTTCCAGCCGGTGACGGTAGACGAGCCGAACGAACAGGCGGCACTGGATATTCTGTTTGGGCTTCGGGACAAGTACGAGGCTCATCATGAGGTTAAAATCACTGACGACGCGCTCAAGGCGGCGGTTTCAATGTCCGTGCGGTACATTAACGACAGGTTCCTGCCGGACAAGGCGATTGACCTCATAGACGAGGCGGCTTCAAAAATGAGGCTGCGGGCGTTCACCGCGCCGCCGCTTGTAAAAGAGCTTGAGGACAGGCTTTCGCGCATTGAAAATGAAAAATTCGCCTGCATTAATTCGCAGGATTTTGAAGCCGCAGCAAAGCTCCGTGACGATGAAAATGAAATTAAGAGGGAACTTGATGAGCTAAAAATAAGCTTCAAAGGGCAGGGAGAAAGATTTTCCGGGATTAGGGCTATCGGAGAAGAGGAAATTGCGGAAATCGTCGCCAAGTGGACGGGAATCCCGATTAACCGGCTTCAGGAAGACGAGGCGAACCGTCTTGCCGGCATGGAGGATTCGCTCGAGAGCCGCGTAATCGGGCAGCGTGAGGCTGTCGGTGTGCTTGCGAAAGCAGTGCGGCGGGGCAGGGCAGGGCTTAAAAACCCAAGCCGGCCTGTGGGGACGTTTTTCTTCTTAGGGCCTACAGGCGTGGGAAAAACCGAGCTGTGCAAAGCGCTTGCGGAGGCGCTGTTCGGCGATGAAAAATCATTAATTCGCTTCGATATGTCGGAATACATGGAGAAGCACGCGGTTTCCAAGCTCATCGGCGCGCCGCCCGGGTATGTCGGCTTTGACGAGGGCGGGCAGCTGACGGGTAAAATCCGCAGAAAACCTTATTCCGTCGTGCTTTTTGATGAAATTGAAAAGGCGCACTCCGATATATTTAACATTCTCTTGCAGATTATGGAGGACGGCATGCTGACCGCTTCCGACGGGCGCAAGGCGAGCTTCAAGAACGCAGTTGTGATTATGACCTCGAACGTAGGCGCGCGAATGATTACCGAGAATAAGCAGAATCTCGGTTTCGTGAGCGGGGACGATGCTCCGGACAAGAAAAAGCAGATTCTTGACGAACTGAAGAAGACATTCAAGCCGGAGTTTATCAACCGCGTGGATGATGTGATTATTTTTAACAAACTGACGAAAGAAGACATCGGTAAAATCTGCGTTAATATGCTCGGCGACCTTTCGGAGCGGGCGTCTTCGCTGGGTATGGAAATAAGCTTTGACGAGAGCGCGGTCGAAAAGCTTGCGCAGCTCGGCTACGACGACAAGTACGGCGCGCGGCCGCTGCGGCGGGTGATTACCTCAAAGGTTGAGGATATGCTGGCGCAGCGGATTGTCGAGAAGCAAATCGGGCAGGGCGGACGGCTGAAGGTTAAGGCGGAGGGTGAGGAATTTTTGGTGGAGGCGCTGTAAATATAAAAGAGGCGGGATTTCCCGCCTCTATTCATCTTCATCGAAAATGATTTCCCCGTGCTCTTTCTCGTACTTTATTATATGCCTTTTACATAAATGCTCCAATAAATTGCTTAGGCTGCGCGTTTCTTCTTTTGCGATAAACCGCATTTTTTCCAAATATTCATATTCTAAATGAAAACCAAACGGCGCTTTGTTAGTAGGCATAATATTTCTCCTTAATGTTATTCAACCGTTAATCAACTGTTGAATATATACTAAAGAATAATAGAATTTTTGTATATATCAACAGTTAGATAACCGTTGCATTTATATTCATTCTATGTTATAATATGAAAAATAAACTTAGCCGGGTGACAATTATGGCAAAATTCAGGTGTTCCGGGTGTGACTTTGCGACAAAAAGCAATCTGCTGGGCGGTGTTCAGGGTATGCATTGCCCGAAGTGTAAGCGCGAAAGCTTGTGCTATTATAATTCCGGTACCGGAAAAAGTTTTAGTTGCTTTAACTGCGAGGCAGAATGGAGTATAGTTCCCTGCTCTAACTGCGGTACGGATATAACGGCAAGGTCTGCATCCTTATTTTGAAATGCTCAAAGAAGTTTTTTGCATAGCTTCTTTTTATATTATTAGCAAAAATTAATAAAAAATTAGAGGCGGGATTCCCGCCTCTAAATTATTTCCTGTTCAAGATTGTTAAACGCTTCCGTATTAAAAAATTCTGCCAATGTTATATTTAACCCGTCGCAAATTTTTTTTACCGTTGATACCGACGTCCTGCTGTTTGTTGTTTTCACGGCATAATCTAAGGTAGATTGGGTGATTCCGCAGATGGTTGACAGCTTGTTGAGGGTAATGCCTCTCTCTTCGCATAAACTGTTAATCCTGCCTGTTATGGCTTTTGACAAATTCATAATAATCACCTCTAAATTGATTATACATGAAAACAATTAAAAATAATTAACGGCGAACCGTTGACAGGCAGATAAAAGGATGTTATAATAAAAATGCCAATGCAAGCGTTTACGCTTGCCGCCCGCGAGCGGGCAGGTTTCGGCAGAGCCGAAACAGCATTTTTATTTCAACAATAATTCGGCGTGTTCGCGCCGTCGGCGGCTTTGCCGCCGCAATCGACTGCGGCGATTGAAATTATGTTATAATGTAGAAAATAAACATAAGAGGGGACGGGAAAATGAAAAGCTTCTTTAGCAAGGAAAGAATTATCAACATAATAATTCTTATCGTTATACTAATATGCATATTTTTTGTCATTTTAAACATTGTTACATACATAAAACCGCAGAATATAACGTGCGAAGTGTGCAATGTCACTTTTTCTGAAGGCGACGGCGAAGCTCACCACGTTAAGCATTTCGACTCATGCGCCCCGTGTTACTCTTCAAAACAGCGGTAAACCAATACGATATTATAGCACGAATTTGTTGACTACTCGGCAAATTCGTGCTATACTTTATAATACTACATATTTAAGGAGCATTATTTTGGAACGACTGATTTCGCTGCTTTCCTCGGAATTTAAACAAAAGCCCGAGCACGTCACGAATGTGATTAATCTCATAGACGAGGGAAACACCATTCCTTTCATTGCGCGCTACCGCAAGGAACTGCACGGCTCGATGGACGACACGCTGTTGCGCGACCTGGCGGACAGGCTTCAGTATCTGCGGAACCTCGACGCACGACGAGCCGAGATTACCGCCTCGATTGACAGCCAGGGTAAACTTACAGAAGAGCTTATTGCGGCTATTGAAGCCGCGCAGACCCTTGCGAAGCTCGAGGACATTTACCGTCCTTATAAGCA
Source organism: Oscillospiraceae bacterium (assembly GCA_009783695.1). Lineage (GTDB taxonomy): Bacteria > Bacillota > Clostridia > Oscillospirales > Ruminococcaceae > Ruminiclostridium_E. The sequence continues at coordinate 4,195 of WRCY01000035.1, forward strand.
GAAACGCCGTACGAGGGCTACGATTGCGCGGGAGAAAGGTTTGGAGCCTTTGGCGGAGCTGTTGTTTGCACAGGAGGTGAAGTCGGGTACGCTTGAGGAGCTGGCCGAGTCTTATATAGATTCGGAAAAAGGCGTTGAAACCGTTGAAGACGCGCTTCAGGGCGCAAGTGATATAATTGCCGAGAACATTTCAGACGATGCGAAAATTCGCGAACAGCTGCGGGCTTTCATGACCGAATATGGGCTGTTGGTATCGGAAGCGGCGACCGAGGAGGACTCGGTTTACCGGCTTTACTACGAGTTTGACGAGAACATACCGAAGCTGCAGAGCCATCGGATTCTGGCGATTAACCGCGGCGAGAAAGAGAAGTTTTTAAAAGTTTCAATCGACGCCGACCCTGTGGATTCGCTCAAAATAATTAAGCGCAACGTGCTCAAGCATAATCAGAGCATATCGCACGACTTCGTGGCGGCGGCTGCCGAGGATTCATACTCGCGGCTTATTTTCCCGTCTCTGGAGCGCGAAATCCGTAATAATCTCACCGACATGGCGTCCGAGCAGGCAATCAAGATGTTCGGGCTGAACCTGAAGCCCACGCTTATGCAGCCGCCGGTCAAGAACATGGTGACGATGGGCTTCGACCCTGCGTACCGCACAGGCTGTAAAATCGCCGTCGTTGACGGTACGGGCAAGCTGCTTGAAACAGGCGTTGTCTACCCTACCGCCCCGCATAATAAAACTGCGGAAGCGACCGCAACACTCACCCGCATGATAAAGAAACACGGCGTAAAGGCAATAGCAATCGGCAACGGCACAGCGTCAAAAGAATCGGAAATATTCATCGCCGATATGCTTAAAAGCTTGGACGGCGTGTCTTATATGGTGGTCAACGAGGCGGGTGCATCTGTTTATTCGGCGTCGAAGCTCGCCGCGAAAGAGTTTCCCGAGCTTGATGTTTCGCTGCGGAGCGCGGTGTCGATAGCAAGAAGATTGCAGGACCCGCTTGCCGAGCTTGTAAAAATCGACCCCAAGGCAATCGGCGTCGGTCAGTATCAGCACGATATGCCGCCCGCGCGGCTTGATGAAACGCTCGGAAACGTGGTCGAGGACTGCGTTAACGCTGTGGGAGTTGACATGAATACGGCAAGCCCTGCGCTGCTCGCCTACGTGTCCGGATTGACGGCAACAACCGCAAACAATATAGTATCTTTCCGCGAGGAAAATGGCATTTATTCTTCAAGAAGCCAGATTAAAAAAGTCCCGAAAATAGGCCCGAAAGCCTTCGAGCAGTGCGCGGGGTTTTTGCGGATTCCCGAAAGCAAAAATATTCTTGACAACACAGGCGTTCACCCCGAGAGCTACAAAGCCGCCGAAAAAATCCTCGAAGTCTGCGGACTCTCTCTAAAAAACGTAGCTTCCGGAGGTATCATTGGCTTACGCGAGAAAGTAAAGGAAACAGGTGTTGAGAAAGTTGCGGAGTACAGCGGTGTGGGGGTTCCGACCGTGAACGACATTGTCGCCGAGCTGCTCAAACCCGGGCGTGACCCGCGCGACGAGCTGCCGCCGGCGATGCTGCGCACTGACGTCATGGACATGAAAGACCTCATGGCGGGCATGGTGATGAAAGGCACGGTCAGGAACGTTATTGACTTCGGTGCGTTTGTGGACATCGGCGTGCATCAGGACGGGCTGGTTCACGTTTCCGAGCTGTGCAGCAGATTTGTCAAGCACCCGTCCGAAGTTGTGAAAGCCGGCGATATTGTAAACGTTGAGGTGTTGTCGGTTGACCCCGAAAAGAAGCGGATTTCGCTCAGTATGAAAAGAGCGGAAAGTTCTAAACAATGATTGACAACTGCAGTTTTTTGTGGTAGAATTATCCTAACAAAATAAATCTTACATAAAAGGAGAATCATTATGGCTTTTTGCGTTAATTGCGGAGCTAAGGTAGTGGAAAACGCAGCTTTTTGTTCGGGATGCGGAAGTAAGATAGAGGCAGCGCCGCCTCCTGTACCGGAGCCTGTGCCCGCACCCATACCCGTACCGGAGCCTGTGCCTGCACCTGTACCGGAGCCTGTGCCCGCACCGGAACCTGCGCCCGCACCTGCACCGGAACCTGCGCCCGCACCTGCACCGGAACCTGTGCCCGCACCTGTACCGGAGCCCGTACCTGCGCCGCAGCCTGTTCAAGAGGCGGTTGCAGCCGCACCGCCGCCTGTACCGACGGAAACGCCGGAATGGCTCAATCAGCCGGAGCAGCCCGTCACCGAAGCCACGCCGCCGCCCGTTTTCATGCCCCCGCCGCCGGTAATGACGGAGCAAGCGCATCAGGCCTACATAGTGCCGCAGGCGAAACCGAAAGGTAAATCCCCGCTCGCGGTAGCCGCGGTGATTTTCTTAGCTTTGGCGCTGTTTGCGGGAGGATTTTTCGGTGTGCATTTCCTGTTACCCGTAGTATTGGGCTCAAGCTCGGGGGTAAACATAGACCGCTCGGCTTCCGACGACGGCGTAAGACGGCGCAATACAAGCAGCAGCGATATTATTACAATAGAACCTTATGAAATTCCGGGCTTCGATTTATTCGAAGCCCCTGTTGATACAGAGCCATTTAAAATTCTTGAAGCTGTTGATGACGGCTATTTATCCGGCAATCTCGAAATATGGTCATTCACTGACGAGATTGAAGTTTTATCCGTTGCTTTTAAGGAGGCTTACCCCGGTGTTAATGTTAATTATGTCTTTGAGCCGGACATGGGTAATAATTATAAGGATAAGCTTATGGCTGCGGTTCTGAGCGGCAGCGCCCCCGATATAGTCGCGCTTGAGTCCGCGTTTATGCGCGAATTTGTCGAGAACGGCTCGCTGATGGATTTATCGCATTTAAAACCTCTGTCCGATGCAACAGGTCATTATCAGTTTACGGTTGACGCGGCGACCTGTCCCGAAGGAGCAGTCAGAGCCTATGCTTATCAGGCAGCTGTCGGCGGGATGTTCTACCGCAGAAGCATCGCAAGCGAGGTTTGGGGCACTGACGACCCTGCTTTTGTGCAGTCGAAAGTGCGCGATATGGACGCGTATCTTCAAGCCGCGAGGGAAATAAGCGCACATTCGCCGAATCTTTATATGGTGGGCAGCGTGAATGAGCTCTTCAGTCCTTTTTGCTTTCAGCGCACGCAGCCGTGGGTTAGTAATTCCCGGCTTGTAATTGACCCTAAGGTTGAAAGCTTTTTTGACTATGTAAAAATCTTTTTCGATGAAAACTTAACTGCGCAAGCAGGACAGTGGTCTATGGAATGGTTCAATTCTATCAGCGGTTCGTTCACTGATTGGACGACAGGCGAGGAAACACGGATTTTCAGCTACTTCATGCCCACCTGGGGACTCCAGTATGTGATTACGCCGAACGCTTATGAAAGCCATGGCGACTGGGGGCTTGTGCAGGGGCCGCTGCCGTACTTCTGGGGCGGGACATGGCTCGGAGTATCGGAGGGTGCACAAAACTCTAATAATGCTGTTAATTTTATAAAGTTTGCGGCTATGAACGAAGAAACACTCACAAACTGGGCGACGGGGGTTTATACTAACGAGTATCTGCGTTTGGTTGACTCAGGTATTCCTCAGCTCAAGACATACGATGACGGTTGGGATTTTTATGAAACACCGGGCATAGGTCAAGGCCCGGGCGACTTTGTAAACAGCGGCAGGGTTGTACAAAATTTAATGCCATACTTCGCTTCTTCGCACTTATCCGATGTTCTCGGCGGGCAGAATTATTACGGTGCATGGGGGCAAATAGCAGGGAATGTGCGGGCTGATTTCATTCAAAGTACTGACCGGGAGATTCAAAATTACTTTACAGATGCGGTATGGGATTATGTTTACGGAGAAAAAACTAAGGAGCAGGCGCTTGAGTGGTTTTATCATTCCGCCCCGTATGCAAGATGATGAAAAATTTGTTTGAACTTTACAGTAAATGTTTACCCGCTTATCAAATGCGGGAAAACGACTGGCACTCGCTGCAAAAGCCTGGGTTCGCCGAAATTAAATATGCTTATGACGGCGAAATGCTCGCCGGATTCTCGCTCATTCACGGTAATACCATTGCACTGCTGTGCGTAAATCCGCAGTTGCAGAAGCGCGGCTTCGGGAGCAGACTGCTTGAAGAATCCGAGAAGTTCATAAAGCAAAGCGGCGCAAATAAAATCATACTCGGACGCGGACGGCATTATATTTTGCAAGGCGTTCCGAGTGATAACCCCGCCGCCGTCAGCTTTTTTAAGAAGCGCGGTTATGAAGCAGAATGGGCGAGCGTGAATATGACTATACAGCTCGAAGATTTTGATATAAACAAGCTTGAAATCCCGCCTCTGCCGAAGGATATAAGCTTTCGGTTTGCTGAGGAAGCGGATAAAAGCGCACTGCTTGCCGCCGTTGAAGACGCGGATTCAAGCTGGGTTCATGTGTTTGAGGACTGCGCTGACCCTGTTATGCTTGCGGTTCGCGGTAATGAAATTATCGGCTTTCAGATACTTGCGGCGGACGGCGCGCGGTTCAATACAAGCGGCAATAGAATCGGGTGTATCGGCTGTGTGGGCGTTATAAACCGCGCGAGAGAACTCGGAGTAGGAAGGCGCATGGTCGCCGGGGGTATGCAGTGGCTAAAAGAGCAGGGCTGCTCCTCTATTGAACTGCGGTATGTTGCGATTGCTGACTGGTACGGGAAGCTCGGCTTTCTTGTGGAGCGGGAGCAGTGGATGGGTGAGAAATCGTTATGAATAAATAAAAGCCGTCAAACGACGGCTTTTGTTATGCTTATTCGGAAATTTCAGAAATTTCGGGAGTTTCTATTTTAATTGAATTTGCTTTTTTCTTTTTTATTCGTCTTATAATGATAATAATTATAACTGTAGGAATCAGCCAAATCGGCAGGGTCACAACGAACGCTATGAGTATCCACTGAATAACCGCCGCAATCGTGCTCACCACCGAGATGAATCCGTTTCTGATGAAGTAACCCATATCGTCAAGGCTGAGCGCGCTCCAGTCGATTTCGCGCCGCTCCTCTTCCTCTATGACAGGGTCGTACTTTTGGCTTATATAGAGGCTGACGGTTGCCATTTCGGAAAGGCTTTCCAAGACCCGCAGCCGCCCCTCGAAAGCTTCGATTTCCTCGATAATGCTGTCGATAGTACGCTGCAGCGTGGTGATTTTGTTTATAGTGTTTGCGTGTTGAAGCAGGGCATAATAGGCTTCCAGCGACCTGCGCTTGGTTTCGACCCGCGTCCTCATATCGAAATACTGGTCGGTAACGTCGTTGGACGTGGTTGACGAGCGGATAATTCTGCCGTTGTCGCCGGCATAGTTCATGAACTCGTCGAGTTTTTCCGGCGGGATTTTAAAAACCGCCTCAACCGACGAGTATGTATCGTGGTGCGACGTTTGGCTCGAGAATTCATACCCGCCCAGGAAGCGGTTGAACTCGTTTAAGCTCCGGTACAATTCCACGGCGTTCTCGGCTTCAATCATCATTGAAGCGTTACGGATAATTATGCGCGCCTGCTCGGCGGGCAACGGTGCAGAATCACCGGTATGTTGAATACTCGCCGCTCCGTCTGCTTCTCTGTCATAATATATTTCGTTCGCCATATCAAAGCCTGCACTTAGCGGAGCTTCCGCCTCAAACATCTCCTTCATATCCGCGCTTTCCGGCGCGCTATCTGTTACGTACATACCGTTCATTTCCATATTTCTGCTGCTTGAACATGCCGCAAGGCTTAAAAGGCACGCTGCCGCCATAAAAACTATTACTGCTTTTTTCATGTTTTCACTATGTCCTTTCTGCACTTTTGATGAATGAAAAATTTTGTTTTCCCGATTTTGTGTCATTTGATTTCAAATTTTATTCCCCCTTTGATGCTAACACAATTATAACGTGCAAAAAGTTGCAAAGTCAAGCACTGTACCGAATTGTAATAGAATCGGATTGTAATTTTTATTAAATCCTTTCTTCATCAGAAGCGTCGCACCGCTTGTGAACGGTATCGAAACAACACTTTCCCGATACGATTATTTTTAATTTTATTTTAATGCTTTTGATTTGCACGAGCTTACACATTCCCGGCAGCGGACACATTCGGGGGAGTTCGGCTTTTCGGCGGGGTCAAGCCGTATATGGCAGGCTTTGCGGCAATCGCCGCAGGAGATGCATTTTTCTTTATCGCAGTGCATTTTGAATACGGCAAACCTGTTAAACAGCGCGTAAACCGCGCCCAGCGGGCAAAGAACCTTGCAAAAAATGCGGAAGACAAACACGGAAGAAATGATGACAGCAACAGCAATCAAAGCTTTCAGAACAAACCGCCAGCTGAGCATGGAGCGCAGAAACTCGTTGGCGGCGAGCAGCGGCGCCGCGCCGAAAATCGTTCCCGCCGGACAGATATATTCGCAGAACCAGGGGCTTCCGAGCCCGGATAATCCGCAGCGGATAAAATAAGGCAGAAGAATTACGAAAAATAAGAGAACAGCGTACTTTATGTAACGAGCATACTTAAGCTGTAATATCAGTTTCCGTGTTTTTATTTTATAAAGCAGGTCCTGAAACAGCCCGAACGGGCAAACGTATCCGCAAATCAACCGCCCGAACACGACCCCGGCAGAAAGCAATAAGCCTGTGACAAACAGGCTTATGCTGTGCTTTGCGCCGCCGAGAAAAAGCTGCATCGCGCCCATCGGGCATGAGGTTACTGCCGCGGGGCAGGAGTAGCAGTTGAGTCCGGGCGTGCAGGCTTTCTTGAGTTCGCCCTGATAAATCCTGCCGCTCATGAAGTTGGCAAGCAGCGGGTTTTGGAAAAGGAAGAAGCATAATTGAATCAGCAGGCGTTTCGGCAGGTTTATTAGTTTTTTCATTATCCGATTCCTATACATTCAAGGCAGACTGTGACCGCTTTATTCATGATGTCGGCGGGTTCATCATGCCAAATACCGAGCACGATGAAAACCAATCCAGTTATAAGAATTAATGTTCGCGCAATTTTGTTCATGGCAGAACCTCATCAAGAAGCTCCGCATAGTTTCTGCCTGTGAGCGGCTCGGGGGAAAGGTTATCTATTGTAATCAAAACAGTAGCAGGCACGAAACCGGTACGCACCATTTCGCGTAAATGGGCGGCGCTCGGCTCGTTCGCGTCAATCATGATGAAAGAATCCGGCATTCCCGCAGACTCGATGATGCTTATCGCGCCGTCTAAGTTTGAATCATAATCGGAAACAAGCCCAAGGAAGCCCACGCTGTCCCCGTAAGTCTGCGCTGCTTCCGCAAGGTCCGGCATTCCGCGGACGCAGGGGCCGCACCATGTCGCCCACAGGTGAACGAAGAACACCTGCTTTTCGCCGAGCGTTTCCTGCGTGACCGTATTGCCGTATAAATCGGTCGCAGAAAACTCATAAGGCAGCATGAAATAAGAGGATTCAGAAACGATTTCCGGTTTGGCTTGCGGCGTTATTCCGCCGTTTTCCGCTTCTTTACCGCATGAAGCAAATAAGAATAATACCGCAATCAATAATAAACATTTCATAAATATTTTAATTAAGTCCTTTCTTCACAAGAATGGAATGAAAACAATGTTGTTTATGCCTCGCTTATTAAATCGTTATACCACTTTGTCGCTGAGATGTATGAGTCGTTGACCAGCTGTGAGTTCAGTCTGTTTGATTCGGTGAACGCGGATACATCGTCCCAGTTTGCATATTCGTAATCTTCATAGAACTGCAGCAGAGCGGAATAAACACCGTCTTTTGTCAGCAGCGACTCGCGGATTTCATCCGAAACGGGCATTTCCTCCAGGAACTCCGCCTTGCTCATTTCAAACGCGACGTGCAGCAGCGACAGCAGGCCGACCATGAAAACCTTCTTAGGGTCTTGTTTTATATAAAAGTTCGGAGCGAGCATTTCACCGAACCGCGCTCTTATGAGCGACATACGCACGAGCTCCATCGGCTGGTCTTCGGCAATTCCGCGAAGCGCGAGTACCGCTATCCACTGTTTTAAGTTTTCCTCGCCCAGATACGCTACTGCCATTGAAACACTTGATACATTGCGAAGCCCGACAGCCGCGGAGTTTAAGATGCGCAGAAGCTTGTAGGTCAGCGCGACGTCGGAGGAGATAATAGAGCTGATTTCGCTGAAGTTCATGTAGCCTGTGGTGCTGGAGTGCTTGAGCAGCTGCAGGTAATTCACTTTCATCGGGCTGATGTCCTTGGTCTTCCTCTTTTCCTCATAAACCTCGGGCTTGCTGTGGCTGAAGAAGTATCCCTGATACAGGCTGAAGCCTGCGTTTTTTGCCATCAGATATTCCTCCGGCGTGTCTATGTCGGTAGCGATGAATCTGATTTTCGGGTTCTCCTGTATTATTTTTTTCTGTGCGGGAGTCTTGGTTTTCTCGTTGTTGAACTTGCAGAAGTCTGCAAGAGTCAGCACCTCTTTTAGCGCGTTGTTTTCGGTCAGCCCGACAAGAGTCAGCTTATAGCCGCTCTTACGTAAGTTGAGGTAAATCCCGGCATCGTTTTTCGTAATGATTTCCGGCAGGTTAATCTGCACGATGAACTTGTCACGCGGCAGTGTCTTTGAAACGGTGGGGTTAAGCAGCTGGCTTGAATAGGAAATAAAGAAGCGCAGGTCGTTTTTAATATCTTCAAGCCCCAGCGCGTCGACAGTGCGGTTTACGCCGCTCAGGTTTATGGTGTTATCCTCGCCGTCGCTGCTGTTGTCGTCCCCGCGGTCAACCAGCTCGTACCCGAAAGTTTCCCGCGACGCGTAAAGCACGGGCTGCAGATTGACAAACAAATCCTTGAATTTCTGAGCCACGTCGTATTGGTCCTCGAAAACGCATATGCGGTTACGACCCTTTGTTTTTGCGTTATACATGGCTATGTCAGCTTTGCGCAGAATTTCCGACAAGTTTGAGCCGTGCTTCGGGAAAGCGGAGACGCCGATGCTTAAGGTACATGAAATCTCGATATTAGGCAGCGTGTATGAACACAGCGCCATAGAAATAAGCCCGGTATAATGCTCAAGCATCTTTTCGCCGGTACCGAATTTATCAGGGGCATCGGAGAACAGCAGCACAAATTCATCTCCGCCCAGACGGTACAGCTTCCCGCCGAACGCGGGGTTCGCCGACAAATGCTCGGCAAGGCGGCGAAGAATCATATCGCCGGCGTTATGCCCGTATGTGTCGTTGACAGCCTTGAAGTGGTCAAGGTCAAACAGCGCAGCCACGCCCGACAGCATACCGTCACGGATGAGCTCCTCAAGCGCGGCGAAGTCGTCCTGAAGCTTGCGTCTGTTCGGGATTCCCGTGAGCTGGTCAAGATATGCAAGCGAATACAGCTTCTTGTTGACTTCTTTTTCCTTGGTTATATCACGTGTAAAAAAGACGACCGCAGGCTCGCCGTCGAACCAGTCAACGGTATTGCAGTTTGCTATGTATGTGCGCTCGGACTTGTCTTTAATTTCAAAATAGGCGCCCGTTTTCTTGCCGCTTTTCCTCCCGGACGGACAATAATCGCAAAGCTTCTGATAATTTTTTGCGAAGCTTAGCTCACACCCGTTTTCCATATCATAATCGGAACCCAGGCGCGCTTTCGCGGCTGCGTTCGCAAAAATAACTTCGCATTTTCTTCCGCGGACTGCGAATACATTCAAATCCGGCTGGTTTAAAATATTCTTTAAAACGCCCTCGGCATCTGTGTTCTTGTTCTTTTTAGAAAACATTTTTTATTAAGTCCTTTCTTCTCTAATGCGGCATGAAAACATTGTTTTTCCGATTCAACTATCAACTTTAATCCCCATCATACCACAGAAAGCCGAAAATGTCAATAAACAGGTAAAGAAAGGTACTTTAATTACAGAAGCGCCCTGCTGCCCGGCTGTTCTATTATACTTAATAATGCCGTTGAATTGTATTTGTTTAATCCTTTTATAATGCAGATAGTATTCCCGGTAAGCTTGGAGTGAATACTTTACACTTTAAATTAATTTACATTTAAATACTTGATATATATGCAAAATATGTTATAATAAAATCACACACCCAAACGTAAACACTTGCCGCCCATGAGCGGATGGTTTCGGCAAAGCCGAAACGGTGATTTTATTTCAACAATAATTCGGCGCGTTCACGCCGCCGGCGGCTTTGCCTCCGCAATCGCCGTAAAGCGATTGCAATTATGTTATAATAACCTCACCCGTTACCGAAAATGAATTTTCGAACGGGCCCCGAGAACATTGAAACATAACTGCGGTTATGTTATAATAAAAACGTCTATGTATAAATAGGTAATTGCATACAAATATTTATAATGCTATTTGTACAAATGCTATAAAAAATGGAGGAGCGGATGGCAAAGCTGGTAGGGCATTATTTCGACGGGAACGGGAAGTACAGCACATTCATAATTGAAGGACTGCGGGAAACATACAATTTGTTTTTAAAAACTGATGAAACGTCGGGCAATGCCCCGGATATGTCAGATAATTGGGAGGCGCTGAACAAGTGTCATTTGGGGCGGCTGCGCCGGCACTGGAACGGAGTCTACACAATGTACTGCCGCCAGGAGGACTTGCCGATGTTTACGGAAAAAGTCGCGGCCTCGCTTTCTTTCCGGCGCAAAATCCAAATAGTCACACCGCAAACCACATAAAACGATAATAAACCTTGCAAGTAAAATCGAAGCTGCATTTCTTGTCCGTATTATACAGGAATGTTATTAATCATTTTTAAGGAGAATGAGTGTATCGCCTTTTACGATGACGGGAAGCACTTTTTGTAATATAAAATATCAAGCGTTAAGATTTTATTTAACTTAATGTAAAAAGAGGAAACATTTCCAGTTTTTGTTTAGTGTTAATAAGTAGGGAACAACGTTCTCGGCGGCCCGGAAAAAAGTTTGAAAATAAATGATACCGAGCCGGGTAAAACGAAACTTTTTATTATTCGTTGATGCAGAAAGGACATGGTGAAAAGTTTCAAAATAAAACTAAATCGGGGAAAACGATGTTTTCATTCCGCTTTTGTGAAGAAAGGACTTAATGAAAATATATGATTGTTATTAAGGATTTAAGTAAATCTTACGGAAAGAACAAGGCGCTCGATAATATAAGCCTTGACCTCACGAGCGGTGTTTACGCGCTGCTGGGTCCTAACGGCGCGGGGAAGTCCACGCTGATGAACATACTTACTCTGAGCCTGCGCGCCGACGAGGGCAAGGTTTTGTGGAAAGGGGCGTCGCAGACGGACGCCGTTACCCGCATCGAGGAAGCCGGAAAGGAATACCGCGGAATTTTAGGGTATATGCCGCAGCAGCAGGGAATGTATGACGGATTTCGGGGTGTGGATTTTCTGTGTTACATAGCGGGCTTAAAGGACATTCCGTCGAAAAGAGTGCGGGAAGAAGTGGAAAGGGTAGCGGCGCTCGTGAATCTTTCCGACCGGCTGCGCGACAGGATTTCGGGATACTCGGGCGGCATGAAGCAGCGCATACTGTTCGCGTCTGCGATTATCGGCGACCCGGAAATAATCGTGCTTGACGAGCCTACTGCGGGACTTGACCCTAAGGAGCGGATTAGGATACGCGAAATCGTAAAGTCTATGGCGGGTGAGAAAATCATTCTTTTTGCAACGCATGTCGTTTCCGATATAGAAACCATTGCCGACGATGTTATACTGCTTAAAAAAGGTGTAGTGATTGAAAGGGGCAGTCCGTCCGATTTATGCGGGAAGTTTGACGCTGATGGCTTAGAGTCGGTTTATATGAAGGTGTTTGAAGAATGAGATTATTAAAATATGAATTATATAAAGTAGTTACAAAAAAGCTTTTTTGGGGTATGCTCGCTGCCGCGCTCGCGGTGAATGTGCTGTCCTTATGGTTTTTGAACCGTCCTGCATACACGGAAATTCCGAACGCCGAAGTCAAGGAAGTGTACGACATGCTGCGCGTTATGCCGCTCGGGCAAAAGCTTACCTGGCTTCAGGACGAAATTGATTTAGCGGACGCCTATCAGCTCAAGGATACGCTTCACAGCTATAGAATTATGTATGCAGAAAATATATCGGCACGCAGAGGCGCAGGGGGAAGAGTCGTCAGAGGCGGCGGCTCGGTTCAAGTCGTTGAGTCTTTCAGCATTGTTTCTTTGTCATTAAACGGCGATTATGAAGAAGATGATGTAGAAGAGGAAGCAGATGATGATAATGACGACGATTACATAGAAGAAGATTACTGGACTAACTGGATGCGCGATTACATAGAGGAGCTTGAGGAGAAGTATGACGAGGTGCGCGAGAGATTCGGCGACAGACTGGACGAAGACCTCCCGTGGCAGGAAATTCACGCCCGCAGAACGTTTTATAGCGCCATAATGAACGATTTGACCGTGAATACATATTCGGCGTATCTCGACAGGATTGACGAGGAGGCCGGCAGGCTTCTCGGCTCGGCGATTTTCGGAAGCGACCCCGATTCTTTTTCATCGCGTAATATCAAGATGACGCAGGAAGACTTCGCGGGTATGCGAGGCACGGAAATCCGCTACGATGTGTACGGCGGGGTTCGCGCTCTGTTCGACTCGCCGTCCGCGGACATAATTATTCTGATGCTGCTTGTTGTTATCTGCATTATTTTAATCACCGACGAAAAGGATAAGCGGCTTTTTCTGATTGTAAAATCAACGCCGAAGGGTCACATTCATACCATTGCAGCGAAGCTCGGGGCGCTTGCTGTCAGCATTGCCTTTGTGAGTGTGCTTATGTTTTTCTCAGGGGTAGTATTTGCCGAATACACTTTCGGGCTCGGGGACATTACCCGTTCGGTTCAATCTGTGCCGTTCTTTTTCGGGAGTACGCTGCAGGTGTCGGTCGCAGGATTTATGGCGATGTATCTCGCCTCTAAAACAATTGCGCTGATTTGCATAGGCATGGCGGTTATGCTCATTGCAATTCATGCACGTCATTCAATAATACTGATGCTTATCACGCTTCTTGCCGCCGGTATAAACATGGCGCTTTCGGCGATTCCCTTGATATCAGGCTGGAACATTCTGCGCTTTTTAAACCTGTATTCACTTATAAGGCCGCATAAAATTCTCGGGGATTATTTCAACCTTGACATATTCGGCTCGCCCGTTCGTGTTGCGCCCGTTTACATGGCTTTCGGGATTATAATGCTTGCGGTATTTGCGGTTGCAGTCTACATTTCATATTTGAAAAAGCACGCGCTCGAAAGCAATCTCGAGTTGTTCAAGTTCAAGAAGCTGCGGCTGCCTGCGCGCGTTCACACCGGTTATAAATTTTATGAATTCAAGAAGCTGGCATTCACAAATAAGGCGCTTCTTATACTTATTGCGTTCATGATTATACAGGGCTACAACATATACAACACGCGGGAGCCGTACCTCGGCTGGGGGCATAATTACCAAAAGGAATATTTGCTGTCGCTGCAGGGGCCGCTTACCCTCGAGAAGCATGAGTCTTTGATTGCCGAGCGGCAGAAGCTCGACCACGCAAACGCGGAAATTGAAAGGCTCAATCAGATGCAGATGCGCGGCGAGGTCGAATGGTTTGAGGTTTGGGAGCTGCTGCAGCCGCATTATGACACTGTAAACAGCATGTGGGGCTTTGATGAAATCTTTGAGCGGTTCATATATGTGCGCGACACCAAGCACGCGCAGTTTGTGTATGATGCGGGTTATGCACGGCTGCTGGGAATGAATAACCCGAATGCGGGAGTGACCGCCGGAATGTGGCTGATTGCTGTTATGATTCTGTGTCTTTGCGGCGTGTTCCCGATGGAATACAAGACGGGAATGTATAAGATTCTGAACGCCTCACCGCGCGGGCACGCCGATACTGTGCGCCTGAAGCTGCTGCTGTGCGGTGGGACGCTGCTCGCCGCGTTTATCATCGCCTCGCTGCCGGATTTGATTTACACAGGGCGGTTCTTCGGTTACGGCGGGATTTTTGCGCCTCTCGCGAGTCTGTCGGCTGCGGAGCTCGGAAGCTTTCCCGTGTTTATGAGCGGCATGCCGATTGCGGTATATATTGTGCTTATGCTGATTCTGAGGTTGTTTTTCTTCGCGGGAATCATGCTGCTCATACTCGCAATCTCGCTCAGAATCCGGCACAACGTTTATGCCATGCTGATAAGCGCACTGATTCTGCTGTTCCCGCTGCTTATGTATCGCTTCGGGCTTGAGCTGTTCGCACCGCTCAGCGTGCTTGAGCTTATTACGGTAAACGGGCTTATAATCGCACCGTCAGCATTTAAGGCGGTACAGGTTTTCGTGTTCATGATTATTTCCGCGGTCAGCGGCTGGTACGTAATCCGAAGATTCGGAAAAACCTGACCGCAGGGTCTGTTGTCGAAATACCGGCTTCGCCGGAGAATTCAATATTAAAAGTTATATGGAGGTTACAATGAAAAAGTTACCGGTGGTTTTATTACTTGCATCACTTCTGCTCAACCTTACTGCCTGCGGGGGAGAAGGCGCGGCGGTTACGGGTACGGGAGATGAAGTGGGGGATGAGGCGCTCGAGGTTATAAGCGCAAGGGAAGAGGAAGAAGAGAATATGGGGTGGTGGACTCCCCAGCCTCGTGAAGCCGACTTTTCAAAGCTGACAATTATACCCGACGCAGCTTCGGGTGAATCGCTGTTGATTCCGGATATATGGGTCACAGAGCACGGAGCATATTATATTAATACAATTCAGCCGGGAATGGATATAGCTTACAGCAGCGGCGGCCGCGGCGGAGGCGTTTCTGTAGGTAGCCATGTTGATGAATGGAGACAGATTACCCTCATTCATATTATCGACAGCGCCACAGGCAAAGACATGGTTTTATGCAACCGTGTTACCTGTCCGCATGATTCGGAGGATTGCGGCGCATTTCTGCCCGACGACCCTGCCGACCCCGATGAGTTTAACCAGTGGGGCTTTACCTCGTACAGGGGCTGGGGCGGCGGCAACTGCCTTTTCGTGGACGGGGAATACATCTACGCTTTGAACAGCGGCAATACCTTCTATCGTTTGGGGCTTGACGGCGGCGGAAGAACCGAACATATGAGGATTCCCGATAAGTATGACTTCTCATGGGGGCAGAACTGGCTCATGAACGGGAAGCTTTATATGATGACAAACATCATGATTCCGAATGAAGAATGGGGATACAACAGTGTTCCGGCATTGATTGAAATTGATTATGCAAATAAAACTGTCAATGAAATATGGGCGGGGGACTTGAATTTCCACGCTAATGTTCTGGGATTGTGGAGCGGTCAGCTTTATCTGATAGAAACTCTTTATCCCGAATGGGGACAGTCTCAAGAAGATATGCTCAACTATTATAACAATCAGGAAATAAACATATTCTCCTACAACCCCGCCACAGGGCAGAGAACCGATATATTCAGCGACACGGGATACGGCTTCACGGGGAACACCTGGAATATACCCGACAGCGGCGAAATCATCTTCCACTCGCGCAGGGATGAAACGCTTTCCCGACTTAATGTCAAGACGGGCGAAATAACGCTGCTCGCCGAAAATGCGCACGGATTCATATTTATTAACGAAGAACGCGACGGACGCATATCTATGATACGGTATAACAACGACGACTGGATGACAAATCATCAGCTTATTGACATAAGCTATTTATTCTGCGATATTAACACGGGCGAGTTCGGTGAAATCACGCTCAGAACCCGTCAAAACGCCGGCGATAACGAATTCATGTATATTCAATTTGAAGAAGACGGGTATTATTATGTTGAGGCGGAGCGCGAGGTTGAAGAGCATACCGATTACGGTGGTTACTCATGGTTTGAATACAAGCGCACCCTGCTGGGAAGAATCCCTATTGACGATTACTGGGCGAGCAATGCAGACGCGATAGAGGAGCTTGACTGGTACGACCAAAACGAATGGTGGGAATTCTTATCCGAGGTACATGGCTGGGGTACGGGCGGCTTTGCGAGAGGATAGCCCGGGCTTGAACTCTTAATGGTGTAATTAATAAAACCGCTTGAACATTTAGTTTGGGCGGTTTTTTGTTTTATAAATAATAAGGTATTGAAATCCTTTTGTCAATATGATATAATGGCATATAATACGCATATAATTCTTTTTTTGGAGGCGGGAATGTTTATTCATCATATAACCTTGAATAATCGCAGCGGAGAATATCGCCGCTTTCGATAATTTCATTAACGATTTGCGGGACGATTGACAGCAGGTGAATTGACACTTCCCGATGAGTTCACAAACAACACGCTCATATTCATCTGCAACGGCGATAGTGAGGAAATGTTAAATTATGTGGCTGATTCGTATTACGAGGTGGTTATCAGCAATGGCGTCCCGCTCGTTTATTACGTCACCCGGGGCGGTCATGATTTTTCCGTATGGAAAAACGGATTGCATCATTTTGCAAGAAATATTTTTCACTGAGAAGAATTTAAAAATAACTGACACATAATTTGAGAAAACAAAGCTTATGATTTTTCGCTTGTGAAGAAAGGACTTAATGAAAAGGTTGAAACAAACAACAATAAATCGGGAAAACAAAGCTTATCATTTTTCGCTTGTGAAGAAAGGACTTAATGAAAAGGTTGAAACAAACAACAATAAATCGGGGAAAACGAAGCTTATGATTTTTTGCTTGTAAAGAAAGGACTTAATGAAAACATGAAACTAAACGGCTGTAATCCATATCTGCCTTTGTGGGAACACTTGCCCGACGGTGAACCGCGCGTGTTTGAAGACCCCGATAACCCCGGTAAATACCGGCTTTACATCATCGGCTCGCACGACGTCAGAAACGACAGCTATTGCGGACCCGACATAAGAGCGTGGTCCGCGCCTGTGGAGGATTTAAGCGACTGGCGTGACGAAGGCAGCATTTTTACATACTTCATCGACAATCAATGGGACGTGATGTATGCGCCGGATTTGGTTGAAGTCAAACGCAGGGACGGCTCAAAGGAGTATTATCTTTACCCGCACAGCCGCGGCGAAAACCGCGAAGCTATGGTCGCAAAAGGCAGCAGCCCTGTGGGGCCTTTCACGCCGCTCAACATGACAGAGGACGGCAGAAGTACGACCCCGGGCAGCTGCATGGGCTTCGACCCTGCCGTGTATGTCGAGTACATCGACGACCCGAACGACCCCGATTATGAAATCGGCTTCAGAGCGTATGGTTACTGGGGTTTTCAAGGATGTTACGCCGCTGAATTAGACCAGAACACTATGTACTCCGTCAGACCCGGAACAGAAATTATACAGCGGTTCATACCCGCAAGCGCAAGCTA
Source organism: Oscillospiraceae bacterium (assembly GCA_009783695.1). GTDB lineage: Bacteria > Bacillota > Clostridia > Oscillospirales > Ruminococcaceae > Ruminiclostridium_E. Next base: position 21,554 of record WRCY01000035.1, read on the forward strand.
CGGCGTAATCCATGACCCGGAAGGTACAGTATACCCGAGCGTTTATCCCGATGAAGACCTCGGCAGTTTCAATTTCTTTGAAGCCGCGTCGATTCGTAAAATCGGAAATAAATACGTCTGGGTTTACAGCGGATATTCGGGACCCGATTATGGGCTTGAAAGCACCAACTCCGCACTGCGTTGCGCTTTCGGCGATACGCCGCTCGGGCCCTGGAGGAGCGGCGGCGTGCTTGTGGATTCACGCGCTGTCGTTGTAAACAAAGACGGCACAGCTTTGCAAACGAGTTATTCGGGGCATAACACGCACGGAAGTATTGAACTCGTTAACGGTCAGTGGTATGCTTTCTATCACAGAGCGCCGAGAGGTTTCGGGTATATGCGGCAGCCGATGGTGGCGCCGATTAAAGTTGCATGGGACGAGAAGACGGTCGCCGACGGCGGCAGGGTTACAATAAGAGCTTACGACCCGTATTCGGACGACAAAACATGGGCGGCGAAAGCAGGCGGCTTTGAATACACAGGCGCGGAGGTTACATCTGAGGGCTTCAATATATACGGCATGAACCCTTATGGGTATTATTCCGCGGGAATCGCTTGCTACCTTTCAAATACTGACACACAGGCAGACGCATGGGATATATGGGATAATCACGCGCCGATTATTGGCGCTCGGAGCGGCGATATAATCGGTTATAAGTATTTCGATTTTAGGAAAACCGAGAAAGGCACAAAATTTAATTTGTTCTTCACACCGAAAACAACAGATGATTTTAAGGTTAATGTTTGGCTTGATTGTCCGTTCAGCGGCACAAAAATAGGTGAAATCAATTCTGCACAACCCTCTGTTGACGTATTTGAATACGTTGATAAATTAAATAAAAAACACGCCTTGTTTCTTGTGGCTAAGGGTGGCGAAGGCGAGTTGTTCGACTTGGACGGTATCGGGTTCAGTTCCGATGAAACTAAAATCGAACGTCCGCAAATACCCAAAGTTGAAATTATGGGCGGCAAACAGCTAACGCCTGTTAGGTCTACCGAAGCAAACGGAATTGTAAGTTATAATTTATATGATGTTGAGGTTGATTCTGATGTGGTTGATGTTAAAATTGATTTTAACGGCTCTGTTAAAACATTTAAGCTTAAATTCAAGAAAGCAAAAGAATAAAAAGTATCAATAACCAATGCTTCAACCCTTATCTTCCGTCATGGGAATACATTCCCGATGGCGAGCCCCGTGTTTTCGGCGAATCGTGAGTAACCGTGATATAAACATAGATTCATACAAACCCGCAGAAATGCCCGCTTATCCCGGCGAGAACAACCACGGAAGCATTGCCCGAATAAACGGCGAAATGTTTGGACGGAATTTTCTGCAGAAACCGTAATCCCTGACGACATTAATGCGTTGTATTTCACCTACAAGGGCGGAGGGGACGCGCAATTTGCTTCGTTTACATTGGGATACTAATTCTTTTGCAATTCTCTATTATAAATTTTGTTCGCCTGCTTATATAGATTTTTATTTAACTTATGTTAAAATAAAGATTTTAAAAATACTTGACAAAACCTGCGCCTTGTGCTATACTAATTGAGTTGTCAAAAATGCACCTTTAGCTCAGTTGGTAGAGCAACTGACTCTTAATCAGTGGGTCCCGGGTTCGAATCCCTGAAGGTGTACACAATGCCCCGTGTTAAACGAGGTGCAGATAACCCGCCTAAACATTGCGTTTGGGCGGGTTTGTTATTTTGAAATAACTATACTTAATATGACAAACTATTGTCATATTTATTATGATATGATAAAAATACACAGGATAGAAATACAATTATACAGCAGGGGAGATTTATATGGAAAACAGGCCGGCAATAGACAGTAATTTGAATATTGATATTTTTAAAAGTTTTTATTATCTCAAAGAGGAATTGATTGCTTTTTGCAGACGGGAAAGACTGCAAACCACAGGCGGAAAAGCTGAACTGACAGACAGGATAGCTCATTATCTTGATACGGGAGAACGATTGTCAAGGCAAAAGCAATACAAAAAAAGTTTAAGTATTGGTGTAATTACATTAGATTCGTTAATCGAAGATAATTTTGTTTGCTCGGAAAAACACCGCGCCTTTTTTGTTAAAAGCATCGGTAAAGGATTTTCATTCAATGTTGCCTTTCAAAAATGGCTGAAAGGCAACACCGGAAAAACGTATAAAGAAGCCGTTTCGGCTTATTATACGATATTGGCAGATAAGAAAAAAGAGAAATCCGCTATTGACAGGCAATTTGAATATAACACATACGTCAGGGATTTTTTTGAGGATAACAAAGGTAGGTCACTTGACGACGCGATAAAATGCTGGAAGTACAAAAAGGGTATCCGGGGTCATAACAAGTACGAAAAATCAGATTTAACCGTACTTGACTGATACTTATTGCAATTCCGCCATTCTTGTAACGGAAACAAAGAGGTTGGAGATTCTGTACCAGGTAGAAAAATCTACGATACCATTCTGC
>WRCY01000036.1 GCA_009783695.1 Oscillospiraceae bacterium
AACAGCGGAAGAAAGCGCGGCGGCAAGCGAGGAAATGAGCGGGCAGTCGAATATGCTTGAGGATTTAGTGGCGCAGTTTAAGTTGAAGTAATTTAAAAGCTTGGCAAATGAGAAAATGCATGATATAATATAGTAGATAATCAAGGACATTATTATCATATGCTAATGTGAAAAATGAATACACGGGAGAGCTACCTCCCGTGTATTCTTATGTTTTTGCGTGTCGCGGGCTGCTTGCGGCGGCGTTCGCGCAGCCGGTAGTGACAAAGTTAGCTATAACCGTTACTATTAATACTAATATCCGATAAAAACAATGACAAGATTGGATTTTAGTATATGCACCATATGCTAACTTCCTCCCTGCCGGGGGAGCCGGCGACAATACAATCATAACACTGATAGCGAGTTTTGTCAAACAACGTTGAAAAAACTATTTGACAAAAATGCAAAAGCGTGATAGACTAAGTTTATATAGCCGCTTCGCGGTTTACGCGGCATTTGCCGCGTCTTCAAAAATGCTTAAGCATTTTTGAAGTTAATTGATTATAATAAGAAAATAATTTTAAAGGAAAGGATTATATAAAACAATGGTAAAAAATTTATTTACATCTGAGAGCGTAACCGAGGGGCATCCCGATAAAATCTGCGACCAGATTTCCGACGCGGTGCTCGACGCGCTGCTTGCGCAGGACCCCATGTCACGCGTGGCGTGCGAAACCTGCACGACCACAGGCATGGTGCTTGTCATGGGCGAGATTACAACCAAGGCTTACGCCGACATTCCGAAGCTTGTGCGCGAGGTAGTGCGCGACATCGGCTACGACAGCGCCTCTTTCGGCTTCGACTGCAACACCTGCGCGGTGCTCACCACCATTGACGAGCAGTCCGCGGACATAGCTATGGGCGTGAACGATTCATATGAAACTAAGGAAGCCGCCGAAAACGATACGGGTGCCGGCGACCAGGGCATGATGTTCGGCTATGCCTGCGATGAAACACCGGAGCTCATGCCGCTGCCGATAGCGCTCGCGCATAAGCTTGCGCTAAAACTCACGGCTGTGCGCAAGAGCGGCGAGCTTGATTATCTTCTGCCCGACGGCAAGTCGCAGGTCACTGTCGAGTACGCCGACGGCAAGCCCGCACGCGTTGACGCGGTTGTTATTTCCTCGCAGCATAAGGACAGCGTGACGCTCGAGCAAATCCGCACGGACATCGCCGAGAAAATTATAAAAACCACCGTTCCCGCAGAGCTGCTTGACGAAAATACAAAGTTCTATGTAAATCCGACAGGACGATTTGTAATCGGCGGGCCGCAGGGCGACTCGGGTCTTACCGGCAGAAAAATCATTGTCGACACCTACGGCGGATATTCAAGGCACGGCGGCGGCGCATTCTCGGGCAAGGACCCGACTAAGGTTGACCGCAGCGCCGCTTATATGGCGCGCTACGCCGCGAAAAACGTGGTAGCAGCGGGTCTTGCAAGCAAATGCGAGGTGCAGCTTGCCTATGCCATCGGCGTCGCGAGGCCGGTTTCGGTACTTGTCGACACGTTCGGAACAGGCAAGGTCAGCGACGATAAAATAAGCGAAGCGCTGAATCAGGTCTTTGATTTCCGTCCCGCCGCGATTATCGAAACGCTGGAACTTCGCAAGCCGCAGTACCGCGCACTCGCCGCTTACGGGCATATGGGCAGAGAAGACCTCGGCGTTCGCTGGGAGAAAACCGATAAGGCTGAGCTGCTTAAAAAGACGATAGGTTAATAAAAAATTAAATCCCCCGTATAATTAAATACGAGGGGATTTTCATGAACAATAAAAACTTAAACCACTGCGAGCTCACGGCTTCCATCACCGCCGCCGCTAATATAATCGCCCGCGACCTGCCGGACGGTCAGCTTAACCTGCTTGCCGCCATGCTGATGCAGCTCGCCGACACGCTGGCGACGATTGCCGTTGTGCGGGATATAAATGCGGATACGGGGAGCGGCAACTCAGCCGCCCCGAAAAGTGCCGCTGCACAGGAAACACAGAAAGAAACATCCTCTGCTGCTACCCCGCAAGACTCCGCTGCACAGGAAACACAGAAAGAAACATCCTCTGCTGCTACCCCGCAAGACTCCGCTGCACAGGAAACACAGAAAGAAACATCCGCTTCCGCTACCCCGCAAGACTCCGCTTCGCAGGAAACGCAAAAAGAAACACCCGCTCCCGCTACCCCGCAAGACTCCGCTCTGCCGGAAACGCAGAAAAAAACACCCGCTACTTCGGAGAAGCCGCCTAAGCCTGCGTAAACAGCTTTTGTATGTACGGCACTTTAAGCAGAATAACCGCGCCGATGGTCGTGAATATAATTTCGGGGAACATATACGCGCCGTTATAAAGCAGTGAATAAAGCGGCACGCTGTCCTGCGCCCATTCATAATAGGCGGCGTATTCGCCCCAGAGAACTATTCCCGAGATGAAGTGGCAGACAAAGCGCAGAGTCACCGCGAAAACCACCCCCAGGCACTGCCCCTCGAAGCCTTTCCTGCGGAAGAGCCCCGCGAGCCCTATTACGGTATAAGCGAGCGCGTAGTCGAGGAAAACCATGCCCGCAAACACAGTCGGCGTAAGCCCCCACACCATAACCCTGCCGAGCGACTCAAAGAAGTCCAGCGCTGAAAACAAAAAGGCTGCGGACAGCCCCCACTTCAAGCCGTGCCGTATTGAAATAACGGCAAGCGGCAGCATGGAAAGCAGCGTTACCGAGCCGCCCCACGGCATTTGGATTATTTTCACAAAACTGAGCGCAAACGCAAGCCCAAGCAGCACTGCGCTTTCAACGAGGGTAAGAACTTTTTTGCTTTTCATTAAAAAAAGCCTCCTTAATAAAATAATACAAGGAGAGCAAGAGTGAACTTATTTCCTTTCCCTACGGCGGCATTATCCGCATCAGGTACGCGTTTTGCTTAAGGCAAGACGCAAAGGTCGAAGTGTCAATTCACTTCCTCTCAGCCGTATCGCGCTCTTGTTTAAGCGCAACAGCTCCCTGTATTTGTCATATTAACACGAATCTCACTTTTTGTCAAGCCTTGACAATAAAAAGATTTTATGCTATTATAATAAGTACCTGTAATTAGGAGGGTTATTTTCCTATGAAATTAATAAAACTGCTTGTTGTAATGATAACTTTTTCGCTTGCGGCGGTAACGGCAAGCGCGGCTATCGACGTGCAGGACTTTGTCGATTACCGCAGCGCGTTGATTGATACCGAGGAAGCGGGGTTTGTCGCAGGTCATCAGTATGCGCTCATGTTCGAGATTGAAGCCGGAAACACCACGGGCTACAGAGTGCGGTACACCGATTCTACATACAACAACTTCAATGATACGGCGGGCGACGCGCTTAATTCCCTTACGGCAATCGCAAGGGGAACAGTTGCGCATCAAATCCCCGCCCGTTTCGACAGCGGCACTATTTTAAGCGGCAATACAGGCACAATCACCATCTTCTTTACGCACGGCATAGATATTCCCAATATCCCCGCAGACCCCGAGTATTTGAGCTTCATCGGCGTTTACGGGATACAGGGCGGCGAGGATTATCAAACTGTGGGCGTACTCGTTTCGGATTTATACGGTAATGTGCTCGCGGAGTACGGAACGCTTGAGGGGGCAGCCCCTCCCGCATCGGATGAGTTTCGGGAGGCTGTGGTGACGCCACCTGCCGTTCCCGTGCAGCAGCCTGCAGATGAACCCGCAAATGAGCCCATTCCCGAAAATGAACCGGCAGCCTCACCGCCGTCTGACGGGGACATCCCCGCGGAGGAAGAGAACGGCACCCCTCCTCCCGCCGCCTCTCCCGTACCGCAAAGCACGGCGAATTCCGGTAAGACAAGTCCGCTGCTCTTCCTGCTTATTATTTTTGTCGCCGTGATTTTCGGCGGCGCAACCGGCGGTGCGATTTTCTTAAAGAAATTTTAGCTGATACATAAAATCAGGGAAAACGTTGTTTTTATTTCACGCTTGTGAAGAAAGGGCTTAATGAAAAACTGAGAATAACGGATTCACAAAATCGGGGAAAACGTTGTTTTCATTTCATGCTTGTGAAGAAAGGACTTAATAAAAATATGAAGTTTAAAAGGCTGCTTGCAATTTTACTTGTCTGCGTTATGGCGTTGAGCTTCTTTTTGCTCTCTGCGGCGGCTGACGATAGCTCTGAAGCCGAGGAAAAAGGCGGCTCCGAAACCGGTGCTGCTCCCGTTGCCGCTTTTATTGGCATAGCAGCGGCCGCCGCCGCCGGAATCTTCTTCTCGATAAGGAAGAAGAAATAATACTAATATCCGATAAAAACAATGACAAGATATGCAAGGATTTTTATTGTCAGGTGAGGAAAAAAGCGCAGGAATAATTTGTTTATTCCAAGCATTTTTGACGAAGCACGGCAGTAAAAAGACCGCAAAGCTGTCAATGTTTTAATTGGATATTAGTATAAGCTTTAATAACTTACCCGCTGTTTAAAAACGGCGGGTTTAAATTTTTCCTGTTGATAATTTAATGATTTTCTGCTATACTATTATTATGAAAAAAACTATTATTCTATTTTTACTTATAATTTTTTCACTGAGCTTTTCGGCAAGTGCGGTCAGCGACTTTGCGAGGAGCCGTATTTTCTATGATGACCAATATATGCTGCTCATAACCCACCCGAACGAGAACAGCCGCGTCACAACATCATCGCGCATGAGCTTCCTCGGCGACTCCGACAAACGGCACAGAGTCTATATAAACGGCGAGCAGGTGGCGACGACTGAAAACGGCTTTTTTACCTATTACGCCGAGCTTGAGCTTGGCGAGAATCAGTTTCTGATTGTAAACGGTATCCACAGCGAACTAATCACCATAACGCGGGAAGAGCCCGCACAGTGGCTCCCGCCCGAAACTGTTTACTTTACTGATGAAATTTTCGGCACGGTCGAAGCCGACTTTGTTCCTCGCTTTGCATATTTCGACGACGACATGAATGCGAAAACACCGCTCATGAGCGGAACGACGTTTAGAATCCTTGGCGAGCGCGGCGATTATTATATCATCGGCGACGGCACTATGCTTTTTAAAAACCATGTGAAGCGGCTCGCGCAGCCAATAAGCGAGCTTATTATTTCAGGCGGGGAAATCACTGCTTCGGGAAATAATATTAATATCAGCTTTGACGTGAGCGACAACCCGCTGTACGAAATTATTCTCGATGAAGAAACGGCTGTTCTTATTCTTTACGCCGACACAGACTTAAGCGAGCTCAATACAGCCCCGCCCCATATAACTCAAATAAGCAAAAGCGTGCAGGCATCACCGAGCGCGGTTGAATATAATATCGAGTTCGCACGCGTGCCTGTCGGCTATATGGTCGGCTTTGCAGACGGCAGAATGAATATCGCTTTCCGCTTTGCGCCGGCTGATTTGTCACAGGCGTTCGTGCTGCTCGACGCCGGTCACGGCGGTGCAGACCCGGGCGCTCTGGGCCCTCCCGGGGAGTTCGGCTCCATGGAGAAGGATTTTAACCTGTACGTGGCAGAAGTTGCACGCGATTATCTGCTTAATGCCGGAATTGACACCCTGCTTATCCGTGACACGAACGAGTTCGTGCCAATCATGGAGAGGGTTGAGTATTTCGCCCTTGAGCCCGATATATCCGTCAGCGTCCACGCGAACTCTGCACCGCTCTCGGCGGACTTCTCGAGCTTTTCGGGACCGCTCATGTACTTCACGCTTGACATTTCCGAAGACACCGCCTCCAATATGATTGAGCTGATTAACTCAGAGGTTGACGGTTTTACGCCGCACGCCGCCCTGCCGTGGCACAGGCGGCAGAACTTTGCGATGGCGCGTTACACAGGGGGCCCCTCGATGCTGTTCGAGATGGGCTTTATGTGCAATCCTACAGAATACGAGCTTATGCTGCATTATGCCTATCTTGACAGGCTCGGCACAGCGCTCGGCATGTCGATTGAGCAATATATCAAGGGTTTAATCACAGCGGAGAATCCCGAGGCTGCCGAAACGTTCGCTCCGCTGCCGCCGCTTCCTCCGCCTCCGGTTGTTTACGACATTGAGGACACACACCCTGTCCTGCTGCATATATATACCCCCGAAGATGTGGACAGCGCGGTTAATAAATACATAATCCTCATAGCAAGCGTTATTTTCGCAGGGGTTCTGCTTTGCCTGCCGAGCATTTTAAGGCGGAGATAAAAGCGGGGCTTTTATCAAGCTCCGCTTTTAATTAATATTAATCTATGCGGATAAACATAAATTTATCGTCATACCCTCCTGCGTTAATTGTTTTTTCATCAACATACTCTAAGGCGCGCCCTCCGCCACTCTTTTCAAACTCTTCAAATGTTCTGTAATCAAACATTATTAAAACTTCTGGAGTTACAACGCCTTTGTCGTCAAACCAATTTAATTGAATCACCACATAATCCCGCCTTGCGCTCCTCCATTCACCGTCTTCCTTAGCAGATTCCCAACGCGACTCGTCAAAATCGCGGGAATAAATCTCTTCCAGGGACGCTCCGCTGAAAAGTAAAACGAATTCTGCCGCGTCGCCACCGCCGAGCTGAATGGTTTGGTCTTCAAACACTTCATAATAGAAACTATTCTTGTCGCCATGCAGATAGTATTTGCCTGTTTGCAAGGTTCCGTCACCATAAAGTTCCTTGTAAAGCCCCGCTTTATGAACCTGCTCTCCATCAGCAGACGGCGAAAGAACAAGCACATAGACAACCGAGGCGATTATAAGTAATGCGAGCAGAGAAGCTGTTATGCTTATAACTCTTTTGGTTTTTTGTTGCATTTTATTATACCTCCTATAATTTAATTTGTTATTTTATCGCTTGACATATGTATTGTTTGGAAGTTTTTAATTAATTTCTTTAATAGTACAATATTATATTAAATATGTCAATATCTATAGTTAAATTAATATGTATTTTGTAATTAAATTGTAATTATTTTATCATTGATTTGTAATTTTTTATATGTTATTATTAATTTAACCGCCCCGCTCTCCGGGGAGGGGAATTGACGGAGAAAACAAAGGTTGAAAACGAATAGTATTTAATCGGGAAAAATGAAACTTCTTATTCTTTGTTGGTGCAGAAAGGACATGGTGAAAGCATGAAAAACATCATCAGTAAACTAACGGGTAGCATTAAAAAGAAACCTCTCGTCTGGGGCTTGTCGCTTGGCGGATTTGTAGTTGCCTGCGCGGTCGTCGTACTTATAATCAATCAGCCCGGCGAGCACGGCGGAGAATTACATAACCGCCGCGGCACAGACGACATTCCCATAAACAGCGAAATTGATGAGACCGAGCGCACGGGGCGTACATCAGCGCCCGGTATTTCCTCCCTGCTTACCTCCGTGGTCGCGGAGCAAACCACGGGGCGGGTGATAGACACCGACACCGCGTTTAGAATCACAACTGCCCAACCGCTCACAGCGGCCCGCCTTAAGCCCATGCTTGCTTTAGAGCCCGCGGTGAATTTCGAGCTGACGGAGCTCGGCGATACCGAGTTTAAGCTCATCGTTTCCGAAGCATTGCCCGAGGACAGCATCGTCCGCCTCACACTGCTTGACGAGGACGGCCAGGTAGAGCGCCGCTGGGCTTTTCAAACCGCGGCGGTTTTCAAAATCAACTCAACGCTGCCCGGAAACGAGCGCGAGCACGTCCCTGTCAATACGGGCATTGAGATAAGCTTTTCGGCCGAAGTAAACCCCTCCGTCATGAGCGGTTACTTCAGCATAGAACCAGAGGTGAGCGGGCGTTTCCAGCGATTCAGGAACACGGTTGTTTTCGTGCCCGGTTCTGATTTGGCGGAGGACACGGTTTACACAGTTACTGTTAAAGCGGGACTGCCCTCGGCTGACGGTTTTACTCTTGAAGAAGACCACGAGTTCAGCTTCCGTACCTGGCGCGACTGGAACAGCGATTTCTTCCATGCGGGCGGCGGGATTTCCGAAACGTTTATCCCCGGCGACCCCGTGGTGCTTGAAATCTACTGCTCCGCGCCGCTCGGCGGTCTTACATACGATGTTAATCTTTATCAGTTCGGGAGCGCGCCGGCTTACCGCGAAGTCCTTGACAGCTTCATTGCCGGCTCCTCATGGCAGCGCAGTCATATAATCGGCACGGAAAGCTTAACCAATATCTACTCGTCAGCCGAGCAGCTTCTGCGCGCCAAGGACGACAACAGCGACTGGAGCTGGGGCTGGCGGCCGTCGTTTATTCTTTTGCCGGATAATCTTGAAGAGGGGTATTACATAGCGGACGTAAAAACCGAGCACGGAGGCGTTTCTTATCACGCGCAGAAGTTGATTCAGATTAACCCTGTTTCTGTTTACGCCTCGAGTCTGCCGAATGAAACATATTTCTTTATTAATGACACCACGGAAAATCCCGCCGCCTTTTTCGATATAGAAATGAATTTCAACGGAAAAAATTTTTCCGCGCAAACTGATGCAAACGGCATTGCGCATGTTGAGGTTTCCGCCCTGGAAAACGGACGCGGAATCCTAAGCGTTCAGCATAACAAGCATTATCCTTTTATAGACATATTCGACTTCCGCGCGCGCGCCGAGCGCACGCCCGAGGAGAATTACTTCCTGCACCTTTACACCGACCGCGAAACGTATAAGACTACCGACGAGATTCTTGTCTGGGGCGTGGTAATCCCGCGGGAGCGCGGGATACCAATGCCTGCTGATTTAACCTTACAGGCGGGCGAGGCAGCCGAAAACCGTCCGGTTGCTGTTACTCTCAGCCCCGACGGCACGTTTACAGCGTCCATAAACCTGCAAAGCAATGCCGAAACCTGGTGGTACCCGATTGACCTGATTTCGGGCGGCGAGGTCATGGCGCGCAAGCGCATAACCGTCCGCGACTATGTAAAGCCGTCGTATGTTTTTGACGTTAACGTGCCTTTTTACGCGTGGATGCCGCACCAAAACCCCGTGGACGTGAGCCTGCAGGCAAGCTTCTTTGAGGGCACGCCCGCCAAGGGGCTGGACTTCAGCGTATATTGCTGGCAGGCGAGCAATTCCGAAAACGCACTCGCCACTGACGAGAAAGGTTTCGCCGAAACATCACTGCTTATTAATAATACAAGCTACGACAAGGATACCTGGCGTCCGTCGGATATCGGCGTCACTTTTGTGCTCTCGGGAATTGAAAACGAATATCAGCACAAAATGAGAAGCTTTTTCGCGCTGTTCCGCGACGTCATGCTCGAATCAGACTATAACGCGGACACAAGAACGCTCAGCATAACGACCTCCATGGTAGACCCCGAAAACTTCGTGCCGCAGGAACGCGTGGACAACACGAGATACTACGGATATAATTACAGCGGCTGGGGTTGGTATGGCTGGTATGGCTGGTATTGGAATTCAGGGGACGGCTTCAGCGACATGCTGCGCGGCGCGCCTGTAAACGTCACGGTAACGGGTACGCTGAACCGCAGCTGGACGGAGCAAATCGAGCAGGGTACCTATTACGATTTTATTCAGAAGCAGACTTTCACAAGTTACAGGTATGAACGCCGCGAAGAAATTGTCGGGACGTTCACGACCGACACCGTAAACGGAGCAGGCGCGTTTGTGAATCTGCCTGCGAACATCGAGGGCAGCCATTATTATATCGAGCTCGAATGGCACGACACGCAGGGGCAGCTTGTAAAGGAAACCGTATATCTCTACGACAACAGCCGCTGGAGCTGGCGGGGCGACACCTCGGTTCACAGCTATAACTTAGTTTCCGACAGCAGGGATTTCACGGAGAATCAAAAACTTAGTTTACAGCTTGAAGATAACGGCACAGCTGTAAGCTCTATACCTGCGAACGCCCGCATCTTCTATGCTGTCAGCGGCTCGGAGTTTATCACCTCCGGTATCGAACGCTCACCTGCTTTCAGCCACACGATGACTGACGAGTACATACCGAACGTTTATATAAGCGGCGCGTATTTCGACGGGCGGCACGTCTTCCCGCTCGCCGTTAATCAGTACTTCTTCGACAGCAGCGAGCGCGAAATAATCATAGAAGTTACAACAGATAAGGACAAATACCGCCCCGCCGAGCCTGCCTCGGTGACGGTAACGGCGCGTGACCTGCAGGGGCGCACCGTGCCGGGTGCGCGTGTAAGCTTAAGCGCAGTAGACGAAGCGGCTTTCGCCGTGCAGGACCAGCACATAAACACGCTGCGCATGATTTACGCCTACACTTATATCCCGAATGTGCAAACCTATCACAGCTACGTTCAGCACTCGCTTTTCGGAAACTCGCCGGGCGAAAAGGGCGGCGGCGGCGACGGTGATACGCAGGTGAGACGCAACTTCAAGGAAAACGCCGCGTTTCTTACGGGCACGACCGACGAGAACGGCACCGCGGTATTCAGTATCGGCCTGCCCGACAATCTCACGTCGTGGCGGCTTACGGTTCAGGTTGTCGGCGAGAACGCCGACGGCAAGCTTTCGGCGGGGAATATAAAACAGCCTTTAATAGTTACGATTCCGCTGTTCTTAACGGTAAATTCCCTGCCCGAATATATTTTGGGCGACGATGTTACGCTGAGCGCACGGGTCAACGGGCAGAATATACCGGGGAATCCGCAAATCAATGCAACGATAACGGGCGGCGGCATTGAAAGAACTGCAACAGCGTTATCTGACGAACCGCTCAGCTTCGGCAAGCTGCCGCTGGGCGAATACGTCCTGCTTGTCCAGTCCACAGACTACGTAAATATGAATTCCGACGCGGTCGAGCTGCCGCTCGCGGTTGTTGACAGCCTGCTCGAAACGCCGGTTTCAAAGACGCTTGGTTTTACGGAAGTGCAAAATATAACACCGCTGCGCTATCCCATGTCGCTGACTTTCTTTGACAGTCAATACACGCTTTACAGCAATGTTTTAAGCTATCTTTACAGGAGCTGGGGCGAGCGCTCTGACTACAGGGTTGCGCGGGCTTTCGCAAGCCTTGAGCTCGGGCATATCGATGAGGAATGGCTTAACGAGCTTCTCGCGGACATTACGACAGCCGATTATCTTATAAGGCTCTTGCCTTACGGCGACCCCGAGCTGCCGCTGTCTGCGCTGATGGCTGCCGCCGCCCCCGATATTGTTAACCGCGCCGCGCTGACAAGGTCTTTTTACAATGTCCTCACCTCATCAAACAGCCGGAATTACGGCTACAGCAATTATTACGGCGAGTATTCCGCCGAGGAAACAACCTATGCATATCTCGGGCTTGCCGCTTTCGGCGAACCTGTGCTGACGGATATACTGAGCCTGCTCGAAGACCCCGCCGGACTTAAAGCCGAAGACAAACTAAGGCTCACGGCGGCGCTCGCTCTGCTCGGCGACGAGCAAAGCGCACTTAAATACTACCTGGAGCTTACCGAAGATTTTTATAAGGAATACACAGACATAAGAACCCTCGAAGAACATGTAATAATCGGGGACAATCACAAAACATCACTCGCGCTGCTTACGGCGGGCGCGCTGAACCTGCCCGAAGCCGAGGGCATTGTGCGGCACCTGCTGTCCGCGCCTGTAACCGAGCAGACGTTCATGCTTGAGCTGATGACGTATCTGCGGCATTATAACCCCAAAATCGAAGGCAGCGCGACGTTTACCTACAACCTTTACGGCAGCACCGAAACCATAACGCTCGGCAGGTTCACAGGGACTACACTCAGCTTCGGGCGTGAGCAGCTTGAAAATGCTGACTTTAATGTTATCTCCGGCGATATAGGCATAAGAGCGTTTTATATCGGCAGCGTTTCCGAAATTGAAGAAGCGCAGTCGCTGAATGTCAGCAAGACTTACGCGCTTGAGGAGGGCGACTGGGGCCCCGGTTCTTTAGTCAAGGTGACAATAACCGTACCAAACGCGCCGCCTGACAGCTGGATTTCCATACAGGACGTAATCCCGTCAGGCGCAAGGTGGGCGGGAAGCGATAGCGGCTGGTTTAACCGCTCGCTGCAGAGGGTGAACGGGGGATTCAGCACCTGGCGCAACAACTCCCGCTCGGCTTCATATTTTATCCGCCTTGTTAACAGCGGTGAGTTCGTAAGCGAAAGCGCGGTTGCCCGCGACCATGACGGCAACTGGGGCATGAGCGAGCAGGGCGTGCTTGTGATAGAATGAGAAAGTTAATTATACTGCTTATTTGTTTAATTTTCGTCGGTTGTAAATCCAATGATAAAATCGCAGGGAACGGCGGCTCCGCCGCTTCGCAGCAGAGTGAAAGCAGCTCGCTCAATCCTTACGCGGAGGAGAATATACATTCTCCTCCGCAATTGTTAAACTGCGACTTCCACGACCAGCGCGACTTTGACATCTATACGGCGCAGGCGCAGGCTTATGAAGCCGGCGGCGAAATAATAAGCGGCGTGATTCCTCATCATCTGCTTGCGGGGCAGATGATTGCAAGCTTCTTCAAAACAGCCGCCGAAAGCCGCGGCAGCATCGAAACCGTGATAATCATCGCGCCCATGCATTACGATGATACTTCCGCAGTGCTTTGCACCACGCTGTCCGACTGGGCGACACCGTTCGGGCTCACGCATACCGAGCGGGACTTCAGCGAGCGTTTTATAACTGAGCTGGGCGCTTCCGTCTGTGATTATAATATGCAAAAAGACCACTCGGCGGCGGCGATAATGCCTTTTGTAAAGCACTACTTCCCCGAAGCGGGCACAGCCGCCCTGCTTATAGAGGCGAACGCGCCGTCCGATTTACCGGAGCGGCTTGCGCCGCTGCTCGCGGAGTTTGCTGCGAAAAAGAACTGCCTTTTTGTCTTTTCGGTAGACTTCTCGCATTATCTGGAGCCCGCCGAAACTTACCGTAAAGACGAGGAAACCCGCGCCGCCGTAATGCAAAGCGACACTGGCAGGATTGCGTTTATGACCAACGCGCACATGGACTCGCCAAAGAGCATAATTACGTTTTTATATTTAAGCGAGCTTTTGGGGTTGCAGCTGCACGAGCTCGCTCATTCAAACTCGATGGAGGTTTCCGGTATTCCCTACCCGCACCCTGTTTATGACGAGGGGCTGACAAGTTATTTTGTATTCGCAGGGGTACAATAATAAACATGACATATAGCTGTCATGTTTGCTGTGTTATTATTAAGATAAAAAGGATGTATCATTATGTTTAACGGCTTCTCAGAAAAGACCATTGATTTCATGTGGAATCTGCGCCTGAATAATAACAAACCCTGGTTCGAGGCGCATAAGGACGAGTTTGTCCGTGAATTTCAAACGCCGATGAAGACGCTCGGCCGCGAGGTTTTTGAGCGCGTCACCGCTAAACACGACCGCGGCTTTATTCACAAGTTGTCGCGGGTTTATAAGGACGCGCGGCGGATTCGCGACGGCGAGCCTTATCGGGCAAATCTGTGGTTTTCCATTGAAAAGCCCGTCCCCGAGGGCGCCCTGTGGACGGGTACGCCGGTGTTCTGGTTTGAGCTGTGCCCCGACAACTGGAGCTACGGTCTGGGGTATTATGCGGCAAGAGCGCAGACGATGGTGAACTTTCGGGCGATGATTGACGAGAATCCTAAAAGATTCGAGAAGCTTATAACAATGCTTGAAGAACAGGATGAGTTTGTTCTGGAGGGCGATGAGTATGCCCGCCGGAAAGAACCGTCAGCAAAACTAAGCGCAAAAGCCGCCGAGTGGTATAATAAAAAGACGTTCTGTTTAATTCACAAACAAAAAAACGGCAAGGAGTTATATTCAGCGGATTTAACGGACAGGATTGTGAAAGGTTATGAGTTTTTAATGCCGTTTTATGATTATTTTATAACTCTATAAAAGCGGGAGGGAGCAGCAATGCTCCCTTTTTTATTGCTTATCAGCTTAAAAGCGGCTGCATCTGCACTCCTTTAAGCGCGCTTTCCACCGCCTCCGGGACTTTCGCAAAGTCCGAAATAACCGATGTTGGCTTGGCTTGGGCATCGTCCTGCCTGAGCGGCACGAAGAAATAATTGCGCAGGTTCATGAGCGTGCCCATGTTCTTTGCGCTTCCGGCAAGCGCGTCGTTGGTGGCTATACAGAGGACTGCGGGACGGTTGTTGCGGATGTGCGATTTTACCGCCATGGTGACGGGGGTGTCGGTAATCGAATTCGCCAGCTTCGCCATTGTATTACCCGTACAAGGGCAGACAAGCAGCACATCCAGCATCTTCCCCGGGCCCAGCGGCTCGGCTCCCGCAATCGTTTTTATAATGTCTGCGCCGCAGATTTCGCTGAGCCGTGCGGCGTTTTTTTCCGCTTCTCCGAAGCGCGTGCTCGTGCTGTACGCATTCTCCGACATAATCGGAATCAGCTTTGCGCCGAGCTTTTTGAGCAGCCGTGCTTGTTCAAATGCGTCGTCAAAAGTGCAGAACGAACCGGTCACGGCAAAACCTATTGTAATCCCGTTAAAATCAAGCATTGCCGCTTTCCTCCAATATGTTCATAATCGTGTCGGCTATAATGTACCCCGCCGTCACGGGCGCCGTTTTCCCCGGGAGCGAAAGCGCGTGAATAACGTTCGTCCCGTCCTCAAAGCCGGTTTTTGACGCAAGGTCAATAAGCAGGCAGTCCGGCTTTATTTTCTTCATGTTCCGGGCACTTATTATTTTGGCGGGAACAGTGTTTATAATGATGTCGAACTTCTCGATATAGTCGTCAAGCTTCGATAAATGCAGCGGTGTACACCCCTCGATTTCAGCCCAGGCGAGGTCAGCATAGCTGCGCGCCGCGGCGGTTACTTTCGCGCCGAGCGAAACAAGATGCTTCGCCATTACTTTCGCCACCCTGCCAAAGCCCGTCAGCAGCACCTGTGAGCCGAAAACAACCCTGCCCCGTTCGCGGAGAATTATTTCCATGCAGCCCTCGGAGGTCGGCACGGCGTTTTTGATTATAAGCTCCTCGCGCTCAAAATAATCCACAAGGCGCAGTCCTTTTTGCCTGCAGATTTTTTTTGTTTCGGGGCAGGCTTTGCCGCAGTAAACCGTGCCGCCCGCCTCGACGGCGTCGGGGATTATGCTTATAGGAATCTGCGCCTTGTGATAAGGTGCGTTTATATTTAATCCGTCCCTGCAGGCGGGCAGAGGAAGCACAAGACTTTTAAACTTCGTTATTTCGCGCAGTACAGGGACCAATACGGAGAGCGGCTGGTCAAAGCCGTAGATGAAACAGTCAAAGTGTTCGCCGAGCCGCTTCGCGGCATAAACAGAGCGCATGTCGCCGCCGAGGAAAAGGAAGTTGTTCATTAAAATAATCCTTTCGTTTTAATTATCTATTTTTATTTTATGCACCGCTGCACTTTTTGCCCTTGCGTTTTTTACCAAATCATGGTAGAATAGATAAAATGGGGAACAAGGAAAGGACTTGATGAAAAGTTATGAAGAAGTTTATGGGCGACGATTTCCTTTTACAGACCAAAACAGCGGAGCGGCTTTACGGCGCGGTCTGCACGCTTCCTATTATCGACTGGCACTGCCACCTTGACCCGCGTGAAATCGCCGGGGATAAAACATTCGGCAGCCTTACCGAGCTGTGGCTCTCCGCCGACCACTACAAGTGGCGCGTTATGCGTGCGTACGGCGTGGAGGAGGAGTTCATCACGGGCGGCGCGGACGACTTTGAAAAGTTCGAGAAGTGGGCGGGCGTAATCGAAAACTGCATAGGAAACCCGCTCTACCACTGGACGCACCTTGAGCTTCAGCGCGTGTTTGACTGCGACATTCCGCTCTCGGCAAAAACCGCCGAAAAAGTCTGGAAGCACTGCTCTAAGGTTCTTGAGAAAGGGCTGCGGGTCAGCGACATACTTAAAAAGTTTAACGTCGAGCTTATTTGCACGTCCGACAACCCCGCGGACAGCCTCGAGTTTCACCGGCAGATTAAAGACAGCGGCATGAACGTAAGCGTAAAGCCCACATTTAGACCTACCGATTTATTAAACATCGAAAGTCAGAACTGGGCGAGTTATATAAACACGCTGTCCGGGCTCACGGGCGTTGACATAAGCGACTATGAAACATTAAAGGAAGCCGTCTTCCGCCGCGCTGACATCTTCGCAACCTACGGCTGCACCATGGCTGACCACGCGCTCGACCCGCCCGTCTATCAGAGCGAGGACGATAAGATTCTTGATATAACTATTAGAAAATCCTTAGACGGTCAGGTGCTCACGGCTGAGGAAATAAGCGGCTTTAAGACCGAGATGCAGGTTGACCTCGCCAAGAAATACAGCGAGCTCGGCTGGACCATGCAGCTGCACATGGGCGCCGTGCGCGGCGTAAACACCACGATGACGGCGCTTGTCGGAGCTGACAGCGGCTACGACTGCATGTCGGGCGGCGACTACAGCGGCGCGCTGCTGCGCTTCTTAGACAGGCTCGAGGTCACGGCGTCGCTCCCGCGCACGATTCTTTTTAACCTCAATCCCAAGGACAACGATATGCTTGTGACAATCGCGGGCTGCTTTCAGGGCGGCGAAAAGGGAAAGGTTCAGCTCGGCACGCCCTGGTGGTTCAACGACCACAAGGACGGCATGAAAGCGCAGCTTCGCGCCCTTGCCGCGGGCGGCGTGCTCGGCACTTTTGCGGGCATGCTAACCGATTCGCGGAGCTTTCTTTCGTACACAAGGCACGAGTATTTCCGCAGAATCCTGTGCAACCTCATCGGCAAGTGGGTCGAGAACGGCGAGTATCCCGCTGACTTCGAGAAGCTTGAGGAGCTCGTGAAAAACATATGCTATTATAACGCTAAGGAGTATTTCTGTTAGATATGTATATAATTACCGGAGCCGCAGGGCATTTGGGCAGCATTGTTGCCAAGAAGTTAAACGAACAGGCAAAGCCCGTATACGCACTTTGCCTGCCGCATGAGAAAAACCCGCCCCAGGGCGGGCATATACGGGTTTTTCGCGGCGATGTCTGCGACGCGGACAGTCTTACGGATATGTTTGAAAGCTGCGTAAAAGAACATGAATCCGTCAATGTCATTCACTCTGCGGGCATTGTTTCCATTTCATCTAAATTTAATCAAAAAGTATATGACGTGAACGTTACCGGAACAAAAAATATTATTTCCCTCTGCGAAAAATATAATATTAAAAAGCTTGTACACATAAGCTCGGTTCATGCCATTCCCGAAAAGCCCGCAAACGAAACAATAACGGAGGTCGGCAGCTTTTCGCCGGATGATGTTGTGGGGCTGTATGCCAAAACAAAAGCGGAGGCTACTCAATGTGTTTTGGATTATGCGGCGCGCGGGCATAACGCCTGTGTTATACACCCGTCCGGCATCGTGGGGCCGAATGACTTCGGCAGAGGTCATATAACTCAGCTTGTGATTGATTATTATAAGGGCGGATTGACCAGCGGAATTGACGGCGGCTACGATTTTGTCGATGTGAGAGATGTTGCGGACGGGATTCTGTCCTGCTGTGAAAAAGGAAGAAGCGCCGAGTGTTATATCCTTTCGGGTCAGTATTATAAAGTTTATGAGCTGTTAAATCTTCTGCATGAAATAACAGGGAAAAAGAAAATAAAAAGAGTGCTGCCCCTGTGGTTTGTAAGGCTTACCGCCCCCCTGTCGGAAATTTATTATAAAATCTTAAGGCAGCCGCCGCTGTTTACATCGTATTCGGTTTACACACTGAACACCAACGCTAATTTCAACTGTGAAAAAGCTGAAAAGGAACTGGGGTATACCGCGCGCCCCATGCGGCAAACCCTTGCAGACACCATTGAATGGCTTAAGGAAAACAACAGATTATAATCTAAGGAGCAAACCCATGAAAATGACCTTCCGCTGGTTCGGCGACAAGTTCGACACCATAACCCCCGAGCAAATCCGGCAGATTCCCGCCGTCACGGGCGTAATCGCCACCCTCTACGACACGCTGCCCGGCGAAGTCTGGGAGCGCGGCGCAGTCCGCGCATTAAAAGCACGAGTTGAAAAGGCGGGGCTTGAGGTGTCGGGAATAGAAAGCGTAAACATTCACGACGCGATTAAAGCCGCGGCGCCCGACCGCGATATGTACATAGAAAACTATATCAAGACCCTTAAAGCCCTCGGCGAAGAGGGAATAGACCTCGTCTGCTACAACTTCATGCCCGTCTTCGACTGGACGCGCTCCGACCTCGCAAAGCCCCGCCCCGACGGCTCAAGCGTGCTTTCTTATGACGGTGATATTGTTGAGAAGATGGCTTTCGAGCAGATGCTTGAAAGCCTGGAAAGCAAGCGCGGCGAGTTTCTGCTTCCCGGCTGGGAGCCCGAGCGCATGGCGCGCAACAAAGAGCTGTTCGGGATTTATAAAGGCGTGGACGAAACAAAGCTGCGGGAAAATCTGGGATATTTTTTAAAAGCAATAATGCCCGCCTGTGAGGAATATAATATAAAGATGGCGATTCACCCTGACGACCCCGCGTGGAGTGTTTTCGGCTTGCCGCGGATTGTCAAGAATCATGAGGATTTACAAGAAATTGTAAACCTTGTAAGCTCGCCCTGCAACGGCATTACGCTCTGCTCAGGCTCGCTCGGCTCTAATCCCGATAATGATATTCCCGCGATTATCCGTTCGTTAAAAGGCAAGATTCATTTTGCGCATGTCCGCAACGTCAAGCACTTAGGTTACAGAAAATTCGACGAAACCGCACATTTGTCAGCCGACGGCTCGCTGGATATGTATAGAATTATGAAAGCTTTTGTTGACATCGGCTTTGACGGGCCGCTGCGCCCCGACCACGGCAGAATGGTGTGGGGGGAAAAGTCCATGCCCGGCTACGGACTGTACGACAGGGCGATGGGGATTTGCTATCTGAGCGGTTTGCTTGAAGCTATCCGCAAACACGCATAACAAATTCACAAACAAGTCGTGCAGAATCGGGGAAAACGAAGCTTTTTATTTTCTGCCCGTGTAGAAAGGACTTAATGAAAATATGCAACTCAATGAAGAAAATCTTTATAATATAGATAATTTAGGGAAGTGGCGCTCGGCAGGTATAGAAATCCCCGCCTTTGACCGCCCGGCTTTAACAGAAAAAACCAAAGCCACGCCCGCCTGGCTTCACTTCGGCGCGGGCAACATCTTCCGCGCCTATCTTGCGCGGGCTGCTCAGGAGCTTATTGAGGCGGGGCATTACGACAAAGGCATCATCGCCGCCGAGGGCTACGACTATGAGCTGCTCGACATGGTTTTCACGCCGCACGGCAACCTTTTTATACTTGTCACGCTCAAAGCCGACGGCAGCGTCAGCAAAAAAGCTGTTGCGAGCATCACCGAAGCGCTCAAAGCCAACTCCTTGCACGAGGACTTCACACGGCTGAAAGAGATTTTCCGCATGGATTCACTCCAGATAATCAGCTTCACTATTACCGAAAAAGGTTATTCGCTGCTGGGCTCCGATAGGGAAACCCCGCCCGATATTCTTTACGATTTTGAGAACGGCACGGAAGCCCCAAGAAGCTACATGGGGCGAATCGCAGCGCTGCTTCACGAACGTTATGCAAACAGCGCAGTGCCGCTTGCGCTTGTCAGCATGGACAACTGCTCGCATAACGGCGACAAGCTTAAAGCCGCCGTCAGCGCGTTCGCCCGGGAATGGGAGGAGCGCGGGCTTGTACAAAAAGGTTTTCTAAAATATATCAGCGACCCGAAAAAAATCGGGTTCCCGTGGAGCATGATTGACAAAATCACGCCCGCGCCGCACCGCGACGTCCGCAAAATGCTGGAGGAGGGCGGGCTTTCGGGCATGGTAAAGGTTGTAACGTCCAAAAATACCACCGCCGCGCCTTTCGTAAACGCCGAGGAGGCGGAATATCTCGTAATCGAAGACAGCTTCCCGAACGGCAGACCGCCGCTCGAAAAAGCCGGCATAATCTTCACCGACCGCGAAACTGTCAATAAAACCGAGAAAATGAAGGTCTGTACCTGCCTCAACCCGCTGCACACCGCGCTCGCGATTTTCGGCTGTCTGCTCGGCTTCACAAAAATTGCTGAGGAAATGAAAGACCCCAATTTGCGCAGACTTGCAGAAAAGCTTGGTTACGAGGAGGGCTTGCCGTCGGTTGTGAATCCCGGGATAATCAGTCCCGAAGCGTTTTTAACTGAAGTGCTGAACATCCGTTTGCCCAATCCGTTCCTGCCCGACACGCCGCAAAGAATCGCGACCGATACCTCTCAGAAGCTCCCGGTTCGCTTCGGCGAAACCGTGAAAGCGTACATCGACCGCAACGATTTAAACATCGCGGACTTAAAGCTAATCCCGCTCGTTTTCGCAGGATGGCTGCGGTATCTGATGGGCGTCGACGACAGCGGTGCGCATATGGAAATAAGCCCCGACCCGCTGTATCTGAGCCTGAAGTCGCATATTAAGCATGTAAAATTCGGCGGACTTGATGAGGGGGGAGAAATTATTGATTTCCGCACAAGAATCCGTCCGATTTTGGAAGACGCAGCAATCTTCGGCGTGAATTTGTACGAGGCAGGGCTCGGTGAAAAAGTCGAAGAAATATTCGGCGAGCTTATTACCGGAGCGGGCGCAGTAAGAAAAACACTTCAAAAGTATCTGGAGGACTAAAAAAGCTTGAAAATTATCGATATTTAATCGGGGAAAACGAAGCATTTTATTTCCCTCCCGCTAAGAAAGGACTTAATAAAAATAAGGTTTGAAAATAACCGATACAAAATCGGGGAAAACGAAGCATTTTATTTTCCTCCCGCTAAGAAAGGACTTAATAAAAATGCAGGAGATTCTAAGCCGGATTAAAAACTGCGGGGTGATTCCCGTCATAAAAATAGACGACGCCGGCGATGCCGTGCCGCTTTGCAAAGCGCTTGCCGCGGGCGGACTCTTTGCTGCCGAGATTACATTCAGAACAGGCGCCGCCGAAGAATCCATTCGCCGCGCTGCCGCAGAGCTGCCCGAAATGCTGCTCGGCGCAGGAACCGTACTTAATATTGAAACCGCGCAAAAAGCCGCAGACGTAGGCGCGAAGTTCATCGTCAGCCCGGGCACGAATCCATCGGTTGTGCGCTATTGCACGGAGAACAACATCGCCATAATCCCCGGCGTCTGCACGCCTACAGACATAGAGCAGGGCTTATCGCTCGGGCTCACCGCACTCAAGTTCTTCCCCGCCGAAGCCGCAGGCGGGCTTAAAATGCTACGCGCCATGTCCGCGCCGTATTCACAGGTGAGCTTTATGCCGACGGGCGGGATTGACGAGAAAAATTTAGCTGATTATCTAAGCTTCAAGCCCGTGTTTGCCTGCGGAGGAAGCTGGATGTGTACGGCTGAGCTGATTAATCAAAAGAACTGGGCGGAAATCACGCGATTAAGCAAAGAAGCAGTTAAAATCCGCGATAAAACTTTATGTTGACAAATCAATGTTTTTATGATATAGTTAGTACGAATCTTATATAGTTGATTAACTTGAAAAACCGCTTTACGGTTTTTCCGACAAGCAAAGCTTGTCGCTCGCGCTGTAAGCGCGTAATCAACTATGCAATCAAATTAAGCCGCTGCGCGGCTGTGCGGCAACCGCCGCACCTTGAAAATGCTAACGCATTTTCAAGTTAATTGATTATAAAATAACGGAGGCGTAGCCCAGCTGGTCAGAGCGCTTGCTTGACATGCAAGAGGTCGATGGTTCAAGTCCATTCGTCTCCAGCCGAGAACCTCGGCCCGTAATATCTGAGCGGTTTGCATTATTCTGCCGTTCAAGCGTGCCGAGGCTTATGATTAGTTCAATTGTATCATAAACTGCGAAACCGTTCAAACGCTATGTTTGAACGGCTTTTTATAATCTTACAGCGCAAGCCCCCGGCACGAAAGTACGAAGTACCGGGAACTTGCGCTGCATTATATTAAAAACAGAAAGGGATTTAAATTTTACTTATGACACCTGCGATATATCTGAGTATATTAAGCGCATCAGACGTATTTGAGTCGCCTGTTTTGCCGTTTGCCGCGAACAGCTCAACGGGGTTCAGCGGAGCAATGCCCGCAATGTGCCGCAGCAGCGCGAGAGCATCGCTTGTTTCAACTTCGCCGGTTCCCGTTATGTCGCCCGTCTTGCGCGCTACAACGAGATAGTCGCCGGCTGCGGCGATGTTGAATGTCGCCTGACCGCTCGCGTTGAATACCGCGGTGTTTACGACTTCAAGTTTACCGTCCGCAAGCCTTACAAGAATCGCGTTTTGCCCCGCCGTATCAATACCAAGGTTTACGCTTTGGCTGCCTGCTGCGGTAATTCTGATTCTTGCGAAAGGCAGCTCGCCCGCAATGTTATTAACTGTAGCTGCGGGAATCGCAAAGTTTGCGGGAACCGGTGCGTCCTTGCCGACTGCAACTGTGTTTGCGGGAGGAGTGACAGGGTCGGGCGAGGGACCCGGACCCGGGCCTCCGCCGCCTCCGCCGGAGGTTCTGGTGTATTCAAATATAGCTACCTCGCTGACTACATCGTCTTTAACAGCGATTGCTCTAACTGTATTTTTTGTGCCGACAGAAGCGAAAGCAAGCTCAAATGGCTGCGAATACTTTGTGCTTTCGATTGTGGGGCTTGAACCGTTAACAGTGTAGTAAATATCCGCGCCGTCCGCGTGGGCGAGCGTTACAGTTCTGCGGGTTGACGTTGATGTGCCGCTCGCGGAAGCTGTTGGTTTTGCTACATTCGCTATCGGTGTGTTATCACAGGGTTCACCGCACAAGCCCTCGCCCTTACACGAGCCGCCGCCTATGGGTTCGCAGGGCGTGAAAGGCACTGTGTTATTGCAGGGCTCATCGCACAGACCCTCGCCTTTACACGAGCCGCCGCCTATAGGTTCGCAAGGCGTGAAAGGCACTGTGTTATCGCAGGGTTCACCGCACAGCCCCTCGCCTTTACACGAGCCGCCGCCTATCGGAGTACATGGCGTGAACAGCACTGTGTTATCGCAGGGTTCACCGCACAAGCCCTCGCCTTTACACAAGCCGCCGCCTATAGGTTCGCACGGCGTGAAAGGCACTGTGTTATCGCAGGGTTCACCGCACTGCCCCTCGCCTTTACACGAGCCGCCGCCTATGGGTTCGCAAGGCGTGAAAGGCACTGTGTTATCGCAGGGTTCATCGCACAGACCCTCGCCCTTACATTCGCCGCCGCCTATAGGTTCGCAAGGTACGAACGGCACTGTGTTGTCGCAGGGTTCACCGCACTGCCCCTCGCCTTTACACGAGCCGCCGCCTATAGGTTCACAGGGTGTGAAAGGCACTGTATTATCGCAGGGTTCACCGCACTGCCCCTCGCCTTTACACGAGCCGCCGCCTATAGGTTCGCATGGCGTGAAAGGCACTGTGTTATCGCAGGGTTCACCGCACTGCCCCTCGCC
>WRCY01000037.1 GCA_009783695.1 Oscillospiraceae bacterium
AGCAAAAATCGAATCAAAAAATAAAACAAATATTCTGCCCACACTCCATTCGGCAGTCATTTCAATCGGTAATTTTTCAAGACTGTTTTTCGCTCTACATCTACATTAACGCCACTTTGTTTTTTTGTTTTCAGTGCAAGATATTTGTTATCGTGTGACACCTCTCTATTGAGGACAGCTATTTTTCGGCATAGAAATAGCACCGACCTTGAAAGTCGATGCTATTTCATGTTAGCGGAACCGTTGTTTAATTATTACGGGGTTGTGTATGGGGCTAAAACTCGCTCACGCATTACTGTGCTGTCTGTGTAATATTCCCTCGTCCGTTCCCACTTAATCACATCTTCATATTTAACCGGGCGCGGATTCAGTTTCGCATAATCTCGGTCTAAAATTTTACGATATTCCCATGCGGATTTATCGACCGACCTTGCTATTGCAAATAAAATACGCTTTGATTTCAGTTCACGGAATAACCGCTTGTGATTGCTTTCCATCCAGTTTAACCACGCTGTACCGTATATGCCTACGGGTTCCTCGTTAATGAGTGATAATTGATTATAAGTCATTTTACATTTCCTCCAAATTATATTTTGATTGATTTTCGTTCAGCCTATTATTTTATAACATAAAAACTATTGACAAAACAATGAAAATATGCTATTATAATAACTGTGAACGATTGATTTTGCGATACATATAATTTTGAAGATATGCCATATTTTGATTTTTAATTTGCGTGGGGTTTATGGGGACTTATCGGGGGCTTATGAATTACTAAAATCGTCAACAATCGCCTTTGATAACCTCCGAGGTGATAACAAAAAACCGCTTGAATACAGTGTTTTACAACAATGACCTTTAAACGTCAATGGCGAAATAGGTCGTTCAAATCCTTTCCTGTCACACGGATTTCTTATATTATGTTCCGAAAGAAACAGATATTGTTTTGCCGCCATATCCGGCACCGGCAACTTCAAACACTCTATAAACACTCTTTTCGCCGTAGGATAATCGCTGTCTTCAAAATGCTTTACACCCCTCTCAAATAATTCACGGCTGTTTCCTTTGCTGAAGAAAACATCTTCGCTTTCACCCTCGTAGCAGTCAAAAAGCCGTGTCGTTTTATAACTGCCTAAATATCTTTTATAGAATGTGTCCGAGGCATTTTCTGCACAAATTACACCCGCGCCGTAAACCGCGCCTGTTTCCGCGAAAATTTTAGAAAGTTTTATATCTTGCGAAACCGCAAAAGTACAGAGCCGTGTTTCGGAACCCGTGATTCCGATTAATATTTCTCCCTTAATAACTGCGAGCGTTGTTTCTATGTTAAGCAAGCTTTTAAACTCCAATCGCCTCAATTCTTTTCTTAAAGAAAATGCAGCTTGGTGCGCGTTTTTCTGTTGTTCAAAGAAGCAGATGAAACCGCTTTGGTCGCTACTTTCGATTAACCCGCCCTGTGTTCCGACCATTTCCATAACCGTGCTGCAAAGGCGGTTAAAAATCATGAAAGCTTCGTCAGCAGGTGTATTGTCGATTGATTCGGCGAATCCGTTCACTAAAACATATAGAATATATACATCGGTTAATGTATTGTCGCCGCTCTGCACGCTGACCGCGTTTTCATGTCCGAGCTTTTGAATAATTTCTTCGGGTAAAAACCGATGATAAGCTTCGTTAAGTTCTGTCAACTTACGTGTGTGGCTATCAATTTTAACCGACATCGCGTTGAACGACTCCGCGATTTGCGTGATTTCGTCATGCCCTTTCACGGGGATTTTTATGCTGTAATCCCCTTCTTTTACCTTTTCGACTGCTGTTTTAAGTTTTTTTAAGTATCGCACGGAAAACCATAGCCCGAGCAAACTTACCAAAATAACCGCGCCTGTAACCGCCGCTACATAAATATAAGTGCGGATTTTTATTTCGCGGATTTCATTTTTGAAAACCTCATGCGGGAGTCCTGTTTCTAAAAGAAAAAGTACTCCGCACTCGGTATAGCCGACCATTGCAAGCCCAACCCGCTCGCCCTCGCCGTCTAACCCTATGAAGATTCCGTTATTATCAAGTGACAGCGCGTTATAATACTTCAATAAATACGGACTGACATGATTTTCAATCGGTGTTCCGTGTGACGGAGCATCTTCATAACTATAAGCACCCGCCCACAATACCCATGTTTCATTATCGGTATCGCGGCGGTATATAATCGTATAATATGGCTCTTTTATAAAATACGTGTCGTTTGCGGTATTTGCGTAAATTATATTCAAGTCGGTTTCGGTTATTCTGAAAGCAAAGCGATGATTGAAACAACAATCGTAATAACCAGGTTTGCAATTACCGCAGTCATTCGGAATTCCCTGAGCCATGCTTGTATTCACCCATGCAGTAAACCGGTGAATGGTTTTCCGCATGGCGAAAATCATTTCCCGAACATACATATTCTCAAAATCTCTGCTGATTAAATTTGCAATTACAGCCGCTCCGATTCCCATGATTATTATAATCAAAACTGTTTGTTTAAATAAAAGCGATACTTTAATTTTCATGGTGTTTGTACCTGAGCCTGTCCCGCCTGTTTAATCTGTATAACTCCTCCCCAAACACAGTTAAGCACCGAAGAATCGTTCAATGCGGGCTGGTTTGCAATCATCACCGTTGGGCATCCCGGTGTCCACGGAGCGGGCGTTACGGGTACGCACGGCATAGGCGTGAGAACGCCGAACGCCGCCGCCGTCGCCGCTGTAACAACAGGATTCGCCATGGAAGTACACATCGCAAAGGGTAATATATTCACAAACGGCTTGTTATCCATAATATTCGCGGCGGGCATGGAGCACATCACTTTATTTTGCGGAAGAGTCATAAGCATTGACGGTGCCTGCCCGAAGCTGCACTGTAGCATCGCGCCGCCGCAAACTAAATTAGCCATCAGCTTCTCCTTCCTCGTCTTCGTCGCCGAAATCGTAACAATATCCACATTCCGCGAAAATAATAACCGGCGGAGGTACTCCCTCGGCAATCTCCGCTTTTAGCTCTTCGATTTCGTCCCTCAACTGTATCTTATCGGCGATTAACTGCGTATTGTCTGCAGTTAATTGCATATTTTCACTCTTTAACTGCGTATTATCAACAGTTAATTGTATGTTCTCATTCATTAATTGTCCGTTATCGTTTGACAACCGTTCGTTGTCGGAAAGAAACAATTCGTTATCTGCAGATAATTGCGCGTTGTCGCCCATGAACAGCACATTTTCAAGCGAAAGCAGTTCGTTGTCTTTTTCTAATTGTGTCATGTGTCTGTAAGCAGGGATAACCACGGTAAAAACAAGAACCACTATAATCGGAACAATTGAAACCGCCGCAATTATCGGTTTCTTCTTTAAATAGAAACTTTTAAAACTCCAGTAACCGTCATGTTCAAGTTCTTTTGTAGGTGTTTGGTTTTTTATTATTTCTGACGATTCTGAAAGCTCTGCAATTTGCGGCATTTTAATAAATGCCTCGGGAAAACTTGCGAAACGTACGTTTTTGAAATCATTTAACCAGCCTTTTAAAACAGAAGGCTCTCCAAAAATTGTTTCAATTATATTTGCGATATGTGCAAAGGCTTTTTCACGAATTATATTGATTACAGGCGGCTCTGAATAAACAAACCCGATACGGGTTCCGTCAATCATAATATTTTCCAAGCGAATCGCCGCCGCAGTTTCAAAATCAATCCGCTTGTTTACAAGAGCTGCAATAAAATCACACGCAATTTGCAATCGTGTTTCAAGCGGCAAATCTTCATCTAATCTTGATTGTAGCGCAATACCGTCCGCACTTGAATAAACCATGCAGTATAAACCGTCACGATAAAAATGCCCGATAAAATCTGTGCAGTGAGCTTTTTTGCTCTGTCTGCTTTCAACATAAGTAACTAATTGCGCCGCTTTTGCAAGGTCGTGAACCTCAATTGTTTTCAATTCCATAATTGTTTTACCCAATCACAATGAAAGATTCTGCTTTTTCCAGATTATCAGGCGTTTGCGCGGTAATTGTATAACTCCCTTTTTCATCTGACGCAGTAAAAATTCCGCTCCTGCTTATTCTTCCTCCGCTTTCCGGAAAAACCGACCATATAAATGATTCAGGGGTAGACGGCTTCTGACCGTTCGTGCTGTTTATTTCAAATGTTACCGTTTCATGCGGTTTTGCATAATAAACATCGGGGTAAAGCATTAGCGACCGAGTCGATGATTCATCGGTGGGTTCGGTTATTTTTTGTTCTGTTGCTTCTTTTGGATTGCCGCGCTTTGATACAGCCGAAATAACCGGGAATTTCGGTCTTGCTTCCGTGAGCGAATATGCCGGAACAGTAACTCGCTGCCTAAACGGGAGCGGTTCAATTTTTGAAATTATACAGTATTCAGGCGACATAATTAAATTTAACCGCGCCAAATAAATCTCAGGATTATTCTTAAGAACGTCTTCTAAATTTTTGCTTGCCTGTGTTTCGTGAATTAAAGAAGTTACATCGTTCTCGTTTTGTACTATGCGAACTTGACTTAAAAATGATTCAGAAATACCTCTGTTTAAATCTCCGATTTTAATTTTAAAATCAAAAACCGAGATTTCTGCAAAATCAATAACAGTGTTTGAAGCGGTCAGTGTTGCACGAAGCGTACAACCTGCGTTTAAGTTACGCTGCGAACTGCTCAGTTTGCTTTCCGAGTATCCAATTCGGATTTCCCGTTTTCCGTCGGCAGTTAAGAATGAAAGCTTCAACCTGAAGCTGACATCGACGGGCGAAGTCACCGCCCCTTTGTCAATGTGCGTTTCAATATTAAATGTTTTGCCTGCTGCAACATATCTCGGCGCACATATGCTGACCCTGACGCCGTTTTCATTGAAAATAAGCATATCCGAATATCTTGAATTATAAGGCTCGTGCGGATGTGTCAGCGGTTCTCCGGCAGTAAGGTACAGTGAACATTTTTCAATAGTTTTATTATACTCGGGACCGCCATTTTCGTCGTCAAGCGCGCTCCTTGCAATAGAATGCACGGCATCGCAGGGCGTTTCATCATACTGCACACAAAGATAAACGTCAACTATATTGGAAGCCTGCGATTTAACTGCGGCAATCTGATTAAACCCGTCCAATCTCGAAAGCTTGCAAATCTGTGAATGCGGAATTATAACCTCACGCCCTGCCGAATCAAACGCGAAGCCGGATTCCACTACAATCGTTTCGTCATCGGCTTTTAAGACACCCATGCCGCAAACTACGCCGACACCATACATCAGGCGGTTCAGCAATTGTTGTTTTTCGATGAAGTAACGCTGTTCAGTTTCAAAGTCCGCAGCAGTCAGCAGCTTGCCGAAAAAATATCTATTCCGTTTAAAGGATATAATGCCGTCCGATTGCATCTTCTATATTATCTCCTTTTTCTTTATTTATCCCAATACTGCGTAATTCAAGGCGGAATCACCGCCGAGCCGTGCTTGTGAATAATCTGAAATCACACTGTTGATTCCAAGATAAGAATGACTCCCCGGTACAATCGCTTGTTTTAAAACAATAAGCCGCGCGCTTACATGAGCGGGTTTATTCCGGTTTATCAATTCTTCGAGTGTTTCCTTTTCGCCCTCGTTTAACTCGGCAGAAAGAAAAATCCATAAAGTAAAATGCTCGCCGTAATCAGGATAAAAATGTTTCAATTCCGAGTTATTTTTAATGTATCGTTTTATGTGATAATTTTCAACGAAATATGCCTGCCCGCCGCAGTAAAGCTTAATAATCAGCTCTAATCCTCCGATTGTCCCGCGAGCCCGGTGCAGCCGCCCGGTATGTTTCAAAACCTCTCGTAAGCGCCCCGCGCCCCAAAGCAAAGTATCCTCAAGCCCGAGCCAATGTGCAAGTTCAGGCAGAAAAGCATCCTCCGCGCTTTCAACATCGTACAGACTGCCGCTGTTTTCAATGCTGCTTTCCATATCCTCATAAAGGCTTTGAAAAACCGAAAGATAACGGTCGGCAAATGAGCCTCTTTCCTGATAAATTTCCGGCAAATAATCCAGTAACGATTGCGCGGGGGAGGAAGCGGTTAACGATTTCAAAGGTATCTGTGTATCAACGCACAGATAACGCCCTGTACAATCATGCAAAAGCATGTCAAATTTCTGCGGCGAATCGGCGAGCGTTAAAGTGCAGGTTTTCACAAAAGCATCAGGGCGTTTCTGCGCGGCTGCGCCCTTATCATCGGAAGCATAAAAGCTCACATGCAGCAGCATACTGTCCTCGGCTTCGTAATCAAGCTGCAAGCGGTGCCAGGTGCAGCCGGATTCACCGCCGTCTAAAACCGCGTAGTTTTCGATATTGTAAAGTTCAAAAGTTTTCATATAACTTTAAGCTCCAATAACTCACCGAGCGCAGGTTCGGCAAATACAATTTCTGCACAAGGCAGCTTCCGGTTAAACAAAAAGCGGCGGATATTTTTTTTGTATGCCTCGCAGACCGGACTTACGGAAATGTTGATTTTACCTAATGCGGGAGAAGAAATATTCACACTTTCAAAGCATGTGCCGGGAGTAAGACGCACTAATTCGGCATAATCCTCAAGCGTTACCGCTCTGTATGGCGTCTGCATTTCTTCACGGACTCTCGCGAACGCCTGCGCGACTGATTCAGCTTCGCTCCCGCCGTATGAAGGCAGCGGATTGCCCGCTTTATAATCGCCCACGCAGAACCTCTGCTCCTCTTTAATTACGCCGATGTTACAGTCCTCGTGTTGTATAAGCTCGCTGTATCTCGCACTAATCCACTCAAAAACAGGCGGCTTAAGCTGAAACGCGCTTTCACAGTAAGTAAGGCTGATTCGCAGCAAATTACTCGCGAACGGCGGCTCGATTATTATATAACCGCTCTGCGTAAATCCGTATGTTTCGTCTTTGATTTTGCAGTGATATGCACGTTTTTCAAGTACCGAATCAACACGGATAACTGCAATCGGGCAGTAACCCTCCCGCATAGGTACTCTGTTCTGCGGAACAAGCCTGAAGTATAACTGAAGCGGCTCTGTCGCTGCCGCAGACAGTCTCAAAAAGAAGCAATCCCCGGATTTCGGCGGTTTTGAACCGCTACCGAACGGCGTAAAGCCGTAAAACGAATCCTCCGAAACCCATGAATCCCGCCCTTGCCTGTACAGAAACATTTTGCAATCATTCAGAACTATATTTTCCTGCGTTAAGTAACGCGCTCCGCCGATTGAAGCGATTGTCCCTTCCGGTATAAAGCCGTTTGCAGACTCGAACACTACCGGAAGCTTCGCGGGAATCGCCGCTCGCGGCGCAACTCCGAGCAGTTTTAAATATTTAAGCCTGTGCTCGTCTGTGATACGGTTGAGATGATACCTCTGCTGCTCGGTCAGCCACGCGAATAATTCCAAAAATGTTATCCCCGGGTCATGTGCATTAAAGTCCGTCCAGCCGTCGCAATACTTCGGAATCTGCTCAACCGCTTCCTTTAAAAGCTCGTCATAGCTGCGGTCATCAAGGTTGATTTGTTTTAACATCTATTCCCCTCACACGTTCAGAAATCAATCCGAATTCACGCGGGATTTCCACGGGAAACACGCGATACCCTACAGAAAGCCGCAGCGGTGTTTCCTGATGCTCCCATATCCCTGCGATTTCGCTCCGGTCTAAATCAGTAAATTCAAGCTTCAGCTCGTCAATCCATTTCCCCGGTTTGCACCCGAGAATGCTCTCGGTGAGAACGGGGTACTGCTCAAAAACCTGCATAGCCCGCTCTATAATACGACACTCCTCGGCGGCGCGATATGCGAGCTCGGCTTTGCTGTACGCGGTCATTAAATAGTACAGCGCAACAAACCGCGGCGGCACGGTCTTAATATTCCGCCCGATTTGCGTGACCGGCGGCGGGGTGATTTCGTGGCACGCCCGGATTGAATACAGATGTAGTCCGAGTGTGATTTCACCGCGGTCATGGGGGTGGTAAACCCCGATTTGCCCCGTGTTTATCTCGGGGAACGCCTGCGTCAGGAGGCGAATTAGGGTGGTGTTGATTTGTGGGAGCATCATAAATTAAACCTCTACACCTCCTCATGCGATTAATCTGGCGATACATTTGGCGGTGCAACTTGCGGTACACCTTACTGCGGCTGCTGATTGCCATCTACGCCACCGACTACTGCGTCAGCCTGTACTGCTGGCAGCACTTGCTGCTGATATATCGGTCTGCTTTTATCCGCGCCGATTCCGGCGTCTTTTGCGGGCTTTGCAGGGCTGTGTATCTTTTTCGCATCGATATTGTCGCCGGCATCGGCTTCAATGATTGCCTTGCCGTCATAGCTGTACATGGATTTTGATTTTCCTTTTTCTGCGTTATCCACTTGTATTACTGTCTCCGCACTATCCGCATTCAAACCGCCGTGCCCGTAAGAGGCACCGGCAGTCGTTGTTCTGTTCTTACTGTCTGTAGCTTTTTGCAATCCTTCTTTTTTTGCTTCGTTGCTGTCCTCAACCCTACTCCATGCAGCTTCGGCAGCGGTCCAGGCGTCTCCGGCTGCTTGCCAGCCTTCTCTGGCAGTTAAATTCATATTGATACGAGCTACCTGTGCGGCAGTTTGTGCAGTAATCGCGGCATTAACAGCTATACCTTTTTGAGCATTTTTAGTCTCTCTCTCTGTTATAGTGCTCTCCAACATATACCATTTATTGTTTTCCTGTGAAAAGCTGTTTCTCTCTGCAGAAAGAATCCCCACGACAGCCCTAAGACTTTCGATCGCACCTGTAAGGCTTTGCCTAATCAACACGCTGTTTTCGACATTTTCGTTTCCCTTAATGGGCTTAACCCTTCTGTCGTCCTCGTGCCGGTCAGCTTCGCCGGTTCCCATATGCATTTCGTTATAACGATACGCCCCGCGCCAGCCGGCTTCGGCAGCCCGTTGTTTTGCTTCGTTTGATTTTTGTACGTCCTCGTCATTGTCGCTCCCTGCGCCGGGGGTCATCTTTTTAGTAAGCCAGTTATTAGCATACTGCGTTGCTCCTTGAGCTCTTGCGGCTCGTTTTGCTAATCTTACAGATTTCTGCGCAGCAACATAAGCATCGGTTCTTGTGTCTGACGTTTCAACCTCGTCTGCGGCTTCTTCGGCTTGGTCGGCGAAATCTTCAACTTCTTTAATTCTTTCTTCCGATTTATCGCGCCGCCTTTCGCCTTTGCTGTCAAGATACCCTAAAGCAGCAGCACCTATCCCCAAAGCACCAAGACCGCCTCCAAAAGCATCACTTCCAAGCACCCCGGTAATTTTATCCCACACACCTCGCTGCACCACGCCGCCCTCTGCCATCATCTGCAAAGGCTCCTCTTCCTCTTCCTGCAGCTCCTCATCAGCCATATTCTGCACGATACCCTCCCCGAACTCGTCGGCTTCACCCTCAAGCAATTCGTCGTCATTCACCCCGACACCCTGCAGCTGCATCGTCGGCTGAACGCGTCCTTGCTTCTGCTGAACGACATGCCCCAGCTCATGCCCCAAGTGCTTTTCCTGCCCGGGCGCGATATGCACATCAGAACCCTGCGTGTAGGCGTGAGCCTGTAGCTGTGTGGGCTTCGACGAGTTATAATGCACTTTTACATCATCGAAAGACACGCCGGATTGATTTTCGGCGTTTTCCTTCATCTGCGCGGGAATCCCGCTCCTGCTTTCATAAGGGCTGACCTTCCGCTGAACGGTTTTATTTTCGTTTTTGTGTTTATATGCGTACATACGTGACACCTCACAATACTATTTCATCTTGCTCAATTTCAGGGAAAGCCGCGCCTGTTTTCTCATATTCATACCGCAGAGCGGCAAATATATGTTCCATGCAAAGGACAGAGCCGCCCTCCGCAACCGCCCGCACCGCCGCCGAGAATGCCGCCCATTTAATTACAGCGGGAGTAAGCTCGAACACTTCGCCGAGGAAGTCAAAGTCAATGCCGCGTTCATCAAGCGGCATTTTACCGGGGATAAACTTCCGCCACATAATTTTACGCAGTGCCGCATCGGGGCGTTTGAACTCGACTATGAACGGCAGCCGCCGCTTGAA
This sequence comes from Oscillospiraceae bacterium, assembly GCA_009783695.1. Taxonomy (GTDB): domain Bacteria; phylum Bacillota; class Clostridia; order Oscillospirales; family Ruminococcaceae; genus Ruminiclostridium_E. Next base: position 10,099 of record WRCY01000037.1, read on the forward strand.
AGCATCGTCGATGTTATCAATCAGGTTCGTCGCTAAAACCACCGCGCCGTCGAATTCCTCCATTTTTTGGAGCAGGTGCGCCGTCTGCGAGTTTGCGCTGCGGTCGCGCGAGTCCGAAACCTCGGTGCGCTGTGCAAAGAGCGAATCCGCCTCGTCAAAAAATAAAATACATTCGCTTTGAGCCGCCGACTCGAAAATCTCGGACAGCCGCTTTTCAGTCTCGCCGATGTACTTGTCCACGATTTGCGAAATATCCGCCTTCATGATGTTCAGCCCCAGCTCCGACGCTAGCGCCTGAACGGCCATGGTCTTGCCCGTCCCGGATGCTCCGTGAAATAAAACCCCGATTCCGCGGCCGTAAAGGAACAGCTTCCCGTAGCCGTAGTCGTTGTACAGCCTCGGGCGGAGAGTCAGCGTGTACCTGATTAATGTGAGCAGACTCATGGTCTTCGCATCGAGAACAAGGTCGCTCATACCGAACGCAGGCTTAATAAAATTACCCGTGCTAATCCTCTCAAGCGGCAGGTCGCCTAAAATATATCTGAAAACATCTTCTTTAAGGCGGAATCTGCCTTCCGCGTTAAACGTCAGAAGAAACGACAGCGGTTTCCCACTCAAAAAAGCCTTGAACGCACCGTGAGCTTCGTAGCTTTCCCTGCTTAGCTCGAACAGCGTTAAATACGCACTCAGCGCCGATTCAAATGTTGGCGGATATTTATCGGATGCCGCACTGTCTATCTCGGCGGCACAAGCGAGCAAGAGACAGAAATGCTCGAATTCGCCAAGGTTGAACCGTGTTTTCAACACTGCGAATATATTTCTTTTTCCGAATAATTGCAGATAACTGTCTTTTTGCAACTCGCCCTTAAAAAAGCCGCTCATTTCAATTAAAAAAGAAAAACTATTCATAAAAACCTCTACATATTGTATATTATATCTTTATCAAACACAAATGTCAATACGTTTTTTAGAATAATTTGGCAAAATATGGAAGTTTTTGTAAAAAAACCTGTTGACATTCGTTTGTGAGTATGGTATACTACAGAAAAGTAACCACTATATATAGTGTTTAAGGAGGCATACTTATGGCTGAATATTTATCCCCCGGCATATACGTGGAGGAATTCGAGTCGGGCTCGCGCCCTATGGAGGGAGTCGGGACAAGCACTGCCGGATTTATCGGGCTTGCGGTCAAAGGCTCTGACATAGGCATTCCGCAGCTCGTCACTAATTTCGGAGAATTTCGCCGTAAATACGGCAGTTATCTTTCAAAAAGCGAGTTCGGAGACTTTCGGTTTTTGGCTTATGCGGTCGAGCATTTCTTCATCAACGGCGGAACTCGTGCATTTATCATGCGCGTTTGCCCTCCCGACGCCATAAAAGCAAAGAGTATATCCGAGCAGACGCTACTCTCGTTTGAAGCGAAGAACCCCGGCACATGGGGGAATTCTGTGCGTATTGTAATTTCACCTGCGTCGAAAGCGAAAACGCAGATATTTGAAATTGAGGAGAATTCAAGCGGCAAAGCGTACAAGGTCAAATCAGTGATTGGATTCCAGCCCGGCGATGTCGTTATGTTTTCTGACGGCGAAGCAGTTGAATACAACAAAATCGCTTCCGTGAGCGGCAATTTGCTGACGTTCGCGAATGAATTCGAGGCAGATGTAATAGACGCCGAGCTGCTTCCGACCAAGACGCTTTCAACCTGCGAATTCACCGTGGAAATCAAATACGAAGACACAGTTGAGCTTTATGAAAATTTATCTTTTAATGTAATAGCTTCTAATTTTGTAGAGAACAAGCTTGCGAAGTCGGAGCTTGTCAGTGTTACATATGCTGCTTCCGGAGATGATGAAATCATCACGCCGTTCATTGCGCTCGCAGGAGACAAAGCGGTTTTGGTTGTAGGCTTCGACGAGGGCTCAAACGGCAGTGCCGCGAGCATTTCCGCCTCGGACTTCATCGGTACCGATAACGGGCCCGGGAAACGCACAGGTATACAAAGCTTCATCGACAATGATATGGTGAGCATAATGGCAATCCCGGGAGTCACCGACGCAAATGTGCAGTTAAGTCTCGTCGCTCACTGCGAGAGCTTAGCGAGCCGTTTTGCTGTGCTGGATATTCCGCAGAACGACAAGAAAATCGACGATGTTACGAATCACAGAAACTTGTTCGACACAAACTACGCAGCGTTGTATCACCCTTGGTTAGAGGTGTTTGACTCGCTCGATAAAAAGAATATCGCGATTCCGCCGTCGGGCTCGGTAATCGGGATTTACGCGCGCAGTGATAACACCCGAGGTGTTCACAAAGCTCCCGCAAACGAAGTGGTAAGAGCGTGCGTAGGGCTTGACTGCATCTACAATAAAGGCGAGCAGGACATTCTCAACCCGAAGGGCGTGAATTTAATTCGCGTGTTCCCCGGACAGGGAATCCGGGTTTGGGGCGCGCGAACTGCGACGTCCAACTCGCTGTGGAAATACGTCAACGTGCGGCGGCTGTTCATTTTCGTGGAGGAATCAATCAAAGCAAATACTAACTGGGTTGTTTTCGAGCCGAATGACGAAATGTTGTGGACTCGTGTGAAACGCACTATCGACGTATTCCTGAACAACGTATGGCGCGGCGGGGCGTTAGCCGGCGGCTCACCCGCAGAAGCGTTTTATGTAAACGTAGGCAGAAGCACCATGTCTCAAGATGATATAGACAACGGCAGACTGATTTGCGAAATCGGGATTGCACCCGTAAAGCCCGCCGAATTCGTAATCTTCAGAATCACGCAGAAAACCGCTTCAGAATAGGAGGAATAAAATATGGCAGACGTAGTATATCCGTTCACTAAATTTCGTTATCGTCTCGAAATTGACGGGCTTGAGGCGGGAGGATTCAGCGAGGTTACAGGCTTTGACAGCTCGATTGACGTCACCGAATACCGCGAGGGCGACATGGTTCCCACACCGATGAAGGTGCAGGGCTTGCGTAAATACGGCAACATCACTCTCAAATGGGGGACGACCTCTTCGACTGTTTTATATGATTGGCTCACCGAAGGCGTTGACGGTCCTGTCAGCCGTAAAACTGTTACGATTACAATGATGGACGAATCCGTGGCAGACGTTGCGTCGTGGCAGGTGATTAACGCTTGGCCCTGTAAATACACCGTGCCTGACTTCAATGCGACTTCGTCGGACGTAGCGATTGAAAGCCTTGAGCTGACTCATGAGGGAATGACAAGGACAATGTAATATGCAATTGTTAGGAGAAAATCATGTTGCAAACAGAATACGAATTTACACTTCCGAAAGGTTATATTGATGTTCACGGAACGCTGCATAAAAGCGGAACCATGCGGCTTGCGACTGCCGCAGATGAAATCCTGCCGCTCCGCGACCCGCGTGTTCAGCAGAACGCCGCTTATATTACAGTCATTCTGCTTTCGCGGGTGATTACTAAGCTCGGCAGTCTTCCCGCGGTTGACACTAAAGTAATTGAATCGCTGTTCTCGATGGACTTGGCGTTTTTGCAGGACTTGTATCAGAGAATCAATCACGAAAACGCGCCGGAATACCCCGCCGTATGCCCGAAGTGCGGGGAAAAGATTACTGTTCCCATAAATTTTACAATGGCGGAATAACCACAGATTTCAGGCTTATTCCGCCCGCGCAGTTATTAAAAGAAGCCGCTTTCATCGCGTATTATTTCCATTGGAATCATGATGATATAATGTCGCTGCCTCACGAGCAGCGGCGGGCTTGGTGCACGGAAATATCGTCGATTAACCGCGAGTTGTCGTCAGAGGCGGGCGGCGAGCAAATCAGAATTGAGGACATGAAGGTGTGAAATTATAATGCTTGCGGGATATAATTTTGTTTTCACCTGCGGGACGTTTAAGGCAGGGTTCAGTAAAATCAGCGGAATAGGCGGGAAAGCCGAAATTGAATATTTAAAAGAGGGCGGACGTGACAGTTGCGCCTATCCTCTTGCAGGGGCGTCATACTCGGCGGGCAAGCTCACTTTCGAGAAAGGCTGGGGGACGTTTAACCCTCTGTATTCGGGCGGCTTTAAGGTGGGAATGAGACTAAATCAGCCCTGCACAATTATCATTTACGGCGAGGAAAAAAGAATCGCACGCTGCTTCGGCTTTGACAAAGGCGTGATTTCCTCATGGGAATGCAGCACACTTGATGCCGGGAAGTCTGACTTAATCATAGACACGCTTGTCATCGAGCATACAGGACTTTATGAGGTTGCAATATGAACCGTAATACTAAGTTCTATGAGAATATAAAATCGCGGTATTTTGCCAAACCCAGCCTTGTCAATACCGCGCTGATTCACAGACGGACGAGAGCAAACGCACAGTGCGTAAAGCAGCAGTTCACGAAAACGCAAATCATGCTGCACAAACATACACACAAGCACGAAACATTAGAAACGCTGCTGAATTCCAACCAATCGCTGCACGCGCTCTCGAACGCACTGTGGCGTATTCACAACAGTAATGACTCCCGGCTTAGTAAAAACTTAACGCAGCTCGTAACGCAAATCACGTATGAACAACACTCGCAGCCTGCGGACATTGAAGCGTTAATTCAAGCCGTAATTTCACGGTTTCAAAGCGAGCAGTCGGAACAGTGGCGGCTTGAAAAGATGCAGAGGGGGCTGTTCTAAGTGGAGAAAGCAAAGCTGATTATAAAAGGCGAGAGCTCGGATACGGCGATTCCCGTGCTGTTCAACCCCGAGCAGTATAATATCTCACGCTCAGTGAATTACGCGAGCATAACCGCTCCCGGACTTGATAATCCTATTGTGCAATTCATCAGCGGGAAGCAGACAAGCCTTAATTTAACGCTGCACTTCGACACCATGAACGATTTTATCCCGCAAGGCACAGGGCGCGATGTCCGGCGGCTTATCGCGCCGATTATGAAGACGGTGCAGATTGACGGAAAGCTTCACGCTCCGCCGCTCGTGGTTTTTCAATGGGGCGGGTTTTCTTTTACCGGAGTTATTACTGAAATTAAACAGAATTTCACAATGTTCCTGCCCGACGGAACGCCGTTCCGCTGCAAGCTTGATGTTACATTCCAGTACGCAGGGAACATCAGCGACAAACGCGCCTCGCCCTTTGAATCGCCCGACCGCACAAAAGTCCGCGTGCTTGAGCAGGACGGCGCGTTATGGCGGTTAGCTCATGCAGAATACGGCGATGCGTCCTTATGGCGGCATATAGCCGAAGCCAACGGGATTGATAACCCGCGCAGGTGCTCGGCGGGGACGATGCTGACGATTGCGCCGCTGACGGAATGAGGAAAACACCTTATGTCAAAGCTTTACAATTCCGCGACCAAAACCTTCTCCGCGCTCGCAAAAAAGCATGATAATTTCATGCGCCCCTCCTACAGAATCACAGTCGGCGGCAAAGACATGACGAATGTGCTTGGCTTTTATGCGGACAGCGTGGAAATCACCCAGACTGTCGGCGACAAGGCGGGTTCGCTCAAGTTTTCAATTCAAAATGCGTATGATATAAAATCGCGGCGGTTTCAAAGTGGCTTGAAAAGCTCCTTCCCGCTCGGCGCGGAAATCGAATGTGCGCTCGGTTATAAAAATCCGCCGACCTTATTCAAAGGATTCATAGGCGACGTTTCATTCTCGTTCAGCGAAAACGCACCGCCCAAGGCGACAATCGCCTGTTTTGACATACGCACGCTAATGAAGCAGGGACGAATGAACGCGATGATGCCTGTTTCGTCTTTCCCTATTGTCATGCTGAGATTGCTTGCATATTACACATCTTTGGTAAGTATGCAGATTAACTACATTGACCTATGGAACATACTTGAGGAATTCAAGCAGAACACAAACGATTTTAACTACATCTACGGCTATGCACAAAAGCGCGGGTATGAGTTTTTTGTCTTGGGAGAGCATATATACTTTATTCTCAAACGGCGGAACACCGCTCCGATTACTACGCTTGAATGGGGAGAGAGTATTCTTAATTTTTCGCGGAATTATTCTTATGGCAACATCAAGGTGAAAGGAGTCATTTCCGATACGCTCAGTATGATTCCTTTCCTGAAGGATTCGGAGCCTAAGCTGTCGTATCCGACGCTGAACGCTACAACTGCGAAAATCGAGCACTACCCCGACGCTTCCGACGCAAAGAACAGACTTGACCTGCTTAGTATTATGTACAACTATGAAAAGAAAATCGAAACAGACATGTCCGGCGGAACGGTTAAATGTATCGGCTTGCCTGAAATAATTCCCGGTCGGTTTATCGCGTTAAAAAACCTTGATTCGGATTTCCTCGATAAAAACTATTATATAGACTCTGTGACACATAGTTTTTCGGGGAGCGGATACACAACTTCATTTAATATATCGGCTGAGCTTTAAACAAAAAAAGGAGGGACTGTAATGCTTGAAGAAATATTTGAACTGATTGACAACGAATATAAAACAAATGACAGTAAGATTTACGGTGTCGTTACCGGCACTGTCACAAACAACTTCAATCCCTCAGAACCCATGTGCGTTCAGGTGAAAATCGGCAGCCGTTCCCCCGGAATGAATATTACGGGCTGGGCGCGGTTGGTTACGCCTTTTACAGGCAAGGGTTACGGAATGTATTACAAGCCCGACACAGGCGACGAGGTTTTAGTCGTATTTGAGAACGGCGAAATTGATAAACCGATAGTTGTCGGCTGTTTGTACACGCCGTCGGCACTGCCTGATATGAAAATCACGGGCCCCGCAAATTCACTCAAATGCATAAAAACGAAATCAGGGCATATCATCGAATTCGATGAAACGCCCGGCGAGACTAAAATAGAAATCAGCACCCCCGCAAAGGTTAAAATTAAGCTTGACGACATAGCTAAAACAGTTTCAATCGAGCCGTCTAATTCAGATACGTCAATTAAAATAGACGGCATGAGCGGCAATGTTAATATTAAAGGCAAGACGAAAATCAGCGTTAAATGCGGGACGGGCGAGATTACCTTAAACAGCGCGGGGAATAAATTAGACCTGAAAGGCGATACGATTACAATTAAAGCAGCGCAAATGTTAAGCCTTGAAGGGCAGCAGGTTAAGCTCAAAGGGGCAACGACCGCAGCGGTGGAGGCGGGCAGCACTCTTGACTTGAAAAGCAGCGGCATGGCGAATTTAAAAGGAAGTATGGTTAGATTAAATTAAATATGAGTAACTTTGAATTTTTGGGAAAGGGCTGGCGTTTCCCTGTCCGCGTAAATGAAGCCTCCGGAAGCATACAAATGTCTGAGTACGAGCAAGATGTTGCGGAGGCTATTCGCATAATTCTGCACACCCGCAAAGGCGAACGGCTCATGCGTCCCGACTTCGGTTCTAATCTGCACAGCTTTGTATTTGACGTCATGTCGCAATCGACGCTCACGCTGATTGAAAACGAAGTGCGGGACTGCATAATAATGTGGGAGCCGCGGGTTGAAAATATTGAAGTGCAGGTTACGCCTAATTCGGAACACGGCAGCGGCGCTGTTAATATCGCCGTTTCGTACACCGTGCGCTTAACTAACAATCAGTATAATTTAGTGTTTCCTTATTTTCTGAACGAGGGATAAATATGAGACGGAGCTTTGAAAGCATTGTCGCGCATATAGAAAAAATCGCGCCGTATTACGTACCCGAGTGGAAGTTCAAGCGGAACGGAAATGACCCCGGGTCGGCATTGGCGTTGATTTTTGCGGGCTTCATGGAACAGACTGCCGCGAAATTCGCCGCGATGCCCGAAAAACATAAGATTGAATTCTACAGTCTCTTAGGAGCGAAGATGCTGCCGGCGCGTCCGAGCGAAGGAGTAATCTGTTTCGGGCTGGCGGATAATAATATGAGCGGTTCGCCTGTTCCGAAAAATTTTAAGCTCTTTTCGCCGCCTGTTGACGAGAACGGTATGCGGCTCATTTTTGAAACGCAGGAAGAGGTTTTTGTTTCACCGGCGGTTGTAAGCCATATGATTTTCACCGATTATAAAAGCGATACGGTCATCTTTTCAAACTCGGAAAAACCTTTTGCTTCTGCTCCGGTTGCAAAAAACCTCCGCAGATTTTCTTTTACGCATGAGTATTTAAACCGCGGACTTTACGTTTATTTTAACAGCAGCTTTGCTCCGTTATGGGACAATCGTGCTACACGCTGGAACTGCGAAATTATTGAAACCGAAAAACGATTTCGTCTGCTTAATGATAATGCAGATAATATTCAGGCGGAAATTCTTGACATTACGGCTTATGAGCTTTTTGAGCCGGACGAGCTTTGTTCTCTTTCAATAGAAGCCGAGGCTTGGAACATACCGCCTGCTGTAATCGTTTCAAACGGCGAGGAGCAGCTCGGTTCAGAGATTTACCCCTTCGGAAAGAGCTATACCGCGTTTGATGAAACGGCTTTTTTCTGCGATAATATTCTTTCGGTTAAAAATGCAAGGGTCACGCTTTCATTTAATTTAGATTTCGAGATAACCGAAAGCGAGATTGAAGTGCTCCCGCCGAAGTTCCCGAAAAAGCTGATTGTATCAAAGAAAAACCTGCTCTTTTCCGAGCAGGTCAAGGTGTCTGATATAAGTGTTAAAAGCGTTGTCTGGGAATATTACAACGGGCTCGGTTTTGCACCTCTGCCGCTTTGCCCGCATACATTTGCATATTCAAAAACGCTCGCGCAAATCAAATTAGATTTTACCGTTCCCGCTGACCTTTCTCCGGTGATTATCGGAGCGGCGCAGGGGTATTGTATTCGCGTCCGGATTAAAGAAATCAACAACGCACTTAAGCTGCCGGCGAGAGTATTTATCCCGCGTATCAATAATATTGCTTTTTCCTGCAAAGCACCGCCGCTGCCTATTGAGCATGGCGAATGGGTTAATAACGGCATAAAACAGACGTTCACTTCGCTGGAGCAAGTGCGGTTTCACCGTCCTGAACCCCGCGAGCCTGTTTTGTACATAGGGCTTGACAAGCCGCCCGGAAGCGGCATTATACGGATTTTATTTAACTGCAAGGACAACATACCCAACAAAGTACACGAGTGGCAATATTTCGGCGGAGGCCGCTGGCATGGACTCGAAATAAAAGATACCACGCTCGGCTTCTCGCAGACCGGGGTGATTTCTCTTATGGCAGGCGGCGAACTTGACGAAGGTGTTCTTCATGGTAAAAACGCATATTGGATTCGCGCCGTGTTCACCGGGAACCCCCCCACCTTTGAAATAGCGGGTGTCTATATGAATGCCGCGCAAATTCTGCAATGCGAATCCGTATTAAACGAAACTTATTACACTGATAAAAACAGTCGCGTTAATTTAAAACACAATAATTTAATTGATGAGGAAATTTGGATTGAAGACAAACCTGCCGCTTTAAATCAGCACTACCGCATTGACAGAGCGGCGGGGGAATTAGAATTTATCGGAGAGCATAAAAAAAGCGACAGCTTCCCGATTAAAATAAATTGCCGCTGTACGCAGGGTGGCGCGGGAAACCTTGCAGCGGGACTGGAATTCACCCCGTCGTTAGCAATCGGTTTTATCAGCCGGGCGGTCAATCCTTTTCCGATTTTAGGTGGTGTTGAATGTGAAACGCCGCTTCAAACTTCCGAGCGCACAGCAGCTTATCTGCGGCATTCGGGCAGGTGTGTAACCGAAAGTGATTATTTCGATTTAATCAACATATCCGAAATTGAAAAAGTATCACCTGCGGGAATTACAAGAGCAGAATTAAAATTTATAACGGAGTAGTTTGCATGAATAATGTTTTAGTTTTACAGCTTATAAACACATGGGATTTTTCCTTTATTAAAGACAGCGTCGAGGTTTCTGTATATATTAACGGAGTAAAATTTCCGCACGTAACAAAAAAAGGCGGTTATCGGATTTTGACATTGAAGCAGCCGCTTCCCGTACAATTCTCATTAAAAGTGCAAGTAAAATCATTCTTACCGTTTGAAACTTGCGACTACGATAATGAAGTTATAACAATTGAGCTGTTGCCGGAATACCCGCCGCACGGCTCGCAAATTATCAGTGTAAATCCGCCTGCTTACATCGCTTTCGGATACGGATATTACAAGGTTGAAAATAATCTTGAAGAAAGAAATGCTCGGATTTTAATAAAAAATCCGAGTTTTGAGAACCTTGAAGGCAGGCGTTTTCTCTTACGCGACACTGTAAATAAAAAGGAAGAGTTTATTATAATCGGTGATGTTCTTGATATTAAACTAAGCGAATACAGAACCCCTGCTTTAAGCAATGAATATAAATCGCAGAGTACAGCATTATTTCCTTCATTTTATACTGGAAACAATGTGAGTGAAGTTTATGTTAAGCAGCTTCCGAAAAATACACCTATTTGGATTTATTAAATAGTTTGAAATCTCTTATATTTTTGTTCGCATTATTTAATTAACTACGAATTTTGTTTTTCTCCTTGAGCTATCCATTATTACCCAAATCTAAAGAATCATCCCCAAACATCACTTGTACACATTACATAAACATACCAACGATATATTGTGCACATTCTACAATCGCTCTCGCATAACATCGAACTATGCAAAATCTTAAAATATTTTACCATAAATTTCCATTTTTATAAATACTAAAATATCTACGGCATTGCCGTAGATATTTAGTTTAAATACGGTACTACAACAAATTACTATAAAATAATTCGTAAGAGCAGATGAAAAAACATGAAGAGCAGAGAAACCTCGAAATCATACAGGATTATTATAAAAAGAAAAATCGAAAATCATTATAGTACTTACTTTTTACCGCTTTTCCTAATTACACAAAATATATTATCATCATTGTAATACCTCTGATTCCGGCTCTTAGGCTTATCCGGCATCGTCATCTTCAGCTCCCCGCTCACAAGCAGCGGCTCAACAAAAGACTTCATTGCATAATACTGCGTTTTGCCCAAGAATTTAGCAATTTCTTCCCGCGAACGCGGCGTTTTACAGAAAGCTCTAAGGTCTGTATTATTCGCCGGTGTTTCAATTTGCCGGACATCGAAATTGTTTTTCAACGTCACAACAAAATTACCGCGCCTGTTCTCAAACACGGGCTCAGGCAGATTATACGCCGCCATCTCAGCACAGATTGTCGGAATCCCTGAATAACGATTCTCCGCGACTTTTTGAATTTCAAGGATATTTGCAAGCACCTAATTCCTCGTATCGGCATGAACTTTTCCGAGGCTGTCAATCGTCAGTTTCCCGTACAAACCGTCGTCATTCCAGATTTCGAGGCGGTTATTAAACATCAATAACCTCACCGGCGTACCCTCGGTATGAATGCTGTAATCGCGGTGCATCAGCGCGTTCAGCACTGCCTCGCGCACCGCATCAATCGGATACTCGAGCTTGTCGCTGCGCTTTCCGTCGGTGATTATGGTTTTCTCCCGCATATTACGCTCGACAAAGAAAACCGCTTCGTTAACCATTTCCTTGATTGTGCCTTCAATGCGCCTGTTCGCGATAAACTGCTCTTCATCAATGCCTTTATCGCCGATTTTAAGCCAGGGAACAACAACAGCAGTAATGCAAAGCTGCGGGAACGCCGCCTGCGGATATTCCGAAAAGCACAAAACCCCCGCCAACGTCGGCTTGCCGTCCTTGACCACACCCATAAGATTCAAAATCTGCTCATCGGCTATCTTGGCGGTATTCTCTTTTTCTTTCTTAACAACAGCGATATAATTCTTAATTTTGCATGCCCGAAACTGCGAAACATCGGCAAATTCCGCCACTCTCACATCATCACGAACACGGCGGCAATAGGCATCATAACTGTAAATTTCATACTCGGTCATAGGCTCATTCGAGTCGTCCACACGAATAAACGAACCTTTAACCCTGCCGACACCTTTGTAATAAACGGGTCGCTCGGATATATCTACACCCGGAATTTCCGCCGCCGTCCTGATTTGAGAACGAAGACAGCGTATCGAACAATCGGGTCGGGCAGCTTTTGCCGGCTGCTTTAACTTCAATTGTCTGCGTTTCGCACTTTTGGGTTTGGATTTTTTTCACTAACTTAAAAAGCTCTTCTGTTTGCATAACAAACCTCCGATTTGGTTTATTAAGTCAATTATATCAAATTATTTTGCTTATTTCGAGCAAGTTAGTTCAAAACATATCCTCAAAGCTAGTCAATTTAATATCGTCGCGGTTGTCTGAAAATTCACGAGCTCCGGAAGTAAATCCGCTTTTTGAGAAAAGGTAGTAATATTTCCGCTTGAACTGTCCGAACATTCGGCATTTATCAAGCAATCCCTCAACTACGCTCTTATCAAGCTCCTCATTCTGCCATTTACATTCACCGAAGATTGCTTGTTCATCGTTTTCGCGGTATGCAATGAAGTCAATCTCCGTCTGTGATTTTAAATCGGGGTTGTTTCCCCACCAGCGGCTGATATTTTGAAAACCGAAAGGCAGCTCATCGTAAATACTCCACATGTA
>WRCY01000038.1 GCA_009783695.1 Oscillospiraceae bacterium
AGATGAAAAACCCGTTGAAAAGTCTGCACGGCTTTTTTCGTATCCTCATCAAAAACACCGTCCTCCTTAACCTTCGGAATCGCGGGAAAGTTATTTGAAACGGCGTTCAGCTGCTCCTGAATCACCCGGACGTCCTCGCCCACCGACCCCACGCTCAAAGCTTCTCCCGGGAATGATGAGGGCACGCCGGACACTTTTTCGGCCTGCGTCAGGTAAACGTCATAACCGTAATAATGCTTTAGTATGCTAAAAGCGTCATGACCTCTGTCGCCCAAATCCTTGGAGCCCCATTGGGACAGCCATCCCGGGCAGTTCACTCTTCTTCCGTCGCAGTACTGCGCGAAAAGAGGCTGGCGGATGCCCGGTCTTGTAATGTAGGTGCTGAAGATTTCATCCACCACCTCGGATATTTCGATAAAAACATTGCGTCCGTGATTATACGCCTGGTCAAACTGGGTGGAGTTGGTAATGGTGAAGTTATACCCTTTGCCCCTGTACCATTCGGTAAAAACGCGGTTCAAGGTAAACGATATGATGGCGTGGATATTGGCATGAAGCGTCTGCTCCGGCCAGTTAGCATATATTTCGTTGCTGGCGACATTTTTTATGTAATCTATGAAAGGAACCCAGTATTGCTTTGCATTGGCGTTTGTGGGGACGCCTGCATGCACGATTATATACTCGGGAACGACCGGTTCTCGAAGCACAACATATCCTCCGTACTGCGGGAGGGGTTTTACATCGGGCTCGGGGATTTTGGGAGGGAAGTTGCCCCACAGGGTATGGCAGTTTATCGTAGTTATCTGAGGCTGGTTGGCGGTGTAGGGATTCAACGGGTTCAGAATAACTTTTTGATAGGACGATGTTTCGGGCAGTATTTGAACCCCCTTTATATAAGACTGCTCATAGCCCTCTATATTAACGCTTATGTCATATTCGCAATACGGCCTATAGTTTGAGGGCTCCATTGAAAAATCAATGGGAGGCGCGGGCAAGTCTATTGACGGCGTCTGACCCGAGGAATCGGTGACCAGCTCCTCTACGGCGCTGTACCGTTCGCCCCTAATCATTATACGGACGTCGGCATTATTGACGGGCCTTCCGATGCCGACGGAGAGAGCGTCGATTTGCAGGCGTCCTGTTTCCATCGACGACGGGGAAACGCTGTTATAAGAATATTGCATAATTTCGGTCCTTTCTATCATGGTATTTATAATTTACGCATAGGATAAATAAAAAGTAACAGCGGGGGAATTTATGCCTAATATCAACAGAAGCGCGGACGAATGGGAAGTGATTGTAAAATATAACGGAGACCTTGGCAGGCTTGAATCCGAGCTTGAACTCAGAGCGGAGCTCTTAGGGGACTCGTATGCAATTCTCACACTGCACTCCCCGCTTATACGGGAGCTTTACCGATACAGTGAGATTGAATACATAGAGCTGCCCAGAAACCTGAGCCTCTCCCTAAGGGGAAGCATGTCTGACGCCTGCATTACGCCTGTGCACACAGAGCAGCCGGGGAATTATAATCTGAGAGGCAGCGGAACACTTATAGGAATCATAGATTCCGGCATAGATTACACTCATCCCGATTTCCGCAACCAGAATGGCGACAGCCGGGTTCTTTATTTATGGGACCAGCTGCAGGGAAATAATCCGCCGGAAGGATTTTACAGCGGAACCGAGTACAGCAACAGCCAATTAAACGCAATACTCAGAGACCTGCGCGATAGATACACAGCTGTATCCATGGACACCGTCGGGCATGGTACGGCTGTTTCGGGTGTTGCGGCGGGGAACGGCCGCTCAAGCGGCGGAAGAGAACAGGGCGTAGCTCCCGAGGCTTCATTAATCGTAGTCAAGTTAGGGGAAAAAGGCCGTGAATCCTTTGCCCGTACAACCGAGATTATGCGTGCCCTGAAATACATCAATGACCGCGCCACCATGCTGAACATGCCCGTGGCGATTAACATAAGCTTCGGAACCAACAACGGCTCCCATGCGGGGAACTCGCTTTTTGAAACCTACATAAACTCGGTGGCCCAGCGCTGGAGATGCGTTATTGTTGCGGCGACCGGGAACGAGGGTTCGGCCGGGCATCATTACGGGGGTCATATCACCCAAAATCAGACACTGAGAATAACCTTCACAATCGCTCCGTATCTGCAATCCGTTTTCCTTACATTATGGAAAAGCTTTGCGGATACGTTTGAACTGGAACTTGTTTCTCCTGATGGTTATTCAAGCGGCAGGCTGTATTCCACGGACCCGTTCAGACAGATGAATTTCAGCGGCACGCAAGTTGCGGTTTTCTATGAACAGCCGACAATTTTTAATGTAAGCCAGGAAATTTTTATTCAAATGAGCAGCTCGGCTTCAGTTACTCCGGGCATTTGGACTTTGCTTGTCACCGGGCGCAGCGTTACGGAGGGGGAGTTTCACATATGGCTTCCCACCGTGGAGGAGGTCGGAACGGACACAGCTTTTTCCACCCCTGACCCCAACCTTACCCTCACCCTGCCGTCCACATGCGTTAATGTAATTTCCGTAGGCGGGTATAACTCCATGGTCGGAAATTACGCCTGCTTCTCAGGTCGGGGGTACACTTTCCGCAATGTATATGTTAAGCCGGACTTGGTCGCTCCCGCAGTAAATGTTCTGTCAACACGCACAGGCGGGGGATATGACGCCTTTACCGGCACAAGCATGGCGGCGCCTTTTGTGACCGGCGCGGCGGCATTAATGATGGAGTGGGGAATTATACGGGGAAACGACCCGTTCTTATACGGGCAGCGCGTCAAAGCGTTCCTGCAAAAGAATACGGCAAAAATTTACGGGCAGTCATATCCCAATCGGATATGGGGCTACGGCGCCCTTTGCCTTAAAGCCGCAATGGATGATTTGGTGAGATATAGCGGTAAATGAAAGATTCTAATGAGCCCGAGTATACTGTCTACCTTGGTCTTAAAGAACGGAATGTATTATACAGGTTTAGTTTGCCGTATCCCCACTGATGGTTGGGATATTCGTTATTTCTGTAACGCTCGCAGCCGGCGATAAGTGCTGCGCGCACATGATAATTGTCCATCGAGAGGTTGTTCTGCTTCACAATGCCCCACTGAAGCAGCAGCGCACTGGCGCCCGCTGTAATCGCCGATGCCACGCTTGTTCCGCTCATCTTGCCGTAACCGCCCGGCAGTATCCCGGCTACATCCACACCCGGCGCCACCAAATCCGGTTTCATAGCCGGCAGTCTTGTCGGCCCCCAGGAGCTTGCGGCGTACAGGCTGTTGTCCCTGCTGTTATAGGCTCCGCAGGTAACGGGACCCATTGAAGTGGCGGGGGTAACGATTGTATAATTCGGCGTGGGTGCCAAAAAGTAAGTTTCCGGGCTGATAAATCCGGTAACAGGCAGCCAGGCATGATATGTTCCATCTATAACATAATCCCCGTAAACCGTTATGGTCCATACCCCGGGCGTTGCGGCCAGGATTTTAACTCTTGTCACCTGAGTACCGCTGATTTCTATGGGAAAAAGATACTCGACGATTGCCGTGGAGCGTTCCAGGATTAAATTATGCCTGTAAATGATTCCGGAGCGGGCCGGTATGCGACTGACCAGTTCCCCTGCAGGCGACGTAACGGAAACCGACATTCTGTCTGAAATAGGATTTAATAATTGTATATAGATATCCTCTTCTTTATTGCTTGCCCGAACCTCTATATTATGAGTATTTCCCGTTGCCGGGATTCTTCCGTGAGTATGGTGCCTGGCGTTGGCCTCATTTCCGGCGGCTGTACAGACAGCAACGCCCGGGATTCCGGATATCCTTGACAAATACGTCTCCACACGGGTAAAGCCGTCATGAGTACCCACGTTCGTGCCCAGCGCGATGCAAATTGCCACAGGGCGCCTTAGCTCCTGCGCCTTGTCGAGAATGTACTGAATACCCATCATGAAGTCGTCGGTGGCAAAAGCATTTTTCTGGTCTCTGGGAATAAGATGGCGGTTATAATTAAAGGGACGCGCCTTTTTAAGCTTGACAACGATAATTTCGGAATCAGGAGCCGCTCCCAGGTATTCGCCCTGCTCCCGGCTTGCCGCGACTGAAGCTAAAAAAGTTCCGTGCCCGCTCGTATCCTCGTGCGGGACAATGTCATGAGGATTTTCAGAACGCAGCGCCTCGTTAATAATCGAATTGTTGTATTCAGTACCGTAAAGATAGCCGGGAGGGCTTCCCCCTCTGATTGACTGGTCCCATATGTATTGGATTTTACTGCTTCCGTCTTCATAACGGAAAGCGTTTTTAGTATAGTCTATACCGGTACCTACAAAGCCCAGCAAAACTCCTCCGCCCTTTAAGTTTAAATAGGGCTGCCGGTGTATCTGTGTAATCCCCGACGCGCTTAACTCCGCTTCGCCCAGCAGGCCGAGTACGAACGGGAAAACGCTGGCGGTAAAGCTTGCATAGCGGGTGACCACCCTTTCCACATCGCTCTCGTCAACATAAATGATGAAATAACCTCCGGCGAGGGGCTTTCCCCTTAGGATATACGGAGTTGTTTCACTTTGATTCATATAGGAAACCGCCTCACTGTCAAAGACAAGGGCTACCGTAGTGGGGGCATAAATAAAATCTTCTGCGGACACGCCGTCTAACTCCATCGCTTCATACCGTTCCTTTCATTTTTGGGCAGTAAAAATAAGCTTTAAACCCGCTTTAAATAATATGCTAAAAGAAACTTTGGACTTGTGAAACATTAAGCTTTATATACCTCCACCTATTGCACTTCCATTGATAACCATGCAGTGTAGCGCATGGTTTAATTGAATTGGGATACATCCAGAAATGCCCGTTATTTATTGTCCATATATAAACGTAGCTGTACAAACAATTTCTCAGCATATCCGGAATATTAAAATATAAATCGCTGTAACTGGGAATTATATAGGGCGGCGGCAGCAGCGGAAATCTGTTGTTTATAACGCCGGGCGGTTTATTAACTTTCATATGGATTTCTCACTTTTTTTGTAATATAGTTGATTAACTTGAAAAACCTCTCTGCGGTTTTTCCGGCAAGCAAAGCTTATCGCCCGTACTGTAAGCGCGTAGTCAACTATGCAATCAAATTAAGCCGCTACGCGGCTGTGCAGCAAATGCCGCGTCTTGAAAAATGTTGAGGCATTTTTAAAGTTAACTGATTATAAATTGTATATTTATCATATGCCCAAACATAGCCTGTTATGATTAAACGAAATTACAGAGGTGAATAAACCGGATATAATTCAAAAGCCGGCAGGCACGTTACAGCGCTTACCGGCTTTCTTTTTTCTTATACTAATATCCAATTAAAACAAAGACAGCTTTACAGTCTTTTACTGCCATGCTTCGTCAAAAATGCTATGAATTGTAGCCAGTGAGCGCAAACTCCTCTATCCCCGAATATGTTTTTTGAGCGCCTTGAAGCTCTGCTCGCTTATATCGTGTTCGATTTTACAGGCGTCGCATAATGCTGTTTCTTTGTCAACGCCGAGCGATATGAGCCAGTCGGATATGAGCGTATGCCTCTCATACATTGTTTTAGCAATTTTTAACCCGCTTTTTGTGAGAGAAATGAAACCGTCGCCGTCTATAGTTATATAGCTATTCTCACGTAAATTTTTCATAGCAATGCTGACGCTCGGCTTGCTGTAGCCGAGCTCTTTGGCTATGTCAACAGAGCGTACTCCGCTTCCGGCGTTCCCTAACATAAATATTGCTTCTAAATAATTTTCAGCCGATTCCTGCGGTTTCATTTTTTTACCATGTCCTTTTGACATTAACGATAGATGAGAAGATTCGTTTTCCCCGTTTCAGTGCCGTTATTTTCAGATTTTTAAGTCCTTTGCGGTTATAATCAATTAACTTCAAAAATGTTCTGGCATTTTTGAAGACGCGGCAAATGCCGCGTAAGCCGCGAAGCGGCTTAATTCGATTACATAGCCGATTGCGCGCCTGCGGCGCGCCAGCAAACGAGTTTGCTGTGAAAAATGCGGAGCATTTTTCAAGTTAATCGGTTATATATATGACTAACCTTACAATAATAATACCACAATACAGATTCTTTTGCAATAGTTTTCACAAAAAAACATTAAACTATTGACAAATGAGTTAGCCTATGCTAACCTATAGTAAGTTAGTTTATGCTAACTCGAAAATTATTTGTAAGGAGTACAAATCAATGCAAGTAATATGGTTCAGCGTGGGGGCGGGAATTTTGGCTATGGGACTGGGAGGGGTTATATCCGCTCTTCTGTTCAGGCGTTCGTCGGACAAAGTAATATGTTGGCTGCTGTCGTTCGCCGCCGGCATAATGACGAGCGTGGTATGTTTCGGTTTAATGCCGGAGGCGGTTGAGCTTTCGGGTATGGCAGGCGGCGTTTTGGGTTTGCTTCTCGGTATTCTTATTATAATGCTCCTTAACAGCATTGTCGATAAAATAACCAATGCAAAAGGGGATAATCTTCATATACATCACACGCATGAAGAGCTTTATCACCAGACATCGGTTATTCTGAACCCGAAAAAGATGCTTCGCTCGGGAATTATAATGCTTATTGCGATTGGACTGCATAATATCCCCGAAGGAATCGCAATCGGTGCAGGCGGAAGCTTTGACCTCAATCTCGGCGTACTTATCGCAATCATGATAGCACTGCATAATATTCCCGAGGGAATGGCCATTGCGGCGCCGCTGCTGGCAGGCGGAATAGGCAGGGGGAGGGTAGTGCTTCTAACTTTAATCTGCGGCTTCACGACGGTTTTCGGTGCGCTTCTCGGTGTGATGATAGGTAACATTTCCGATTTTGCTGTAGCCTTGTCGCTTTCGGCGGCGGGCGGCGCGATGCTGTATGTTGTGTTCGGCGAGATTATCCCCCAGACCGTCGTTATGACAAAAAGCAGAACTGCTCCTTTGATAACGCTGTTCGGCATAATAATAGGATTGATTATGACGGCGGTGTGAGGGGTTAGGATACAGACTTAACGGTTTAAATAAAATAAATTTTATTTTTCAAATATGACATACTTATATAACCGATTAACATGAAAAATGCTCCGCATTTTTCACAGCAAACTCGTTTGCTGACGCACCGTAGGCGCACTAATGGGCTATGCAATCGAATTAAACCGCTTCGCGGCTTACGCGGCAAATGCCGCATCTTCAAAAATGCTTAAGCATTTTTGAAGTTAATTGATTATAGCTTGAATTTTATGATACAATATGATATATTAGATTATAGACAAAATAAAATTCGGAGGGCTGCCGTGAAGTATAATGAGAAAGCAAGAGCAATAATTGATAATATCAACCGCGGATTAATAGGAAAAGAGCAAACGGCGAAGCTCGCGGTTATTACGCTGCTTTCGGGCGGGCATCTGCTTATTGAAGACGTACCGGGCGTCGGGAAGACCACACTTGCGAATCTGCTTGCAAAGTCTGCAGGCGCCGGCTTCACGCGGATTCAATTCACGCCGGACACGCTCCCCGGCGACGTTACGGGGGCATCGGTTTATGACATGAAAAAAGGCGAGTTCCGCTACGTCGAGGGCGCGATTATGAACAATATCGTGCTTGTTGACGAAATCAACCGTACGTCGCCCAAAACGCAAGCTGCGCTTTTGGAAGCCATGCAGGAGGGGCAGGTTTCCGTTGACGGGACAACCTATCCGTTAAAAGAGCCGTTCATGCTGATAGCTACTCAAAATCCGATTGAGTTCATAGGTACTTATAATCTTCCCGAGGCGCAGCTGGACCGCTTTATGATGAAGCTGTCGCTGGGGTACCCCGAGCTTGACGACGAGAAGAAAATGGCGCAGAATTTCATCGCCGGGAATCAGGCGCAGGAAACAAGCGCAGTTATAGACGCAGAAACACTCATGCAAATGCGGGAGGAAGTAAAATCCGTCAGGGTCGGCGGCGACATCGCCGGGTATGTGATTAATCTTGTTTCCTTAACGCGGGAAAGCCCGCTGCTTTCTCTCGGGGCAAGCCCCCGCGCGACATTGGCAGTCATCAGCGCGGCAAGGGGCACCGCTTACGTAAAAGGACGCGATTTCGTCACTCCCGACGATGTGCAGGAAATTCTGCCGCATGTTCTGCGGCATAGATTAATTCTTACTGTTGAAGCAAAAACAGGCAAAAACACACCAGAAAGAATAATTGAAAATATAAAAAATACAGCAAAAGTGCCGCTATTATGAAACGAAACAGGCTGATTCTACTTGGTTTTATTGCAGCCGCTGCCGTATTCGCAAGTTTTTTCGGCGGTGCTTTCAGTTATGCTCTTTTTTATGCGAGCCTTGCGGTTCCGCTTTCATGTTTTATCTATCTTGTTTTCGTTTATGCGCGGCTTAAGACATATCAGACTATTGAATCCAAAATCGTCGTTAAAGGCGATAAAATCGGTTACAAGTACATTCTCTCAAATGAAAGCTCGGTTCACTTCGCAAGCGTTAAAATCGAGTTTCTTGATGATTATTCGCGGGTTGAAACAGCAAATAATCAAGATGAAATCTCGATTGCGCCCGCTCTTCGTATCGAAAGGGAAACAAGCCTCGTCTGCCTTTACCGCGGCGAATATAAAGTCGGCATCAGCGCGGTTATAATCACTGACTACCTCGGCATATTTACGTTCAGACGCAGCAACCCGTCCGTCATGAACATAAGGGTATATCCGCGTGTCGTAAAGCTGCGTACGCTGGGCGCGCTGCATTTCGGTGACGACGTAAAGTCGCCGCCTTTTTCTGCTAAACCCGGCGGGGAACAGGATACAGACCTGCGCGCTTTCATGCTCGGCGACAGCATTAAAGCGATAAACTGGAAGGTTTCGGCAAGGTACGGTGAGCTGTTTACCCGCCGCAGAGCAGAGCCGCCAAAAGAGAAAATCGCGATTTTTATAGATACCTCGCCCATTAAAGGCGCGGATAAAATCCCGGGTGAAGATAGAATTCTCGAGGCGGCGCTGGCGCTCGCGGACTTTTATCTTGAGCGCGGGATTGAAACGGAAATTATTAAGCCGGCGGTTACGCTGAACCGCTTTCAAATCAACAATCGTGAAGACTTTTTACGGTTTTATGATACTTGTTTGTTGATGTCCTTTTTTAATATGGAAGCGGAGGAGTACCTCGAGAATGTCACGCTTGATAATGCAGCGGTACTGGTTTTGATTACGGCGGACTGCGAGAAGTTTATTCCCGCGCTTTTTAATCTGTCCGCGATTATGAATACCTGCGTGATTCTGACCGGGAACCGTGAGAATAACGAGCTCTCCGTACTGCGGGAAAGCCTCGGCAAAACCGCGCTTGTACACATTCCGGAAGACGCCGGAATCAGCGACGTTCTGGAACGCAGGTGAAAATAAGGTTGAAATAGAGACCTCGTGAATCGAGGAAATATTGTTTTCATTCCTTTTTGGTAGAGAAAGGACTCAATGAAAATATGAACGTACGAACAGTTTATGAAAAATACGCTGTCCGCGTCATATCTGCAGTCTGCCTTTGCGCGGGCTTGTCGTTGTATTTTAATTCGCTGCTGGGCACAGAGCTTAGCGGCGCGGTTTTGTTTTTCGCTGCTGTTTTTTTTACACTATTCTTCACGGCGTTCGGGATTGTGCAGAGCGAGGCTGTCAGCGGATGGAAGAAGATTTTATTCTATTTGATAATACTGATAATCACGGCAGTCTGCGGTGTGTTTGCCCTGCGCTTCAACATACCGGTCGCCGACTCGTTTAACTGGCTTTTCTTTTCGCGCAGTGCCAATGCGGAGAATGCGCTGCTCTATTCGCTCATCTCGCAGACCGTTCTGCTTTTTGCCGCTGTCGGCGCTGCTTTCAATTTACTGTACTTCAGATATGTCAGGTTCGCGGCGGGCGCGGGGCTTTTAGTTTTTTGCATAATAATGGCAATATTCGAAAGAAACGCGGGATTCATAGAAATTCTGCTGATATTCATTTTTATATTCATAGTTTTGCACGAAAAACTATTAAACAAAAAAACTGCACTGACCTATCTGCTCCCGTTTATAATTACAGCAGGGCTGATTACCGCTGTTCTGCCGTCAAAGCAGGAGCCAATTCAGTGGAATTCCGTGAAGAATATAATCAGGGAAGTACAGAACATAATAACAAACATAAGCGAGCAGATTTCGTTCAATTTCGGCAGAGGCGGCAACGAATTCGGCATAAGCATGACCGGCTACAGCGATTCGGGAAATATAGGCGGCGCTGTAACTCTGTCGGATAAGCCTGCCGTCAGAATTACAAACCATACTCAGGCAGGAGTTCATATTTATCTTGTCGGCTCGGTTATGGATAACTATACAGGGCGCGGCTGGACGCGCAC
The DNA here is from genome assembly GCA_009783695.1 of Oscillospiraceae bacterium. GTDB lineage: Bacteria > Bacillota > Clostridia > Oscillospirales > Ruminococcaceae > Ruminiclostridium_E. The sequence goes on from WRCY01000038.1 coordinate 10,386, forward strand.
GAATAACTTCGACAGTACGTATCCGGAGCATAAGCTTGATGTATTGGAGCTCATACTGGCGCTTTATTACGGCGGTGTTTTTGACGAGGACAACGAAGTGCTCGGTGAAATATTCGCGCTGCGCGAAATTGGTATAGAATATCTCGATACGCGCACGAGAACCATGTTTCATGCCCCGAATATGATGAGCGTTGTTGTTCCCGAATCCTACAGGAGCGACACAGGCGGCTCGAGTATGTTATTCGTACGTACTCAAGGCGCGGGAACTGCATACCGTATGTCTTACGCAGATTTTAATTACAGCAGCGAAACGCTTATAAACCTGCTCAATAACAGCAATCATCGCATTTATGATATCGAGCCGCACATGCTCGGGCGGTTAATAACTGCGAATTTCCCCGGTGCTTCGTTCGGGGGAGTGCCGGAGGATTACGCGCAGCTGCTCAGAGCGCGGCGCGATAAAATATACAGTGTTTATACCGGGCTGCCGGACAGCGTGCCGGAAAGAGTTTACGCACTTGCCCGTGAGATAACGGCAGACTGCGGGAGCAGTTATGCGAAAATGGCTGCAATTGAGCAGTATTTGTCGTCTAATTTCGCCTACACCCGTACCCCGCCGATTGCAGCACTTGAGAGCAGCGGCGACTTTACTGATGCGTTCCTGTTTGAAATGCAGGAGGGCTTCTGCACTTATTTTGCGACCTCCGCCGCCGTCCTCGGCAGAGCAGCCGGGATACCTACTCGGTATGTCCAGGGGTATGCATCTCCTGCGGTTACAACCGCGCGCTCACGGAGCTGGAACATCCTGCAAAATACAGCCCACGCCTGGGTTGAGGCGTATATTGACGGTGCGGGATGGATTCCGTTTGAACCCTCGCCGACATTCGCTGATGTGCGATACGGCGAGTGGATAAATCAACGGGTAATTGTTCCGCAGACCTACACTCCCGCGGCTCCGCTCGAAAGGCAGCCCTCATTTGAAAGCGGGCAGTTTAAAATCAGCGAGCCTGAGCCGGATGAGCTGAACGATGAACTGCGAAGAGTTTATTTATTCGCAGCTGTTATCGGGATATCGGTAATTATAATCGCAGCTTTGTCTGTGCTTATCGGGATTCACGCGGCAGCATGGCGCACGAGGAAAAAGTATAGAGAGGCCCCGCCTGCGGAAAAGCTTTTACTGGATTACAAGACGGTTCTTCTGTTGTTTGAGCTTACCGGCAAAAAACTGCTCACCGGTGAAACGGCGAGCAGTTATGCAGAAAGAATCGGAGATGCAGACTTCATAAGAATCACCTGTCTTTTCGAGAGGGTACGGTATGGCGGCGATATTTTAAGCGCCGCAGAAGCGGGTGCTGCCGCTGATTTTAAAGAAGCGCTTTTAATTCAAGCTAAAAAACACCTCGGCAAATTAAAATATTATTTGTATCTGATTAAATTTTGTTGACGAACCGGTAAAATTATGTTATGATATTCTCGATTAACTTATTGAAATAATAACTTATACAGGAGCCGTAATGTCGAAAAACAAGAATAACAGGGCCGAGAAAATAATGCTCAGGGAAAAGGCGAAAAAGAAAGCCGGGCAAAAGAAAATCTTGATTATATGCGGTTGTGTATTGGTCACAGCGGCAATAATCACGCTTGCGATATTTTCAGCTAACAGACGGGCGGACAAGGATACAAATAACTCGTTTTCTTCCGGACATGTTCATGGCGACAGCTGCAGGCATTAGAAGAATAATTCTTATTTCTTCCCGTCAAATCTGTCTTTTAATTTCATTAAAGCCCGTTTTTCAATGCGGGAAACATAAGAGCGGCTGATTTTTAAATGTGCGGCGACCTCTCTTTGCGTCATCGCTTTAACCGCACCCCCGTTGCCGGTGTTAAGTCCGTACCGCTTGCTGATAATCTGTTTTTCGCGCTCGTCGAGACTTTCGTTTATAAACGTGTACAGCTTTTTAAAGTTGATGAGTAAATCAACTTCGTCCGCTATGTTTGTCGGGTCGCTGAATATATCCGCGATTGTGATTTGATTGCCGTCTTTGTCGGTGTCGATGGGTTCGGCTGTCACATACCTATGGAAAAGAGAAGAGCCAATCCGTCCGAAGATTGGCTCCGCATACAAGTTACCATGAAGGCAAAGCCGTGTTCTAAACGGCTTGAACCCGCAACGGTTGATTATTTAATTCCGACCAATCAAGGCGAAATGCTCAAAAAGGCTCGGCTTGTGGCGGGAATCAGCCTTGCCGCTATGTCGAAACTTCTGGGAGTTCACCGGACAACCCTCACCGATTATGAATTTAACAGGGTTTTTATTCCGTGTGAGATTATAACACGGGTTGAGAAAATATGTCAACTGAAACGCTACAGTCTTTTTGATGAGTACCATTTGTTCATTGAGAAGTGCGATGAGGTAATTCTTGATTATTGCGGGCAAGAGGGGATTTCGCTTTATGAATTTTTGAAGAGGATTGGTATTGAAAGGCAGACGGTGTATGCGTGGGTGAGGAAGAAGCAATGTCCGAGCCGGGAAAATTGGTTGTTGGTGAAGAAGTTGAAACTTTAATTTCACGTTATTTTTACCTCCGGCATATGTTATTGATATAACATTACGGAGGTATTTTTATGAATTGTCAGAATAAAAAAGCCGAGCTTAAAGAATGTATGCGTATTGTTTGGCTGCAGCACGTCTATTGGACGCGGATGTTAGTAATCAGCATTGCTGAGCGGCTGAATGACCAAGCGGATACAACCGCACGGCTGCTGCGAAACCCGAAAGATATTGCCTGCATTTTTGTACGGTATTTCAATCGCGTGCATGTTGCCGAGGTTGAACGGCTGCTTACCGAGCACTTGCAAATCGCAGCGGAATTAGTTACTGCGCTGCGCGACGGGAGCAGCACCGCCGCCGAATTAGATAAGAACTGGTACATAAACGCCGAGCAGATGGCGAAAGCACTGCACATTATGAATCCGTGTTACGATTTTTATGAAAGCAGACAAATGTTGTTCATGCACCTTGACCTCACTAAAAAGGAAGCCGCGGCGCGGTTAGCGAAGAAATATAAGGAAGATATAGAAGCGTTTTCGGCGGTAGAAAAGGAAGCGATTCGTATGGCGGATATGTTTACTTGTGGAATTGCGGAGTTCTGTAATTTATAAAAAAATTAAAAGCCGGTTCTAAAACCGGCTTTTTCAAATATTTTATGGGCAGAATACTTTTATGTATTTTTCCGCATAAGCTTCCTGCTGTTCAGGCGGGAGCTTCTTCATCGTTTTAAGTGCAATCCCGTAAAGAAAATCGGTGTATACCTGCTTGAATCCTTCGGGATTGTCGGGTAAATGCACAGTTATTTTGAATTCTTGTTTTCGTCTGGACATTTACTTACCTCCCTTGCTATAATTGTATTGGGGATAAGTATAAAATATACCATTCAAATATAATGTTTTCCGATTAGAATTAAATTCAAAATATAACAGGCGTGTACTCCTTCCGCGTGCGTTATCCAGCCTGAGTGTAATGAATACAATTATATGCCGTGCGTGCAAGTTTTGCAAATAGCGTGTAAATATAAACTATGATGTTTATTGAGGATTTACGCTTATTTGTATATTTGCATACGAAATTGATAGTCATATAAACTTTATATGTTTATTTTTGGTTTATATGCTCGCATGGTTAAAATATCCGGTATGTCTATGTTGTTCATCATCGCATTATAAAAAGCAACAGCTTCAGGGCGTCCGCTTTCTAAGGGATAATCCAGCAAATTCAAAGCTCTTGCTGGCAGTTCCGATGAGCAGGGTTTTTTAAAACCGGATTCAAGGCGCTCCATCAAAAAATGTTCATAAATAATTCTGGCTAATGCGGTCATTGAAAATGTATCTCGCATTGTTGTGTATTCGCGTAACACATTAATAATGTCACTCTACCCAAAGTATCACGGAAAATAAATTTAATTAACTTGACAATACTTGCGTATCCCCTAATCACTATGATTAGGGGATACATTTATATATTCTATCCATATCAAATTGAGAGGATAGGTAACAATGTTAGCATTAAAAATCTTAGGCATTATCGGCATCGCGGTTGCCGCTGCTGTAGGGACAAACATTTTTGTTCACAAGTATGGAAAAACGCAGACATGGTTGATTTAGAAACAGTCAAGAAGTACCGCCCGTCAGCTCTCGCGCTCGTTGACGAGGAAACGAAGGAAGCCACTTTCAAGGTCGGAATCGGCAGCAGCAGCGCGAACGACCACGGGATTAGCTTCGGCGGTGTCACTAATGACAACAAAAAGCTCGCAACCGCAACACTTCCGATTCCGGCGGATGTCGAAGACGCGAAAGAGTACGTACTCGACAAAGTGGGATTGGCTCTGGCTAATCTGGCAAAGGTCGAAGCAGGAATTAAAGGCGCGCTCGAAGAAATCAAAAATGAGCGTGAAACCATCGCCGCTAATATCAAAGTTAGCGTATAACAATACACGCCAGATTCATCTTTTCTCGCCTCGCTGCGGGCTTTACTCTTCAAACGCATGCATGAAGACAGACCCATTCGTTTGATTTGCAAGAGCATAAATTTTACAGAAACCGAGATTTCAACGCTATCCACAACGCAGGCGATGGGTTATTTCATTCCTCAGATAGTCAGGCATCCGATAACTTCAGAGCACAATATCGTTATAATTCACACGACAAATCAAGCTGCGGGCAGAAAAATGCTGGAGATTATCTGAGCAAACGCAGGAACCGATAAACGCCATATGAGCAATTATGCTCTGCAAGAGGATTTGCGAGTTTTCTATGCGCGGAAATTAAACGCGCTTTTCTATCACAACGAAGCTGATAGAAATACAGTAATATTCTCGGATAAGTTAGAGTTGAAGCACTTCCACACGCTTCAAATGATGATTCCGAAGTATTTGCCATCACTGTTCAAAGACAATCCTCTGACCGAACAAGAAACCGCGCTGTTAAAGAGTTGAGGAAAAGTATAAACTTCGTATCTGCGCTGCATACACCGCCGACATGAAAACCGGCTTAAAAGCAGCGAAAATGTATATGTTCCCGCCGGAAAGCAGCAGCTATTTGCCGAACCCGCATATTCAGAATCACAGCTGCATCGGCAGCTACGCAATGCGGTTTCAAGAGTACATGAGGAAAAGGGATTACATGGGAGCCATTGACCAAGCCGTTGTATCAGAGCGGAACTTGAATTTCCATGATTCTACAGTGATGTTGAAGTTCGCAAATGAACTATCGAACTCATCAAAAAGCTGTATTGAAACAAAGGATGGAACGCTACTCACGCCTTTTGAGGCGGTTTTGTAAATAGAAGGAGATGTACCAGATAATATTCACAGAAGCGCATAAACAGCAGATTTGCGAAGAATTCGCAGAATCATTAAACCAAATGAAAATGTCCGACGGCAAGCTAAGCTACAGCAAAACTTTCAATTATTCTGACGCTTCCGCCACCGTCTGGCTAACGCCGCAAGCTTACAAGAAAACGCTTGCATTTATTACCGAGTTTTCCGATGAAGTCGCATGGCATTGGACTGTTGTGCGTGATGGTGATTCTGACTTTATAATTGAAGACATTTTCGTTTATCCGCAGGAAGTTACGGGTAGCACGGTAAATACAGACCAAGAGGAATACTCAAATTGGCTCTACGGGCTTGATGATGAAGTTTTCCCGAAGATTCGTATGCAGGATCATAGCCACGTCAATATGGGTGTGAGTCCGTCCGGCGTAGACGAAAGACACCGTCAGCAAATATTAGAACAGCTCGAACCTAATATGTTCTACATCTTCATGGTTTGGAACAAGTCTTTGTCAGTCCACACGCTGATTTACGATATGCAGAGGAATATTCTTTATGAGGATAAGGACGTCGAAGTTAGAATCATTGGCCAAGAGGGTATGGATGTTTTCTTAGCTGATGCGCGGGAGAAGGTTCAAAAACGTGGAAACAAAAGTACAGCGAAGAAACCAAAGAATCTTATACAGACTAACTTTCCGGAACATGAAGAATTTCCGTTTTCGCGGTGCGAAATGTACGAACAATTTCTTTTAGGAGGCGAAAGATGGATAGTTTAAATTTATCAAAGAGCAACGATTTCTTTAAGCCGGAAGAGGTCACAGAGCGGATTCACATTATCGGTTGCGGGTCGGTCGGGCCTACTGTTGTGGAACTCTTAGCGCGGTTCGGGCTTACTAACCTGACGCTCTACGATTTCGACACAGTGGAACCGAAAAACTTGGCAAACCAGATGTTCAGGCAGGAGCACGTTGGAAAACTTAAAGTCACCGCTCTTGTTGAAATGTTGTGTGAAATCAACCCCGAAATCAGAGAAAATGTCGTTGTTGAATCATTATATCGGGTAGCGGATTTCCGGTTTTGTGTTTCTCTGCGTAGACAACATCGAGCTTCGGAAGAAAATCGCAGAGGCAAACAAGGCAATCCATACATCAAGGCGATGTTTGACTTCCGCACGCGGCTCACCGACACGCAGCATTATGCTGCCGATTGGAGCGATATGAAATCTGTGGACGATTTTATTCGTTCGATGGACTTCACTCACGATGAAGCGAAAGAGGAAACACCTGTCTCCGCTTGCAATGTCACGCTGTCGGTTGCACCGACGATTAGAACAATCTGCTCGCTCGGAGTTGCGAATTTCGTCAACTTTGTCTAAAGGTGTAGATTTGAGAAAATTTATTCAAGTAGACGCATTTAACTTTATTTTAGATACGTTTTAATTCATGGCTTGTAATGTATATTCCGAGGAATCGGGAGCTTCAAGCGATTCGCTGGAGTAATAAAAAGTAAGGCAGAGGGAGGCTGCTGGAGCCTTGGCGAAAGGCAGCGCTGAAGAGACTCAGCGGCGTTGAGAAATTGAACTGTTCGGAGAAAACTCAGGAATCATCAAAGTTTTAAGATTTCGACTTATTAAATCTTTAATCCCGGGAGATGGAAACCGGCGTTGGCACCAATGAAATTGATGCTAAGCTTATGAGACTCCGGATGCCGCAGCTCGCTTCTTCACAATGTAGATTACAAGCTTTAGCATAACAATATTGACAAAACAGCAAAAATCGGGTATACTATAATCAACAAATAATGGAGGTGTAATCATAATCATGGAACTAAGCAATCATTCAGAAAGCGTAAGGGCGATGTGGTTAGTTAAGTGCATCAAATACACAGCCGAAGAATTAAACAAACACATTATAGATACCGCAGAACTGCTCAACGAGCACGGTTTAGTCGAATGGGCATTAAACGGTTATGGTTCTTTCCATACGCAGGGTTATGAGTATATGGGTGAGTTATTATCGGGAACGCTAAGAGAACAGCAGGGGGCATAATTTATGCTTTGGTATCACGGTGGTTATAAATATATTGATAAAATCAACCTAAACCGCGGTAACAAACGTACCGATTTTGGGCGAGCTTTCTATTTAGGAAGCAGTTTTGAAATGGCGAAGATGTGGGCAAAGGAGGTTTTATGCCATACATCACAATCAAGCAACCGCCCGTTTATCGGCAGATTACTTTTGAAGAAATAATCGCGGGTGTCGAGGATTTGAGCAAATATGTCCAGCCGAACATCATAAATACGCGGACGTATTTCGTAGAGCAGCCAAACTTAAAACTCTTGGAAAACACCGACACCAAGCGGATGATTGAAGTTTTAAGAGTTTTCAACCATTCTAAAGAATCGCTGTTCACTCAAAATCGAATATCGCTCTACCACACGTTTCACATTCCTAAAAACAGCGACGGCCTGCGAAGAATTGATGCACCGTTACCGGAGCTGATGACAGCTCTGCGGGAATTGAAAACGCTGTTAGAGATAAATATGTTCGCGCTCTATCACACCACAACGTTTGCATACAGAATGGTCGAGCGAGATTATATCGACTATTTAATCAAACAGTGCGGCGAGAAGCACGACACGGACATCGAAAAAGTTATTAAAGCGGATTTATCCGCGTAATTCCTATGTAATGGATATTCCGAGAAATCGGGAGCTTTATGCGATTCGCTGAAGTATTTAAAAGTGAGGTGGAGGGGACACGGGCGCAGGCGACGGGTTCCAGAGCAGAGGCCGGCGCGCAGGCCGCGAGCAGCTTTATCTGCCGAGTTCAGGGGCTAGATTATTGAAAACATCAGGGTTTTCACGAGTCAATATAAATAATTTACTGAAAAAACTATTGACATTTGACCTCGCGTTCCGGTATCCGCTGCGGTTAATACGTCGCACTCATCTCCTTCATCGTAATGAAGATTACAGAGGAAAGAACATCAATACCCTAATGTATAACTTGTTTTTGCAACAAGTGCGCCGCGGTTTGACCCAGCGTATTGACCTTGTCAGCAATTCGCAAATCCCCAGAGTCCCACCTCCGTGCCGTGGGCACTTCGTGGGGCCCGTGGGACTTTGCTCATGTTACAAATTCAACGAGCTGATTGCAGGATACCGGTCTCTTCCGTATTCGTTTACAACGAAATACGGAGCCGACCCCCATCCTTCCATCAGCTCATTTTCTTTTAGGATTGCGATATTGATTCGGTTCAAAAAACGAGCGAATAATGGAATCTTCAACCAATTCCATTTACTCGTTCAAAAACATCAATTTCAATTACAAAAACTCGTCCAAATATCAAAGTATAAATAAAACGTGGTTTCGACGTTTTATGGAAAGGATTAGCTATAATTGTGGGTTACGCCCGGATGAGTACGGTTGAGCAAAATCTTGATAGGCAGGTTGATGCTCTAAAAACTGCCGATGCGGAAAACCTATTCATCGAAAAAGTCATCGGTAGAAAATCTGACCGTCCCGAGCTGATGAAGATGATTGAACTGCTTCGGGTGGGTGATGTCGTTGTGATTTCAGAATTAACGCGGCTCAGCCGCAGCACCAAAGATTTATTCGCAATTGTGGATATGATTAAAGCGAAAGGCGCGGATATACGGAGCTTGAAAGAAACCTGGCTTGACACGACAACTCCTCAGGGTGCGCTGATGATGACAATATTCGCGGGACTCTCGCAGTTCGAGGCTGACTTAACAGCACAGCGAACGCGGGAGGGTCTTGCTGCGGCTCGTGCGCGGGGTCGGTTCGGCGGGAGACCCAAGACAAGCGCGGAACAAATTCAAAGAGCGTTGAAAATGTATGACGGCGGCTTTTCGGTTGACGAAACCTGTAAAAGCTGCGGTATATCTAAATCGACGCACTTGCCCGTTCTTGCGGCAGGGAAAGTGCTGGGTTCAACCCGTCAAGCCCGCAGTTTGCGCGCTTTTCCCAATAGGACGAATGACTATTGCACAAACAAATGAGTTTACTTATTTTCTGCAGCCAAATCCTTGCGAAAACAAGGAGCAATCGCAAACCATTCGCCAATGGTTGTCGGAATTTTCAATTTTAGAAAAGGAAAACATCACGATTCTGTGGCATAAAAGCATGGGCGAACTTTCTATGATTCTGCGAGACATTTACGAAAAGCACGCTTTAAATCACGATGCGATTAATTCAAAATTGTTTTCAATTCTATATCTTTGCTACGATTTAGAACAGGATTTCATGCCGCAGTTTGAGAAGAATTGTGAGGAAGCATTGATGGTTGTTGAGAAAATTGCGAATATTGGGGAGGCGATTAAATATGCCGAATTGGTGTAATAACTCAATTGCTTTCTATCAGGAAGACGGCGGTAATGACCTGCTTGAAGCCTTCTACACTGACATCGAAAGGTATCAGAATTTTACAAATGTAAACGGCAGTCTTTCAAATTGGTGCGGGCATTATTTAATCTCTAACAAGATTGATACTGATGAGGTTTACTGCCGCGGATTCTTTACAAACTGCGAGCTGTATAGCGACCATGTGAGGATTGATATGGAAACTGCGTGGGGTTCGCTGCCGGAGATTTATGAAAAATTCGCTGAGAAGTATGGGCTTTCTTTCGTCTATATTGCCGAAGAATCCGGCTGTGAAATTTATGTAAACACCGATATCGAGGGCAGATTTTTCACTGATAGATATATCCTTGACTACTTTGAAGTCGAGGGTTTGGAGCTTGATGCCGAAACGATGACAGAGTACGGCGCGCGATTGAAGACTCTCGCCGAAAACACGCATTATTGTGAATCTTTCGAGGATGTGATGAAAAGTTTCAAGGACTTCGGATTCTTCGCCGACAACATCGAAAGCCTTAATAAGCATTTGGAGCAATTCAACATCACGGTTCATGAATACACTTCGGAATGAAAAGATGGCGCTAATTGAAAAAGAGCACGATTACCCATAAACCCGGGCAAACACACTGCGCCGCGTTGATTAAGTTACTCGATAAATTTCGATATATGTATAGCGCTTAGCAGGTTTTTGACGATTTTGTTTATCTCTGCGCGGTGTCGTTGTTACAGCCGGTTTGTTGGGTTCAGTCGCGGGAAGACGAATATTTATACAGGATAAAAGCCTATCCGAAAGAGCTGTAGGAGTTGTTTCCGACGATGCTTGCGGAGCTTGTGATAGCATTTGAGGAAGAGGGTTTCGTTGACGTATTAGGCGACATTTATATGAGCCAAAATTTCGGCGATAACCACAAAGGACAATACTTTTCACCGTATGATGTCTGCCAACTGATGGCAAAGATGACAAGTGGAAATCTTGCAAAGCAAATTAAAGAGCAAGGCTACATTTCTGTCAACGATTGTTGTTGCAGTCCGGAGCAATGTTAATAGCGTTCGCTGAAAATGCTTATACACAGGGCGTTAATTACCAGCGTCATGTGCTATTTGTCGGGCAGGACGTTGATGCTACTGTTGCAAGGATGGTTTATTTGCAACTTTCACTGCTTAGCTGCGCGGGTTATGTAGCTGTCGGAGACTCGCTTTCAAATCCGTTTACGGGCGATGCGCTTTCGCCGAATAAGAGTAACCACGATGTCTGGTTCACGCCGATGTATTTCAGAAAGGAATGGGAGTGGAGGAGGGTGTGGAAGCAAGTGGGTAAGCTGACGAGCCCGATAAAAGCAGAAAAGGTATAGCAAGGGCGAAAAATCGCCCTTGCTTTTTTGATTAGTATTGCAGGGTTTATGGATTTGACGAAGTTTAATATATTACCTATTTACATAAATAATCTGAAGCATTTTTACTTATAAGCAAAACTTGCATTGCAATG
>WRCY01000039.1 GCA_009783695.1 Oscillospiraceae bacterium
GTTTACAACTTCAAGCTCTCCGTCAGCGTTCAGCCTTGTGAGAACCGCATTTTGTCCTGCGGTGTCCGTACCTAAGTTAACAGGTACGTTGCCTGTCGCGGTTATGCGAAGCCGTGCAAAGGGAAGGTCGCCCTTTATGTTATTAACTGTTGCTGCGGAGATTGCGAAATTTGGCGGTATGGTACCCGCAGAGCCGGTTTGAACTATGTTTGCGGGAGGTGCGGCTTCATCAGTTGAACTTCCGCCGCCCCCTCCTCCGCCGCCGGAAGAGCCTTTTAATTTCGGTATTTCGCGGGTTATTTCATTATCACAATAAATGCATCGTTTGAATTCTAAGCCGGCTGCGGAAGTGGTCGCAGGGGTTCTTATTATCCATGCGTCCGGGTAAATGCAGTCCCCGCCGCAATCTGCTTTTTCAACAAATTCTACCGTAATCGTTGTATTGCCCGCAAGATTAAACCGCACGGTATTGCTTGCGTGAACCGTTCCGTTAATCGTAAACTGCTTAAAAGCGTAGCCTTCGGCGGGAACAGCCGTAACAGTCTGGAAGCTGCCCCTCAGATACTGCCCGCTCCATGAGGCACGGTTTGCAAGGGTAACGCCTTCGGTTTCGGTGACAATGTCAATGCTGTTCAGTCTGATATACCCCATGTTAGCGTCGGGGTTGTTTGCGGTTACTGTCGCCGTGCCGTTCAGTTTAAAGTATGTGTTCATCTGCCCTAAGAACTGCGTTTGCTTGCTCGTGGCATACTGTCCTCCGCCGGCGACGAAGTCCCGCAGCCGCTGAACTTGAGCGGGCCAGCCGCTGTAGTCGGTGTTGCTCCATCTGTGTGTCTGCTCGCGCATAATCGGCGCAATCACCGACGCGAACTCATCTATTTTCGGAATCATCACCGACGCATGGGCATTCGTGTTCATAAGGTCGCTGGCGCGCGCGATAAAGAGCTCCCTGAACGCTGCATTGGTCATGAGCTTGCGCAAAGGCAGCGTCGTGACATAATCATTCCCGTTTAAAATATAGTTTAAGGTGTTCATGTGCTGCCCGTTGTTATATATGTCATAAGAGAAGTCTAAATCCCTTAAATTATAACGCCATCTGCCGTCTTTGTAATCCGTTACTTCATGAGTATCGGGGAAGTCTGTACGGAAGCGCCAGATGTTGAAGTTGTTTCCGGGCCAGTCGGCGTTTCCGATAACCATGCAGTAAGCCCAGTAGTCAAGCAGGTTGTCGAGGTCTATGAAGCGCTGAGCCTCCAAAAACTGCGCGTCCGTCATATTGCCGCTGATGTTATTAAACCAGACCCACATAGTCAGATAAGACTCATAATCGCCGCGCACGCCCGCATCGCTCCAGTGAACGGGCCCGAGGCAGTACGATTCGTCATAAAGCCTGTAGCAGTCTTCATTGCAGGAAACCCATTCAAAGACATCTTCAGCTTCTCCGGGCCAATGCCCCCAGCCGCCGAGCTGGAAGTAGCCCATGTCCCTGCGGTTGTTATGCCCGATGTAATCGTTATAAAAATACTCGTCAACACGGTCGCGTATGTCATAATATCCCCAGAACTCGCCGTTTATGAAGACTATTGCCTGCCTGTAAGACTGCCGGGCGACATTCAGGTCATGTGCAGCTGCCTGCAGAAGAGCGTCGCGCATCATGGCGACATGGTTGTCGTTTCCGCTCTGGCGCAGGATAAACCTTTGGAACTCGGTGATAGGCTCGCCGTAAGCATTGTATGCGTCCCCGTCGAAAAGGTCGTACTTAAACGTAGGAGCACCCGGACTGTACTCGGTTCTCGCATAAAAACGCAGCGACTTCTGCGCGGCACTTCTTGACCAGCCGCCGTTAATACGTACGCCCATATCCTGCGCGAATGTGCTTCCGTCGGGCTCGATGATTTCAAAATGTATGGGACGTTCCCATTCTCTGCCCCTTTGATTGAAATTCGCATTTTCCCATCTTTGGGGGTCTCCTGCTCCGGGGATGTATCCCGGGCCGCGCGCATATATACCTGTGTTGAAGTCGAAAAGATTATCCCTGTCCGTTGAAAGCGAGATAACGGGGAAGCCGGCATAGTTGTCGCGGAGTCCGACAAAATATGACTGCGTATGTATGCTTGTTGTAAGCGCGTTTCCGCCCTCATCGAAAACTGCGGCTCTGATAACCGTGCCTTTTGAAATATCCTGCCCGAACGGCACATACTCATCTACTAAATAAGCTAAATCGCCGCCTGTTTTATATTGATTGCCGAGCCCGCCGAGAACAAAGAGAATATTCTGCCACGTTTGCTGCGGCTCGCGGGTAATAGTAATTGCTCTTGTGCCCGCGTTGCCGTCACCCGACACGCTCACCACGCCGCCGCTGCCTCTGAGAAACGGCGTAATGCTGCCCCATTGCTGGTTATTGTTGTTCCAACCGTTGAGCCCTGCGTCTTTTTGCATGTCGTAAAGCACAGTGCCGTCGTCGTCTAAAGTTACGATAATATCGGTGATTGAGAATGTCGGGACATCTTCATAGTAGTCAATTCTGAAAGCGTCGCGCCCTGTATCGTCGCCCTTGTCCGTCATATAATCCGTTATCCACTCGGCGGACATCGGGAATATTATCTCAAACACACCGCCGGAAATCGGTTCACTTGTGAAAACACTCTCGTCGCTGCGCGGCGGATATTCCCGCCATAACGGTTTAATCAACGTTACTCTGTTTCCGTCGTTTCCTGTGCCGCGAATTGTAATGGTACAGTCTTCAAAACCGCCGACAACATCGCCCGTATTAACAGGGCCCGTGCGGTCTTCTATACGAATAGGCGCGGTGTATGCCGCCGAATCCTTTGTCGGCTCACTTCCGTCGAGCGTATAGCGGATTGTACCGTTGGTGAAACCTGTGCTGAGCGCAAGGTCAAATGCATCTTCATAGAATCCCGTTGTTTCGGAGAAGAGCAGGTGTTGATTTGCGGGGATTTGCACCACGCGGTAAGCGGGGAGAATATCCGCGCCCCACGCGCCGTCATGGCTCGAACGCGGGCGAACTTCTTCAAGGCGCTCGTCGCTTACTCCGGGATTATTACCGGACGGTGCCGCGTAACGAATTGATTCAAAGTCGCCTTTGTTCTCATTAAAATCGGCGAAATCCTTACGCCTTGCAGCGTTTTGGTTAGATATACCGTCAAAAGGCGCAAGCTCATAAAAAGCCGCGCGGTCTCCGTTTGAGTAGGTATTCGTCACACCGACAAGGTCTATGATTGCGGCGTTTCCGCCAAGTCCGGGCATGTTAGTGGTTGTGTTCGGCGAGAGCGCGTTTGTGCCGTCTACAAGCGCGATGCTGAACGCTCTGTTGCTGAACGGTATATTCCAAACCGCGTCATAATTCTCTATTGTATAACGAACACCGCCCGTACCGTAATCCGAGCCGCCGACGACTAAAAGCGAAGAATTAGACGCGATTGTATGCCCTGTCAGGGGCAAAACTTCCCACTGCGTCCCGAAAGGGCCTCCCCGGTCGCTGCCCATGAAATACTGCAGGGACATTCCGCTCATATCTACAGGCGTGTCCGTCGGGTTGTAAAGCTCTATGAAGCTGCGGGAAACAGCGCTGTCAGAGGCAGCCGCGCGCCCGTAGACTTGGTTAATAATGATATGGTCGGGGCGGTCGCCGAATTCGGGCGGGATAATGCCCGATGAAATGCGGATATCGTTGATTGATGTGTTTCCGCCGCGAGTGGTGGTTTCCTGTACGCCGGGATTGATTGACGCCACATGGTCAACCATGTATATTCTTATGTAAACCTCGCTTTTATTATTAAGCTCGTCGGGGAGCTTAAAATCGACATAAGAAGGTCTTAGGTCAGTATAATTGTCAGTTGCAGGATTGAATGAAACAGTGACCCTTGAATCTGCAATGTCCGTATACGGACCGGTCGGGCTACCTATGCTGTACGCAAGGCGGAAACTGCGCGGGCCGCTGCCCGTAGCTTTCTGCGTGGCAGAAAATCTTATATCGTCATATCCCGTGGTGCTGAATTTAACTTGAAATGCGGTAGCGGTATCGAGAGTTATGCCCTCGTCAAAGGGGTGAGAGCTAACAGACCTAAATCCGTTGGCGTTATACGTGCCCGTATTATTATTGGGCGCGGCGTTGTTGATGACAATCGGCGTTCTGCCTGTGCCGCCTATGGTTATCTGCTCATTGTTGTTCCACGCTGTCAGCTCCGACACATCGGCGAATACGCCGCCGTCCGCGGTAAATTTATTGCCGCTTTCGGCTGCTGTTGCAGTTTCGCGCGTCAGCGACATAAGCAGAGCCGGCGCGCTTGCCGCTGAGTTCAACACAGTCATCGGCAGCAGCGTGATTATCATCGCCGCCGCAAGCATAAACGCTGTGGTTTTCGTAATGATTTTCTTTGTAACCGTCATAAAAAACTCCTTATTTCTTTTAAACTCATTTAAAGTATAATTATACCATACTATTTTAAGAACGTCAAGCCGCCGGGCCGGATGATTTACAGTGAGCTATATCTTATCAATAAGCCCGCTGCGTACCGAAGTGTATTAAACACGTCTGCCGATATAATCTTGCCTATATGCTTAACGTTGCGGAGGTATTTTTAAAGCATTTGACAATACAGAATAAACATTGTATAATTTATATAAAGACCGGGGTCAGCTAAGCTTGAAAATAATAACTGCTGAATCAAGGAAAACGATATTTTCATGCCGCATTGGTGAAGAAAGGACTTAATGGAAATATGAATAAAGAAATCTATACCGACACCTATGATGTTTTCATTTCGTACCGGCGTGAAGGCGGGGAAACCATGGCGATTCTTCTGCATGACCGCCTGACCGCAAAGGGATACAGCGTATTTCTCGATGTTGAAAGCCTGAACTCCGGAAAGTTTAATTCGCAGCTGCTAAGTGTAATCGAAAACTGCAGGGACGTGATTGTCGTGCTTTCCGAGAACAGCCTTGACCGCTGTGTGAACGAGGACGACTGGGTTCGCAAGGAATTAGTTCATGCGTTTGAAACAGGAAAGAATATCATACCTTTCATGCTCCGCGGTTTCAAATGGCCCGAAAATCTTCCCCGTGACATTTCGGAGCTGCCGCTGCAAAACGGCGTCAACGCCAATAGCAACGAATACTTCGATGCTTCAATCGAACGATTGGTCACTAAATTCCTCAGCAGCAAGCCGCAGGAGCCGGTGGCAGTTATGCAGGAAGCCGCACTTGTCAGAAAATCTGCAGGGAGAATCTGGGCAGATGTGGCTTCGTTTGTGTTTCTGACCGCTTTAATCATAGGCGGAATAGTAATTCTGATAAACCTTGGTTCGGATGAAAAAGACGATGATGGGGGCGAAATAATAAACGATTATATACCGTCAATTGCCGGTGCGGCGGAAACCCCGCCCGCCATTCTTCCGGCAGACACGCAGGGGTATACAGAAGAAGTCCTTGATAAAGATTACTCCGACAGTGTAGTTAATCGGACGATTTCAGCGGATTATCATGGGATTGCCGCAATAAAAACCGACGGAACCGTAATTTCTCACGATATGAAAGGCGACCTTTCGGGGTGGACGGATATAGTTTCGGTTTCGGTGGGCGGCAGTCACGTTTTAGGGCTTAAATCCGACGGTACGGTCGTCGCTATGGGTGAAGATGATTTCGGTCAGTGCAATGTTTCAAGCTGGAAAGACATCATCGCTATAGAAGCAGGAGGCCATTTTTCAATCGGTATAAGACGCAACGGTACGGTTGTGACTGCCGGGTTTTTATTTCAATATCATTCAGAAACAGGCGCACTGCGGGACGTTATTGCAGTTGCGGCAGGTATGCATCATTTTGCAGCACTTAAAGCAGACGGCACGGTAGAAGTTGTCGGCTCAAACTCACGTGGCGAGCACCTGACATCGGGCTGGAGCGATATTGTTGCGGTCGCCTCGGGAGATTTTTTCACGCTCGGCTTGAAGTCTGACGGTACCGTGGTCTGGGCGGGCGACCATGAATGGAAAAACGACTGGGAGGATTATTACGGTGAGCCCGCTCCCGGCTGGTGCGGCGATATTGAGAGCTGGCGCGATATAAAAGCCATCGCAGTCGGCAGGGACATTATCGGCATTAAATCGGACGGAACTTTAATGGCTTCAAACGGTAATTCTATGAGCGGCATAGACGTAATTTCTGAATGGCGTGACATTGTCGCTGTGGCTTTTACCTGGAATAACATCGTGGGTTTAAAAAGCGACGGCGCTGTCGTTTATACTAAGTGGATGACTTTTGATGATATTGTGGAACTCGAAGAGTGGAGCGGGATAGCTAATTAATACTGACATTCAATTAAAATATAAACCGTTCACACCTATCCGCGTTGAGAATTCTTATATACGCAGATATAACTGTATAATTTGCATCCCGCCATCATGCTGTTTCGCCATTTTGTCATATTTCAACAGAAACTGCATACATAAAACAAACGCTTCAGTGATGAAGCGTTTGTTTTGTGTTAAAATTTACATTTCGCGTAGTTCGCGGGGCGGTATCATTTCTTGGTAGTAGTTGAGGAGCTCGCCGAATCTTTGAAAATGCACAATCTCTCGTTCTCTTAAAAACTTAATAACCTTATTAACATCAGGGTCGTCGGACAGGCGCAGAATGTTGTCGTAGGTTGCGCGTGCTTTTTGCTCTGCCGCCATATTCTCCATAATGTCCGCAATCGGGTCGCCCTTACTCTGCATACCCGCGGCGCTCCACGGCACGCCTCCTGCGGAAGCCGGGAAAATCGCGTTCGCATGGTCGGTGTAATAATCGCCCCGCCCCCATTTATCGAACGATTTCGCGCCCTCTCCCTCGGTCAGCTGCCGAACTATACAGCCGACCATCTCAAGATGCCCCAGTTCTTCCGTACCTATATCCGTATCGGAAATGTACCTGTTTTTTATCAACAAACACTTGACAGGGAGATTGTTTTATGTTATAATACAACATGTGTTACGCAACATTTGTTGCAAATGAGGATAATGATATGCCGCCTAAACAAAAATTCACAAAAGAACAAATCACAGCCGCCGCGCTTGACATTACGCGGCGTGAGGGTTTTCCCGCTGTCACGGCGAGGCGATTGGGCGAGGAGCTCGGCACATCTTCCCGTCCGATATTCACGGCGTTTAAAAACATGGACGAGGTAAAGCATGAAGTAATCCTTGCGGCAAGAGCGGTTTATAACAACTATATTGAAAAAGGCCTTTCCGAAGAAGTCCCTTTCAGAGGCGTAGGTATGCAGTATTTTAACTTTGCTAAGGATGAACCGGAACTGTTCAAGCTGTTATTTATGACTTCCGATAACGCGCTGACGCTTGCCGATATTATTCCGGTCATTGATGATAACAGTGAAAAGATTCTGTCTTCGCTTCAAAAACCATATGGACTTACGCAGGACAATGCTTATAGGCTGTATCAGAATATGTGGGTATTTACTCACGGATTTGCCTGCCTATGCGCTACGGGAGTAAGCCGTTTAAGCGAAGATGATGTAATCTCCCATTTAACCGAAGTTTTCACAGGATTGTTAATTAAAATAAAAAGCGAGGCGAATCAAGAATGATTGAAATTATTAACGCGGCAAAACAATACGGAAACGGGGAAAGCGCCACCGCCGCCTTAAAAGGGGTATCGCTCACCGTAAAAGACGGCGATTTTACAGTGCTGCTCGGCGCGTCGGGTTCGGGGAAGTCCACGCTTTTGCATATCGCCTCCGGTTTGGAACGTCCTACGAGCGGTTCGGTCAAATATGATGATTTAGATATAACCAAGCTGTCTGAAAAAGAGCTGACGGCGTTCCGCAAAAAGAAAGTCGCGGTTATATTTCAGCAGTATTATCTGCTCCCGCACTTAAATGTAGACAAAAACGTGAAAATGGGTGCAGATTTAATAGGAAACAAGGATTATCGAAGCATAATAGAAGCTGTCGGTCTTGGGTGTAAATTAAACAAACTCCCCTCGGAGCTCAGCGGCGGGGAGCAGCAGCGCGTGTCAATCGCGCGGGCATTGGCGAAGAAGCCGCAGGCGTTATTCCTTGATGAGCCGACAGGCGCGCTTGACGAGGAAACAGGCAGGCAAATACTCGACTATATATGCAGGCTGCAAAAAGAACACGGCTTTTCCATGATTATGGTAACGCACAACACAAATATCGCCGAAACCGCCGATACGGTTATTAAGATGAACAGCGGTAAAATCGCCCGTCAGTACAGCAATGAAAACCGCAAATCTGCTTATGAGATTGGGTGGTAAAAAGCTTGAAAATAAATATAATTGAATCGGGGAAAGCGGCGTTTTCATTCAGGTGTTATGAAGAAAGGACATGGTAAAAACATGATAATACGTGCAAGAGATACATTAAAGTTAATCGGCGTTCTTATTATGTCTGCCTGTGCCGTTTCGGTCTGTGCATTATTCATTAACTCAAACATAGATTTAGCGCGGATTAAAGACCAAATAACCGACCCGGAAGTAATGGCGTTTTACGATGTGTTAGTACAGTCGGGTAATGTAACAAGTGCTATTTCCGGCGGCGCACTGCTGCTTACCACAATAATCATGCTGTTTTTCTACATCAAGCATTACATTGATACGCATAAATCCGAGCTCGGCATATTAAAAGCATTAGGTTATTCGGATTTCAAAATCGCCAAAGGCTTTTGGGTGTTCGGTTTAAGCGTCTTTGCGGGAACATCTGTCGGATTCGGGATTTCATGGTGTTTAATGCCGATGTTTTACAAACAAATGCGAGGTGACGAATTATTATCCGATGTACCGCTGCCCGATATACCGATGCATTTTAATCCCGAATTAGTTTTATTCATGATTATAATACCCTCGGTCGTATTCGCCGGTTTATCAATACTGTACAGCCTGCGGAAACTTAAAAGCCCCGCGCTTGAGTTGATTACAGGAAAAAGTAAGGTAAAAATCCGCAAGAGCAAACAAAGCAGCAAAGAACAATCTTTCTTAAAAGAACTGCGTCAAAACACGGTCAGAAGCCGAAAATCGCTTGTATTTCTTATCGGGTTTTCTGCTTTTTGCTATTCCGATATGATACAGATGTCAATCAGCATGACCGATACGCTTGATGTCGGCAACATGATGACGGTCATGATGGCGGGAATCGGGATTCTTTTAGGGTTTACAACTTTATATATCGCAGTCACTACTGTAATAAAAGCGAACTCGAAAACCATTGCAATGCTGCGGATTTTCGGGTACAGCGACCGCGAGTGCAAGAGTACAATTCTGAACGGTTATCGTTTTACGGTGGCAATAGGCTTTATAATTGGGACAATTTATCAATACTTTTTGCTGAAGACCATGATAACTATGTTTTACAACGATGAAATCTATGGGCTTCCCGATTACAGCTTTGATATTAAAGCGTTTATAATTACTTTGGTTACGTTTGTTCCAATTTATGAAACAATCATGTATGTTTACTCAAAAAGGCTTAAACGGATTTCATTAAAAGAAGTTATGCAGTCGGAGTGAATTTATATGCATTTCATCTGCACTTTAATCTCCCCGCCCTTCCCGACGACAATCCTCTCCACAGCACTGCGGTAAAACTCGCCG
The DNA here is from genome assembly GCA_009783695.1 of Oscillospiraceae bacterium. Lineage (GTDB taxonomy): Bacteria > Bacillota > Clostridia > Oscillospirales > Ruminococcaceae > Ruminiclostridium_E. The sequence goes on from WRCY01000039.1 coordinate 9,619, forward strand.
TCAGTAATTTCTGTACCGTTTATTTCATTTGCTTTCGCGAGCTCCTTTTCGAGCCGTGCGCGTGCGCTTACGAACTCGTCCTTATCAATTATACCATCCATATAAAGCCCGAGCAACCGGGCTTTTTTCATGTTTATTACGCGAATTTCTTCTTCACTGCTTTTGCTTTGCGGCCGCGTGACGCGCGCTCCTGCAGCTTCACTCGCCGCACCCATGACAGCTTCGTCGCGTATTCCCTTGTTGCCGCAGCTTTTGTAACACCGCCACGTTAAATGTTTACGCTTCCTCGCAACATACGAGGAATTACAGTTACCGCATTTAATCTTGCCCGAAAAAACATAGCGGCGGCTATATTTCGCCTTATCCTTCTGCGAGCCTGCCCGCTCATCTAAAAGCCGCGCCGCCGCTTCAAAAATCCCGCGGCTTACAATAGGCTCATGATGGTCTTTAAGTATGATAAAATCTTCCTCGCCCCGATTATATTTCTTGTCGTGCGATAGATAGTCGGGCGTTATCGTTTTCTTCTGCACAAGGTCGCCGCAGTATTTCTCGTTCCGCAAAACCCGCAGCACGGCTGTGTTTTTCCACTCACCCGCGTGCATTGATTTAATCCCCGCCTCATTAAGCTCCCGCGCAATCGTGTGCGTACCTTTATTCTCGTCCGTGAACTTTTTAAAAATCATGCGCACTGTTTTTGCGCCGTCTTCGTTTATGTAGAGCCTGCCGCCGCGCACGTCGTAGCCCAGCAAGTCCCGCCCGAACACCACGCCCTGCTCCATTCGCCGCCGCTGCCCCCACTTGACCCGCTCAGACGTTTTGCGGCTCTCCTCCTGTGCAATCGACGACATTATTGTCAGCCTCAGCTCCGCGTCCGCGTCCAGCGTGTTAATGTTATCTGCGAGAAAAATCACGCCCACGCCGAGTTTTTTCAGCTCGCGGGTATAATGGATACTGTCGAGCGTGTTACGCGCAAATCGCGATATTTCCCTGGTGATTATAAAATCAAAACAGCCGCTCTTTGCGGCAAATATCATATCGTTGAACGCCTTTCTTTTCTTCGTGCTTGTACCGGAAACGCCCTCATCGGCGAATATTCCCGCAAGCTCCCAATCCGGCTGCCTGCCTATGTATTCTTTGAAATACCGTTTCTGGCTTTCAAAGGAATTCTGCTGGTCGTTCTTTTCCGTGGACACCCGGCAATACGCCGCAATACGTTTCATGTTACAATTTATTCGCAGGTGTTTGTACGTTATAACTGACAACTGTCAAACCAAAGGCGCAAATATCCTGCAAACCCGCCTTATGCCCCGCTCAAACAGCCCTGTCCTGCGGTACGCCTCGAGCGTTATCTCACGGCTGTTTCGCTGCGTTTCGATAAAGTCGCGCTTTATATCGGCAATGATTTTTTTACCTTTTCCGAAAAAGCAAACCCCGCACTCGTGATGCATATACAGCGCACGGTAATCTAAGTTAACCGTGCTTACCGCCGCACGGCTGTCGTCCGCGACAATGTTTTTCGAGTGAATAAAACCCGGCGGATACTCGAGTATCCGCACGCCCGCTTCAAGCAGGGGCAGGTAATTAGATTTGGTAATAGCGCTCACAATAAACTTGTCGGGAATGAAAGGCAGCATTACCCGCACGTCCGTGCCCGCCCGCGCCGCCGCGCAAAGTGCGGTCATAAGCGCCTCGGACGGTGTTAAATACGGCGTTATTATATAGACATAATCATCAGCTCGGTTGATAAAATGGAGCAGCACCCTCTCCGAAACGCTCTCGTTGTCAAGCGGCAAATCATGCCAGACAGAAGCTGCCCCCATGACAGAAGCTGCCCCCATGACAGAAGCTTCACCCATGACAGAAGCTTCCGCCACGGAAGAATCCGCCCCCGGCACAGATGACGTACCCGTGTATCGGTTCTCCTTAAGAAAATTGCGTGGATTGGGCTTGAACTGAGCATAGTTTTCCCGTCCCCGCGTCAAAAACTCCCACATCGCAAGGAACGATAACGTAAAGCTCCACGCCGCGCCGCCTTTAACCATAACCGCACTGTCCTTCCAGTATCCTGCTTTAGTGCGCTTGGCGTTTATATACTCGTCCGATAAATTTAATCCTCCGCAGAACGCCGTATGCCCGTCAATCACCGCAGTTTTGCGGTGATTTCGGGTATTAGACCTGAACGACAGCAAACTCCGCAGCGGATTAAAAACCACACACTCGATTCCCATGCGGCGCATGTTTTTATAGTATTTACGAGGCAGTGTATAGAGCGAGCCGAAGCCGTCGAAAACAAGGCGCACCAGCACTCCTTCGTTGCGTTTTTTCACAAGTACAGAAAGAATTTCGTCCCACATCTTACCACGTTCTATGATGAAAAACTCAATAAAGATGTATTTTTCCGCCTTTGACAGTTCCTGCAGAAACCGTGCGAAAAAATCCTCGCCCTGCGGGAAATACTCGGCACCGGAATAACAAACAGGCGGCGTGCCCGTTGTTTTTTCGATATACCGCGCGAGCCGCTCGTTGCTTATATCAGAGCCGAAGTCCCGCGAAATCGCGTCTTCATCAAGACATTCAAGCGAGTTTTTCCTTGCCTGCAGCATGTCCGACTGCACCCGGCGCCCTGTGATTCTGCGGTTATAAAATAAATAAACCACACCCATCACGGCCGGGAAAAGCAGAATGGGTACAGCCCATGAAAGCCGGTAAACCGCCGCGTCGCGCCCGCTTATAATAAAAAATACGCAAAAAATTCCGAGCGCGGTCATTGCGTAATGAATGTACGGCGACAGCGTAGACAGCGTGTAGATAAGCGCAAGAAAATATAAGCTTTGCAAAACTACTGCCAGGATTATGAAATTAACAGCTTTAAAAATATACTTCATAATTAAATAATCCGCTCTTTTCGGGCAATTATACTATTATGAAGTACTTGAAAAATATTCTTGTTCTGGCAGGTATCGCCGCTGTTTTTGCAACGCTGCGCGGGCGGCGGCTCGCCGTCACTCGCTACAAGGTTCACAGCGGCAAAATAAAAGGCAGGCTCAGAATCGCGCTGCTTTCCGACCTGCACAGTTTTAACCACGGCTCGCTGCGCAACCCGCAAGCAAAGCTCGTCAAAGCCATCGACGACAACAACCCCGACCTTGTCGTAATGACGGGCGACATCGCCGACCACGTAATCCCGCACCTTAACACCAAAACCCTGCTCCGCAAGCTCGGCAAGTACCCCGTCTTTTACGTTTCGGGCAACCACGAATACAAGAGCGGGGAAATCCGCGAAATCAAGCGGTTTTTCCGCGACCTCGGCGCAGACGTATTAGAGGGCGTGAACAGAAAAATCACAATCCGCGGCAACAAAATCAACATCTGCGGCGTTGACGACGCGATTATCGGCGCAGAGCGGTTTAAAGCGCAGCTCCTCGCCTGTGCCGGGCAAGCCGATATGAAGAACTTGACCATCCTGCTCACCCACCGACCCGAGAAAGTTAATTTGTACCGCAAACTGAAATTCGACCTTATTCTCACCGGGCATACGCACGGCGGGACGGTGATTATCCCGCGCTTCTTTAACGGTATTTATGCGGTTAATCAGGGTTTCCTGCCGAAATACGCGGGCGGCATGTACGATGCGGGCCGCGGGAACATGGTGGTGAGCCGAGGTCTTTCCAAGAGCTCGCGCGGACTGCCGCGGGTGTTTAACCGCCCGGAGCTTGTGATTGTTGATGTTTGTGAAGAATGAGGGACAGTTAACAATTACCCGTAAACATACAGCCTGCACATCAGCATACCATTATACAGCTTCCGGTTCTTCGCAGCTTTCTGCCCGAAAAGCTCCTCAAACCTTTCATCTGACGTAATCACGTAAAGCTTATTCTCGCCGTGCGGCAGCAGCCGTTCACCCATTTCACGGTAAATTCGCTCGGTGTCCGCCTTTTCGAGCATACGTTCGGCGTAGGGAGGATTTGTGATAATCTTGCACGGCTTTGCGCTGTCCTTAAAATACTCAAAGTCCTTAATCTCCCGCACTTCGGCTCTGATGTACTTCTCAACGCCCGCCTTACGGGCGTTTTCAAGCGTCAGCTTGACAGCCTCAGCAGACGTGTCATAGCCGTAAGCCATGAATCGGGCGTCGTTTTTAATGCCGGCACTAAGCAAATCCCGCTGCTCTTTCCACAGCTCCCGCGGTATAAAACTCCAGCTCTCGGCGGCAAAGCGCCTGTTCAGGCACGGCGGTATGCTCAGGGCTTTCAGCGCCGCTTCAATCAGCAGCGTTCCGCTCCCGCAGAACGGGTCGATAACCGTATCATCTTCGCGTACTTTCGCAATGTCGATAATCCCTGCCGCCAGCGTTTCCTTAATCGGCGCGGCTCCCGCCTTTTCGCGGTAACCGCGCTTGTGCAGCCCCTCGCCCGAGCTGTCAAGAAAAACTGTGAGCTCGTCCTTGTACAGAAAAAAACGTACGGGAAAAACTGCTCCCGATTCGGGCAGCAGTTTAATTTTATGAGAAAGGCTCATCGCTTCGGCTAAAGCTTTTTTAATAGTCCGCTGAAGCGCGGGTATACTGGTCAGCTTCGAGTTTACCGTCTGCCCCTTGACAACGGGAAATGCGGCGTCCGCAGGGAGAAAATCTCCCAAAGGAAGCCGCTTTATATTATCAAAAACATCATCGAAAGTCTGCGCCTTGAAGCGCGCTAAAACCACACCGATTCGTTCGGCGGCAGAACAGCAAAGTGATGCCCTCACGAGCGTTTCCGGCGTTCCGGAAAAGCTCACCCTGCCGTCTGTCACCTGCACGTCTTCGCCGCCTGCCCGCCTTATCTCAAAAGCAAGCGTTTTTTCCAAGCCGAAGTGACACGGCGCTGTCATTAATAATTTTATCATCTGATTTTCCTGTTAATTTAATTGTCAATTGTACATTGTCAATTGTTAATTGTACATTGTACATTGTCAATTGTTAATTGTTCATCACGGGTAGAACGGTCTGAACCCCTCGGGGTCGCCGTGCTCCGCCCAGTATGCCGCGCCGCCGTCTCCGTGCTGCGCCGCGTTGCAGCTGTGCGGAATGAACGACTGCCTGTAATGACCGATTTGCGTGCTCGTGCACCTTGAGGTCGCTATCAGTCCCGTTTCCGAGCAGTATGAGAGTACAACAACCGAGCTGTCCTCCGTAAATTTACGCGGAACCGTGGTATCGCTGAGCTCCGTCATTATCGCACCCCAAACACCCGCAGGCGAAGCCCAATTATCAGCAGTATAATCGTTCATATACTTTCTGCCGTCGTCATAACCGAACCTGTACGACGCCACATAGTCGGGTGTAAGCGCGCACCAAAGCAGATTTTTCATATCGTTTGACGTTCCCGTCTTGCCTATTACTTCTATATTCGGAATATCCGACAGCCGCCCCGTTCCGGCGGGGTCTGTAACGACTGTCCGCAGTATGCGGTTCATTACCCACGCGCTGTCTTTTTCAATCGCCTGCGTTCCCGTCAGATTCTGCTCAAGCACGACTCTGCCGGTGTTGTCAACCACGCGGTCAAACAAATACGGTTCATAATAAACCCCGCCGTTGCCGAAAATCGCGTACGCTGCCGTCAGCTCGTGCAGCCGCACGCCGTGAGTAAACGCGCCCAGCGAAAGCGGCGACCACGCCATGTCGTTCACGCTGTCCATATCGGTGAAGCCCACCCTGTCAACGAGCATCGAAAAGGCGTCGCGGAATCCGAGCTTTGAAAGCGTTCTTACCGAAACCGTGTTCAATGACTTCTGCATCGCATACCAGGTCGGAACATAAGCCCCCGAGCCGGGGATACCCGTCTGCCCGAAATTATAAGGCCAGTACACAAGCGCGGAATTCGGGTCGTTGGGATTCACGCGCGCCTCGCCGGAAACGTCCCGCGTAAACGAGGAGTAGTTGATTATATTCATGTTGATAGCCGGCGCATAAGGCACGAGCGGCTTGATTGTCGAGCCGATTGAGCGTACGGCTTGCGTTGCACGGTTGAAGCAGTTATCACCGGGCTTCTCGCCGAAGCCTCCCGCGAGCGCAACCACCCTGCCGCTGTAGTCCATGACCACGAATGCACCTTGAAGCAGGTCGATTGCGGGCGTGTTCGGTTCAACCTCACGCCGCAGAAACGTCATCGGGTCGAGGAAAATTTCCTCCAGCCGCTCCTGCATCTTTATGTCAACATTAAGGTAAATCGTGTATCCGCCGCTGCGTATAAGCTCCATTGCCCGCTCGTATGAAACGCCGCGCTGCTCGGACAGCTTGGTCGCAACCTGCCAAATCCCCGCGTCAACATACCAGTTTTGCGTAACGTCATAGTCACCGTTCCATTTATAAGCCAGCGGCAGGATTTCCTCCCACGGCGTGTCTTCAAAATAAAGATTTGTTGAGTCGTCGTTCCTGCCCTGCAAGCCCAGCCACTCGTTGTACCGCTCGTCCTCGCAGCCGAAGTAGTCGCCCCTCACCGGATTTCTGAAACGGAGCGGTTCCGCGAGCGCTTCCTCGTATTCCGCAGTCGTAATAAATCCGCGGGTATACATCTGGTCGAGCGCTTCCTCTTGCCTAATCCTCGCCGCACGGGAGTTAATGTAAGGGTTCCAGTTGTGCGGCGACGGAATTACGCCCGCCATCAGCGCAGCTTCCGCAATCGTAATGTCACGCACGTCTTTCTCAAAATAATACCAAGCCGCAGAAACCACGCCGCTCGACGTCCCGCCGAAGCCTATGCGGTTGAGATAGCTTTCAAGTATGTCGAGTTTTGTATACTTTTGTTCAAGGCTCAGCGCACGGAAAATCTCGCGGAGCTTGCGCCCCACGTTCACCTTGTCGTCGTCGGTAACGTTTTTCACTAGCTGCTGCGTAATCGTTGAGGCGCCGCGGACGTCCTCGTCCGTGAACATCTCGCGGAAAATTACCCCCACCGTCCCGTACCAGTCAACGCCGTCATGCTCATAAAACCTGTGGTCCTCGTTAGCAATTATCGCGTCAATAAGATGCTGCGGCATTTCGCCTATGTCTATCCAAATGCGGTTCTCGTCGCCGGAAAGCCGCTTTACCTCCACCCATTCTCCCTCGCCGTCCTCGCCCGCGTCGGGGTCAAAAACCATAACGAAGCTGGTGTAGTTCATCTCCGCGGCCTTAAGGTCTATGTCGAACGAGTTTTCAGCGAACTGCATTATATACACCGTCAGTGCGACCGCCACTATGCAAACTGTGATAATCGCAATCAGAAATATGGTAAGAAACGTCGTTCCTACAACCGCCAGCACATTGCCGACTTTTTTCGCATGCGTAATCTGCCCCGCTTTTAGCGGCTTTTTACTTTTCGCGGCACTGCTGCCGTTATTATTACGGCGCGCCTGAATCCCGCCGGCGGCAGGCTTTTTATCCGTATCTGGCGCAGGCATAATCTGCGCCGAAGGGCTGACGGAAGCCTCGTCGTCAAGATTGACGTATGTTATGTCCTTGTCTTTTTTCATAATTTCACCCTGTTTGGTTTATGTATTATAATCAATTAACTTGAAAATGCGTTAGCATTTTCAAGGTGCGGCGGTCGCCGCACAGCCGCGCAGCGGTTTAATTTGATTGTATAGTTGATTACGCGCTTAAAGCGCGAGCGACAAGCAAAGCTTGTCGGAAAAACCGCAAAGCGGTTTTTCAAGTTAATCAACTATACTATTTAGTATATCATAATTCGTCTATAAATTCAAGCGATGGAAAACATTTGAAAGTTTCTTGAAAACAACATAAAATTTATTTGTAAATTCAGTGCTAATTGTCGAAAACTGTAATAACGCCCGCGTCATAACCGTCACGCGCCATCTGCAAAAGCCTTATTATATCCTGCTCTCGTACCGCCGCCGTCGCGCTTCCGGACACTGCCGCGATATAAGTTTTACCGTCGACATCCGCGAGTATCTGCGCGGAAAACGCGCTCTCGTCGGTATAAGCAGTCCGCAGCCCTCTAATATCCCAGTTCTCGAGCGTCAGAAAAGCATTGGAGTTGCTCCATGACGAAGTCCCGCCGGACTCGAACCGTACTTCATGCTCGATTTTCCCGCAAATTGCAGAAACCAGCGGATTCACCGCCGCCTGCGCCGCGATAATCGTGAGGTCGCGTACAGTCGAATAATTATCAGCAGCGTGAAAGCCGTCCGGGTTCGAGAAGCTGCTGTTCTCGGCGCCTAAATTCTGCGCGTACTCGTTCATCAGCCGCAGAAAATAATCGTTCAGCTCCCTGTTTGACGCACCTCCCGAGCCCGACAGCTCGCGCGCCGTATTAACGGAAATCGTATATGCGGCGTCATTGCCAATCGGAATCAGAAGCGCTGTAAGTATGCCCTCCATGTTCACGCGCTGCCCCTCTATAAGCCCCGCAACACCCGAGCCGCGGCTAATCATGTCAATCTCGCTGCTTACTTCAAAAATAAAGTCTTGAGGGAGCGCGTCATAAACCACCAGTGCGGTAAGCAGCTTAACTGTGCCGCTCGGGTAAACCCTGTCGTCCACCCGCTTGCCGTAAACGAAAATGTTGTCCGTAAGGTTATACAGCGCGCCGTAGGGGGAGTTTATTGCGGCTGCGGCGTTCGCGCCCGGCGGTCCGAACAGTGCAGAAAACGTCCCGTCAGGTTCGGGTTCGTCTGTAACATCGTCAGTCGGCGTGCCAAGTTCGTCACGCCCTGCATCATCATCAATTATCAATTGTCCATTGTCAATTGTCAATTGTCCGTCCGGGCGCATCGTAACGTCCGTTAACGGCTTGCACGATGTCATTAATATCATGATTGCAAGCAATACGATAAAAAGCTTTTTCAATTTTTTTAATCCTTCCCCTTTTAACTTTCACGCTGCTTCTTTTAGTCTTTTTAATCTTCAGCTTCATCCTCTTTCTTCTCTTTCAGTTCTTTCTTGCGAAGCCCGTAAGGCACGGCCTTGTTCATCATCTCGAGCACTTTCATGTTCGGCGAGAAATATACCGTCGTTCTGCCGTATTTGTCGTGCATTGTAACAATGTACCACAGGTTTTTAAATCCGCAGTCGTGCGCCTGGACGGTAACCGCGGAGCTCGCACCCTTGCCGTCGCTGTACTCACCCCACTCCTCGGCTTTGTCGATTTTAATTGTGATGAGGCGCTTGCGCCTTTTGCGCGCGATGATTTTATCAACGTCAAGCTCGCTGTTGGTCACGATGTACTCGTATTCGACGAACGTGCCCTGAAAAAGGAGCCACGCGACCCAGATTATACCCGCGCCCACGAAAAGCAAAACAGGCATCAATGGAGGAATCAGCATAGCAAAATACATAACGGCGATACACAAAAGCATACCACCCGAAAAAATCGCCAGCCTTTTCAAATTGTCCCTCGTTTCTGTCTTTTTTACGACAATCTGCTCTGTAAAGTTGTCCATTTTAATTCGCCCCTTCTTATTTTCGCCTTTCGTTAAAAGCAATATAAAGCAAAAATAGTTTGATATTTATTTTAGTTAATATGTGCAAAAACTGTATTCATTCGTTGTAATATTATTTTTATTATAGCATAATTCTGCCGTATTTGCAAGTCTTTTGCAGATTTTTGCGGAATTTTAAAGAAACCTGCAATAATCGTTTCATCTTATTTATTATTCTCACGACAATAATTACTCCTCGCATTATTTCCCGGGCAATGAGGGTATTTATTTAACTTAAAAACATCAGGAAATGCGTTGGTTAAGCTTTTTATGCAAGAAATTATTTTTCGTGCTTCGGTGATAAATAATCAGCTCATAAGATTATTTAACACGAAATAATTAACGTCAAACGATTTTTCAATGAAAAAAAATCACATGAGGCGGGTTTAATAAAATATATTATAATTTGTATATAAATATATTTAATATTCTATATTAGATATTGACATGATTCTTTGTTTATGTTATAATATGGATAGCACTTACATTTAAGGAGGGCAAAATCACATGAAACGCAAACTGTCAATGATTTTAATCGCAATTCTCGCATTGTCGCTAACACAGCTCTTGGCAGGTGCCGCCTTGCAAGACGAGGGCGCAGCAGGTTTTATTCAGCAAGAAAAAGGAAATGATTTTAACGGAATTATTCAATTTGGCGAAGGTGAGGGTTCAGTTGTTATATTTTATCTATCCGAATGGGTAGAAGAAAATATGACCGAAGAGGAAATGTCAGAACAGATAACTGCGATAATTGAAGTAATTGATACTGTTGTTTTTGATTGCGGGACTAAAAAGCACGAAATTAATTGCTGTTATGAAGCGGTTGCAACAGAAGAAGAAATTGCAGAATATGTAGATTTATTAAACAAATACCTTAACAATCCCGAAATTAATTCAAATTTTGACCCCTGCACCATCCCTGCTAATCCAGCTCTTTCTTTTCGTCGGTGTGTTGGACATCATTCTGTGCAATTAGCGTCCGGTATATGGGCTTGCCGTTATCAAGATGTTAATACGTATATATGCTCCAAGCATATTGCATGTTTAGTAACACAAATTATTGCTACCGGCACTGCTGTATGGAATCATTAAATTAACATTTTATCTATTATTAACTCAAAACCCGTTGTATAATTACAGCGGGTTTTACTTTTTAATAAATTTATACAAACCCCTTGACAAGCTCATTTTTATATGATATGATGATTAAGGTAATATTAGGATGAAGACTGGGGTTGACCTCCGGTCTTGTTTTAATGTGGGCTTCGGTGTTAAAATACCGTCGTCTCTCGCCCCCGAAATTTCAATTGAAAGGCAAGTTAAGTTTGAAAATAAAACAACTGAATCGGGAAAATGTTATTTTCATGATTCATTTGTGAAGAAAGGACTTAATGGAAATATGAATATAGAAGAAAAAGCTCGTGCGCTTGCAGAGCCGTTGCTGGCTGACGCCGGCTTCGCGCTCTGGGACGTCATATTCGAGAAAGAAGGCGCGATGAGCTATCTGCGTATCTTGTTCGACCGGCAAGTCGGCGGCGATACCTCTGCAGGGGAATCCTGCGGCATTACAGACGAAGACGTAGCTTTAATAACAACGCCGCTGAATCAGCTCATGGATAAGCAGGATTTTATAGAGCACATTGACATCTTAGAGGCGGGCTCGCCCGGACTGACACGGCGGCTGCGCCATCCCGGGCACTTTACGCAAAGCATCGGGAAGCCTATCCGCGTCATGAAGCGCGGCGATAAAGGTAAAACTAACGTTGTATACGGCGAGCTCGTATCCTACGACCCTGAAGCGAGCCAAATTTCGCTCAAAACCAACACCGAAACTGTTATTCTCGGCGTTAAGAACTGCTTAAAAATTAATTTGGATTTTTAAATATAATCAAAAAGGACAAAAAGAGTTTGAAATAATCCCTGCCGAAACGGGGAAAACGATACTCGTAAAAATCATTACCTGCGAAAGGACAAAAAGAGTTTAAATAATCTCTGCCGAAACGGGGAAAACGATACTCATAAAAATCATTACCTGCGAAAGGACAAAAAGAGTTTAAAATAATCTCTGCCAAAACGGGGAAAACGATACCCATAAAAATCATTACCTGCGAAAGGACAAAAAGAGTTTAAATAATCTCTGCCAAAACGGGGAAAACGATACTCATAAAAATCATTACCTACGAAAGGACTTATTGAAAATGAACAACATAGAGCTTTTTGACGCGCTCTCGCTCTTGGCAAAGGAAAAAGGTATAGAACCCGACTTGCTGCTCGAAAAAATACGCGCCGCAATCGTAATCGCAATCAAACGCGACTATCCGAGGAGCGAAAACATCAACTTTGACATAGATATAGCTAAGGGGAAATTCGATGTGTCGATAACCAAAGACATCGTCGAGGAGGTCGAGGACGACGCGAATCAGGTGACTCTTGAGCAGGCGCAGACGCTCTCCAAGTCTAAACGGCTTAA
>WRCY01000040.1 GCA_009783695.1 Oscillospiraceae bacterium
ATGCCGAAAATATAAAGACTTTTCGGGAAATGTGTGATATAGTGTTATTAAGTCAGATATGGCTTAATAATTTGAAGAGAGGTACCGAAAATGAGGAAGTTCAAAAAAATCATATCCTGCGCTGTAGCATGCGTTATAATGCTTAGCGTGGGAATGATAACGGCAAGTGCAAGATGTCAAGTAAACGCAGGACATGCAGGAGCTAACGCAGGAACACAAGTTGCAAATTGTACAGAACCGGGAGGGACATTATTCTTTTGCTTTACATGCAACAGAACATTCTTTAATCAAACGCAATCAGCTACAGGTGTACATTCGTATAATGCATACAAAGTTTGCGTAAGTAGTGCATTATGCGGTATTATTCAAGGGCAAAGTAGCGGTTGGCGATTTATGTTTAGAAGAGGAAATTTTGCGAACATTATATCGCACAGAGTTCCTGAATACGGGCCGCATGCTGGCAGCATGGCAGGCAAACAACATGATGGGATAGATGTCATTGCTGCTGGTTCATCGGGAGCAATAAATAATTTCCCGGTATATTCGGTAGGAACTGGAACGGTTGATGTGGCGGGATATGGAACTTATGCAAGAAACTATGTAAAGATTCTAACCAGTGCAACCCCAAGACTTTCGATTTATTATATGCACTTTATAGGTTCACCATCGGTTAACGAGGGTAGCACAGTTACACATCAAACCAAACTTGGAAACGTAGGTGCTACCGGACAGGGTGTATCAGGTGCGCATCTACATTTCGAGGTGCGTAATTCAAGCGGAACTATGCAAAACCCTGAAGGTTATTATCCAAGCGGCGTATTTGTACCGGCAAACTATTAGGAGGGATAAAATAATGAAAAAAATAACATTATTAGTTTTATTAGCAATTTATTTATTCAGCATAAGCGCTTGTTCAACACGCGAAGTAGATAAATTTGATAATCAATCAAATGCTCATTTAAATCAACTTGAAAACATCGAAATGCCTACGCCGTTTTCTGATTTAAATGGATTTGGCGGAGGTTTCGAAAATTCGTCTTTCTTTCTACCCTTTTCAAATGGAACTGAAACAAAAATTGACATTATACCATGGCATATAATCACACCCTTTATGGAAGCGGATGTCTTTATGGAGTGGGCTGAAAATAACGAGAATAAAAGTGCTTTTGACGAACCTCAAACCGATTTAATGGGTTATGTTAATATTTACTCTTATATCGAAACTTTTAACATACCCGCCGATAAACTAAGGGAAATAATGATTCAAAATGAAGAAGTCAGAAGAGAAGCAGGATTAGCCGATAGATATACACGTGATGAAATTAATTTAATCGTTTCTCGCGATGAATTTGCAATAATGAATCATTTCGTTTCGGATTTTTCCATATATCACGACGGCAAAGTATTTACCCCGCATTGGTTTTATGTAAACACCCATGAAGATTACGAAGCCGCAGGCATAACCCCCGAAATGCTCGAGGAAAAACTTGACTTATACGCCGAGTTTAGCTTCACAGCCGAGGCGGCAGAAGCATTTGAAGCGAAGCTGTCGGAGTTTATGGAAACAGACGTGGTGCTCGACAGAGTGTCGCAGTAGTATTTAGGCGGGGCACTATGAAAGCGCCCCGCCTCCTCTTTACTCAAACAAACTAAGCTTCATCCCTTGCCCGTGCCAGTAATCAACCACGCCGCCGAGTATCTCCGCGTTCGTACAGGATACCGCGTGCAGCAGAATCACTGCGCCCGGGTGCGTCGCCTGCGTGATTTTATCGAACGCCTCGCCCCTGTCCGGCTGGCTGTTCACGTTCCAGTCAACATAGGCGAAAGACCAGAAGACGCTTTGGTAGCCGAGGTTTTGCGCTGCCGCGAGCACGCGCTCGGAGAACTCGCCTTTCGGGAAGCGAATCAGCCGCATTTCATAGCTGAAGTTTTCTTTTATATAATCATGCAGCTTCATGATTTCCTCAGTTATCTGCCCATCGGTCAGACCCGGGAACGACGGGTGCGACCATGAATGATTGCCGAGCTCGTGCCCGTCGTTAATCATGCGTCTTATTAACTCCGGCTCGTTTTTGGCATAATCGTATGTGATAAAAAACGTTGCCTTTACATTCCTTTCGCGCAAAGCATCGAGAATCCGCGGCGAGAAGCCGTTCTCGTAACCCTCGTCAAATGTGAGATAAATTTTGTTGTCTGTCTTGTCGTCAATAAAAATAGCGCCCAGATGCCCGTACTTGCTTTGCGCGGCGAGCGCGTCGAGCGGGCGGCTGCGCTCGTCAACGGCTTTACCTAAGCCCCATCCAACTGCCGTGTCGGTGGAAACGGCGTCCGCTGCGGCAGAATGTGCATTTGCATGAAGTTCCTGAACCGAAAAACTAAAGGCAGTTGGATTTCTTCCAACTGCCGCTTCGTCGTTAAATATTTCGTTCTCGTTATCTCTGTCTCTGTTTGGTGCCGCGGGCGTTGCCGGTGTGGTGGTGACAGCCGGCGATGTCGTGGTGATTCTCGGCGTGGTTTCAATGGGGTTCAGATTCTCGCCGATGCCGTCGTTGCTAACGTTCGGCTCGCAGCCTGTGAAAAGCAGAACACAGCCGATAGCTGCGATAATCACTGATAAAGTAATAGTTTTTTTCATTATAGTAAATCCCTTTGTCTTTATTTAATCGGCAGTCGCCGTTAAACATAGTATAAAACACAAACAAGAGATTATTAAATGAAATAATTGTCAATTGTACCGTCAGCCTGCGAGATAGCTTTTTACGAGCATTTGCAGCAGTTCGTCGCGGTCGATGTGACGAATGAGGCTTCTCGCGTTATTGTGCGTGGTTATGTATGTCGGGTCCTCCGACAGGATATAACCGACTAGCTGGTTAATCGGGTTATAGCCTTTTTCGCGCAGCGCCTCGTAAACCGTGGCGAGAATCTCCTTCATCTCGCTTTCGCGGTCGTCATGAACAGAAAAGGTCATTGTCTTATCAATCATTTCTTCGCCATTCCTCTCTGAGAACAGTAAACTGTGAAAATCCATCTGCTCCTGACAGCAGACTGTAACTTCACGCTTAAAATTCTCCCCACATTATAAAAAAGGTTTGTTAAATCATGTAAACATCAAAATGCCTTAATTCATTATACAATATTTCTTTCGGTTTTGCAAGTCTTTTCGTTATTTTTAAGAAAATATTGCCCTTTTGTGCATTTTTTACTAAAGATACCATAAAAAATAGGCACATCTGTTAAAAAAACCAGTAATTATTTATTAACTATTACTATTGCAAAATCCAGTGGAAATTGATATAATATAAAAAGGTATCCCGCGCATAACCGGAGATTAGTGTTAAATATAAAATTTTACCCGAGGTAGGAGTTATTATGTTATCTACACCTAAAAAAGGCGGCAAGAAAAACGAACCGGCGGCACCGTCCGAAACCGCTTCCTTTAAAAAAGTCGCCTACGGCTTCAGCCCGGACGAGGTCAACCTGTACATGCACTCGCTGAGGAAAAAGAACCTTGAGCTTCAGGCTGAGAACGATGCGCTTACCGCGGCTAATGACCCCGAAAAAGCCGCGAGAATGGAAAACCTTGAAAGGAATTTTAACGAGGCTAACGACCGGTACCGAAAAGAAAAGGAGCTCACCACCATGCTCGAGGTTGAATGCGGGCGGCTTGGTGAGGAGCTTGACAGATTAACAAACCAGATGAGCGAATCCGGCTCGACCGCGGCGCAGGCAAAAGCGAAGATTGCCAAGGCTGAAGCTAAAACTCACGAGGCTGAAATCAACGTTGCAAAAGCCGAAGCTAAGGTTGTTGACGCCGAGGCAAATTTGGCGGAAGCTAACGCAAACCTCGCCAAAGCGCAGAACAAACTGGGCGAGTTTGAAACCCGCGCAACCGAGTATCAGACAATCATCGCCGAATATGATAAGAAGCTTAAGGAATATGAAAAACGGATAGCGGAGCTTGAGGAGGATTTGGAAAATGTGGCGGGTGTGTCTGCCTATGCCGCAGGATCTGTTCAGGCGCCGGTTTTCGATGAGATTATGGCACCCGGTGACATTCCGGCTGCTCCCGTTGTTAAGTCCGCGCCGACTCCCGCGGCAAAGGCTGTGAAAGTTGCGCCCAGAGCGGCAAGCGAAGTAGATTTGGATTTCTCTGAGTTCCAGGTTCCCTCTCTTGACGCCCCGATTTTTGAAGAAGCTCCCGAGCTCGGCGAGGGGCTTGCTGACAAGCTCAGCAACGTACTTGCCGAAATTGACGACTTAAAGAGCCAGCTAAGCAGGGCAAAGGAAGCCGAAGCGGAGGAGGCGGCACGGGCGAACAAAGCGAAGAAGCCCAAAAAAGACGAGGATTCAATAAACAACGCCCGCCTGTCACGAGCGGAGCTTAAAATCCAAATCTTCCAGGAGGAAGCCGAGGATTCATACATAATTCCCGAAAAATATCTCAAGATGATAGAAGACGCGGAAGCGCAGGACGACGACGACGATTTCTCGTACCTGCTGACCGATACGAGCCCTATGGACGATATGGCTGTTTCAAGCGACGATGACGACGACCTCGCCAACCTCATGGTCGGGCCGCCGGCTGCCGGCGTACCCTCTTTCAGCAAGGCGCCGCCGCCCGCACCGAGAAAGCAGCAAACTACCGTTACTCCCGCTGTTTCGCCCATAAGAATGGCACCCCGCCCAGCACCGAAAAAACCCGACGACGTGATGGCTGACGACGACTTCGCCGCCCGGCTGAACAGCAGTTTTAACACGCCCGAGCCCAGGGGCGAAAACCTGACGCCGAGGAATCCGCTGAAGGTGGACAAAGGCGAAGACTTGAAGCCGCGCAACCCGTTTATAGTGGAAAAGGGCGCAGACCTCGGCGAAGACCTTTTCGAGCTGATGGTGGGCGAACCGGTAACGCAGGGCAAGAACGTGCGCGCACGTACAGATGAAAATATAGGCTATGATTTCATGCTTGAAAGCGACGATGCCGAGATAATTTAAAGAAAATTGAAATTTCCTGTTGACAAATGCACGTTTTAATGATATATTCTTTGGTAGGGACGCCATTTGATGAGGGATTGGTTTCAATGACGGAAAATGAAAAGCAAAAAGACGAGCTTTTATTGGCGGCGGCAAGGCAGGACGAAAGCCGCAAAGATACCGTCATGTCCGAACTGATTACCCGCTACGTCAATATAATCGTCATCAAAGCCAATAAAATAGCACGCAGCTTCGGTATGTTCAACAAGCAGGACGCGGAGGATTTTATCTCAGAGGGGTTTCTTGCGCTGTTGAGCGCAATCCGAACTTTCGATGAAAGCAGGGGTACTTTCGCAGCTTATGCAAACGCATGCATAGACAACCGCATGAAGAACGCGCTCGGCAAGGCGCGCAGAACGCTGCTAATCAGCGAGGAGTTCGACCCTGCATTAATGAGGGAGCAGTCGCCCGGCGCGGACGAAATAATCATCGAGAAAGAAAGCCGCGAGGAAATCCTGGGGAGAATAAACAGAATCCTGTCCGAGCGCGAGTTCAAGGTTTTCGAGATGTATCTGAATTCTTTCTCGTACCTGCAAATCGCAGCCCGCCTTAACATAAGCGTAAAATCCGTCGATAATTCTCTCTCACGCGCACGCGCAAAACTCAAAGCAGTTCATAAATAATTGCAAATTGTACATTGTACATTGTACATTGTCAATTGTTAATTGATATATATGGCCCGGTAGCTTAATTCCAGAGCGTTGTTTAACAAAGGTGTCGGTGGGAACCCGTCCAAGGTCAAATCTAAAAAACGTGAGGTATCACAAAATGTTCGAAGACAAAACCCTTCAGTGCAAGGATTGCGGAGCAGATTTTATTTTCACATCGGGAGAACAAGAGTTCTACAGTGAAAAAGGCTTCGTAAACGAGCCGCAACGCTGCAAAGCGTGCCGTGACGCTAAAAAATCGGCGTCCAGAAACAAGGAAACCTTTATCGCTGTCTGCGCTGACTGCGGCGGCGAGGCGAAGATTCCTTTCAACCCCCGCGACGACAGGCCCGTTTACTGCAGCGAATGTTTCGCAAAACAAAGAGCATAATCTTTGCATGAGCAAAAGTCTAATGGGTTTTACCGGTTCCGATGTTAACAACAGTGAGCAACGTAATCTTATTCCCGTAAACGACTTAAGCAAAAATTGCCCCTCTCATTAAGAGAGGGGCGTTTTTCTTGTGTGTTTGTGTTAAATTATTTATTTATATTCGCCGCAGCCTTTGCAAGCTACATCGCTAATTGTATTTGGATACCTGTATCCATATGTCACTCCTCCTAATTGTCGGCATTTTCTGCCTTTGATATTCAAATTATAACAGAAAAACACTTTGATGTCAAGTAAAAAAGCCTTAAATGTTTGCCTAAACATTTAAGGTGGTGTGGTTGTAGTGTGTTTTATGCTATCATATTAGTAAAAAGAGGTGTGAATATGATAGCCGATAAGATAAGAGAATTAAGAGAAGCGCGGGGAATAACACAAGCAAGTTTAGCACGGTCGCTGGGTCAGACAAGGAATTCAGTGAACAGCTACGAACAAGGCTTATCTGTCCCGAGCGTATCTACGCTTGTCGAGCTTTGCAAATTTTTCAATGTCAGCGCGGATTATCTGCTGGAATTAGACGACAGCACAAACATACGGGTTACGGGCTTGGAGCCGGACGAGATTGCGCTGGTTTATAACATAGTTGAGAAAATAAGGGGCAATAAATAACCGGCGGGATTCCGCCGGTTTAATATATTAAAATTTAATCCGCTCTTCAATATAATCTTTTACCTTCCCGGTTTCAATCCGCACCTGCTCCATGCTGTCCCGCTCGCGCACGGTGACTTTCCCGTCCTCGTGCGTCTCGAAGTCTACAGTCACACAGAACGGCGTGCCGATTTCGTCCTGCCTGCGGTAGCGCTTGCCGATGTTGCCCGTCTCGTCATAGTCGCACATGAACGATTTGCACAGGTCTGCGTAAACCTCCCCGGCTTTTTCACCGAGCTTTTTTGATAAAGGCAATACCGCCGCCTTGAATGGCGCGAGAAAGGGGTGAAAGCGCAGAACTGTGCGCATTGTGCCGTCGTCTAAGCTTTCTTCGTCATAAGCGTCGGTAAGCGCGGCAAGCAGCAGCCGCTCAACGCCGAGGCTCGGCTCGACGACGTAGGGAATATATTTTTCATTAGTATCGGGGTCGAAGTATTCGAGGCTCTTGCCCGACTCGTCGATATGCTGCTTGAGGTCATAGTCCGTACGGTCGGCAATGCCCCAAAGCTCGCCCCAGCCGAACGGGTAAAGATACTCGAAGTCGGTGGTCGCCTTTGAGTAAAACGAAAGCTCCTCGGCGGTATGGTCGCGAAGCCGCAGGTTTTCTTCCTTTAAGCCCAGCGACAGCAGCCAGTTTTTGCAGAAGTCTTTCCAGTAGACGAACCATTCAAGGTCGGTACCGGGCTTGCAGAAAAATTCAAGCTCCATCTGCTCGAACTCGCGTACGCGGAAGATAAACTTGCCCGGGGTGACCTCGTTCCTGAACGATTTGCCTATTTGCGCGACGCCGAAAGGAATCTTGCGCCGCGTCGTGCGCTGAATGTTCGCAAAGTTCACGAAAATCCCCTGCGCCGTTTCGGGGCGCAGATAAATCTCACTGGCTGTTTCCTCGTCTATGCCCTGGAAAGTCTTGAACATGAGGTTGAATTTCTTTATTTCGGTGAAGTCGGTTTTTCCGCAGTCGGGGCAGGGAATTTTCTTTTCGCTCATGTAATCTTCAAGCTGCTTGTTCTCCCAGCCCGCAGTAATTGTACCGTTAAAATCTTCAATCAAGTTATCCGCTCTGTGGCGGGTTTTGCAGCTCTTGCAGGAAATGAGCGGGTCGGAAAAGCCCGCGAGATGCCCCGAGGCAACCCACGTCTGCGGATTCATTAAAATCGCACTGTCGAGTCCAACGTTGTACCTGCTTTCCTGCACGAATTTCTTGAGCCATGCTTTCTTGATGTTAGCTTTAAGCTCCGCGCCGAGCGGTCCGTAATCCCAGGTGTTCGCGAGCCCGCCGTAAATTTCGCTCCCCGCGAAGATGAAGCCGCGCCCCTTGCAGAGGGCGATGAGCTTGTCCATTGTTTTTTCGGTGTTTTGCATGTTTGTCTCCTGTTGTTTAATAAATCTATTTTCTCTTCGGGTCGTCCGAACGCCCGACAAGATAGTCTACCGACACGTCAAAATAATCGGCGAGCATAATAGTCTTTGAAGTAGGCGGGTCAACATCCCCTGCTTCATATCTTCTGTAATTTCTTTCCGCAATACCAAGCATTTCTGCTACATGCTTTTGATAGACACCTTTAACTTTCCTTAGACTTTTCAATCTATCTGTTAAAACAATCATAAATTATTTCTCCAAAAACACTTGACAGGACGATAATTATCCTATATAATAGATGCATAGGATAATTAATATCCTATAAGAAAGGAGCTAAAAAACTATGAAAGACATACTTGACGAGCTTTATTATTATCTTGAAGAAGAACCTTCCGAACCTACCGCAGCCGATTATAAGAGAGTGAAGATGTTTGAAAAGCTAACCGAAATCCTCGGCAAAAAGGAAAAAGAGTTGCTTTTAAAATATGATAGTGCATTAAACGATTATTGGGCAGAAGCCTCCCGCGAAGATTTTAAACGCGGCTACCGCCTTTGTTTTCGCCGTGTTTTCGGTTCTCTTTTACATGAATAATTATTCCACAGCCATCGTCCAGCCCATGTCGTCGGCGATTTTCCCGTACTGGATTCCCGTCAGCGTGTCGTAGAGCTTCGCCGAAATCTCGCCGATTTTATTATCGTTGATTTTCATTTCGGCATCGCCCCACTTTAGCATTCCGACGGGCGAAATCACCGCCGCCGTGCCCGTGCCGAAAACTTCCTTAAGTGTGCCGTTCTTGTAGGCTTCCGCTATTTCGTCTATTGAAATCCTGCGCTCGGTGACTTTCATGCCCCACTTCACGCAGAGCTCGATTACCGACTTGCGGGTAATGCCGCCGAGGATTGAGCCTCCCTGCAGCTCCGGCGTGACTACCTCATCGCCGATGACGAAGAAGATGTTCATCGCGCCGACTTCCTCGATATACTTGCGCTCGATGCCGTCAAGCCAGAGTACCTGCGCGAGCCCCTGCTTCTGCGCCTCCGCCTGCCCCGCCAGCGACGCCGCGTAGTTGCCGCCTGTCTTGGTGTAGCCGGGGCCGCCGCGCACCGCACGCACGAAAGACTCCTCAACGTAGATTCCTACAGGGTTCAGCCCCGTCGCGTAATACGGGCCGGACGGCGATGTGATTATAATAAACATATATTCCTCGCCCGGGCGCACGCCGACAAACGGATCGCAGGCAAACACAAACGGGCGCACGTAAAGGCTGGCGCCGTCGCTGCGGGGAATCCAGTCTTTATCAAGCTTTATGAGCTGCTTGAGCCCCTCCAGCGCGATGTCCTCGGGTATTTCGGGGATAACCATGCGGCTCCCCGAAAGGTTCATGCGCTTGAAGTTTTCCCGGGGTCTGAAAAGCTGGATTTTATCGCCCTCAACGCGATAAGCTTTCATGCCCTCGAAGATTGTCTGAGAGTAGTGCAGAACCATGGCGGCGGGGGAAAGCGCAAGGTCGCCGTACGGCACTATGCGCGGGTCATACCAGCCCTCGCCTTTTTTATAATTCATGACGAACATATGGTCGCTGAAGATGCGCCCGAAGCCGAGCGTGCTGTCGTCTGTGGGGATAGGTTTGGGGTTTTGTGTTTTGGTGATTTTTATGTTCATGCTCATTTTTAATCCCTTTCTTTTTACAATTAGTTTTATTTTAACATAAACCGGCGGGAATTGCAAGTTTTTCCTTATCTTAAATTGCCGAACAGATTTATTATCTCCAGCCCCTGCTTTTCAGCCATGCGGACAGTCTGCCCCGTACCTGACCTAAACCTGCTTTCATCGTAATAGCATATGCAGTACCGGCTGTTGTCCACAAGGTATTGGTTCCTCATTTTATAGCAGTCGGGGGAGTAAGCTTTCTGCATTATGATATTTTTGTTGGTGAACCTCATCAGGCTTCTGAGCCTTTTCCTTTCCTCCTCGCTCCATTTCTGCGTAAAGACCTTGAAGCTGCACGGCAGGACTACCGTGAGCCTTATCATGTTTAATATTCTCCATGTATCCTCGCGCAGCATAAAAATCAGCTCCCCGGCGTTTATGTCGAAGCCCGTCGCGCCGCCGACAAGGAAGTGCGTTACACCCCGTTTCACCAAGTCCGCGCTCGCCTTGCGTATTCCTTCCCGGGCTTTAAATAAATCCTCAATTTCTCTGTGCCCCGTGAAGCAAGCGGTAAATTCTTTTTTCATGGTTTTCTCCCTTTTTATTTTTGTGCATTGCATACGCAATGCTAACGTATTATATCACATATTTTAAAAATATGCAATAATTAATACAAGTGTAACACAGGGGGGATAAGATGATGAATGAAGACTTTGTTGTTAAGAAACTTCGCGGTGAAGATGGTACAACCAATATAACTACGAGATTACCAAATAATTTAATTGAAAGGATAGAGAAAATAGTAATTAAAACAGGAAGAAACCGTACACAAATTATTATTGCGGCATTGGAATATGCGCTTGACAGGCTTAAAATTGAAGAAGCAGAATAACCGCCCGCAAGGGCGGTTTTATTTTGGGCTGCAAACAAATCCTCAATTTCTCTGTGTCTTGTGAAGCAGGCAGTAAATTCTTTTTTCATGTTTTTCTCCTTTGCTCATAATACTGAGCTGTATTTTTCTTATTATACTATATAATAAATAAAAATGCAACATATATTGAGCAAATAAAGGTGTAAGAAATGAAAAAAATTAGGCAGGACATATCAATAGGAAAGAATCTGCGCAATTTAAGAAATCTTCAAGACTTAACACAGGAGGAAGTCGCAGCAAAATTACAATTACTGGGCTGTGATATTACTCGTTCTTATTATTCCCGATATGAAACAGGAGAATTAAATATTAAAGTTAGTGAGCTTGTTGCATTAACGAAAATCTTTAAGTGCCAGTATAATGACTTTTTTGCAGATTTAGAATAAAAAACCGCCCGCAAGGGCGGTTTTGGTAAGTTTTGCCTTTAAGGTTGACATTTCTTCAAATTTTTGGTATACTATTATGGTTAATCAATTGTCAATTGTACATTGTCAATTGTCAATTGAAACTCGCCCCCTTAGTTAAATGGATATAATAGTTCCCTCCTAAGGAATAGTTGTGCGTTCGATTCGCGCAGGGGGTGGCGGTGATGTATAATTGACAATTGACAATTGACAATTGACAATTAATTGAAATTATAAAGGAACATTATGATTAAATGATTAAAGAAACACTTGCTCAGATAGAGGAACTCGGCGGCAGGGCGCTCGCCGCAATAAAGGAAAGCGCGGACCTTGACACCGTGAACGACCTGCGCGTCAAAATCCTCGGCAAGAAAGGCGAGCTTACCGCCGTCCTGAAAACGATGGGCAGGCTGTCTGCGGAGGAACGCCCCGTAATCGGCGCGCGGGCGAACGAAGTGCGCGAGGCTGTCGAGAAAGCGATTTCCGAGCAGATGAAGAAGCTTAAGCTCCTGCATTATGAAAGCAGAATCCGTAAGGAAGCCATAGATGTAACCCTGCCGGGTAAGCGCGCCGCTTCAGGCAAGCCGCACCCGATGAGCATTGTGCTGGGTGACTTGAAAGATATTTTCCGCTCGATGGGCTACACGGTCGTCACAGGCCCCGAAATTGAGGAAACCCGCTATGTTTTCGATATGCTAAACACTCACGAGGGGCACCCCGCCCGCGACGAGAGCGATACGTTTTATGTCAGCGACGACGTGATTCTGCGCACGCAGACGAGCTCCGTGCAGATTCGCACCATGCTTGAAAACAAGCCGCCGATTGCGGTTATCAGTCCGGGGCGGGTTTTCCGCCGCGACGAAGTTGACGCTACGCACTCGCCGGTTTTCAATCAGTGCGAAGCTTTGGTGGTGGATAAAGGCATAACGTTTGCGGACTTAAAAGGTACGCTCGAAACCTTTATGAAGCGGCTCTACGGCAGCTCCGTGAAGCTGCGGTTCCGTCCGCACCACTTCCCTTATACCGAGCCCAGCGCGGAGGTCGATTTATCCTGTTTTAAATGCGGCGGTTCGGGCTGCTCCATGTGCAAAAACGAGGGCTGGATAGAAATGCTCGGCGCGGGCGTCGTGCACCCGCAGGTACTGCGGAATTGCGGGATTGACCCCGAAATCTATTCGGGATTCGCCTTTGGAGTGGGGCTTGAACGAATTACGATGATGAGGTACGAAATTGACGATATGCGGCATCTGTACGAGAATGATATAAGGTTTTTAAAGCAGTTTTAGATAACAAGCCGTGAATAATTGATGTAAAATCGCGGAAACGAGGCTTTTCATTAGTCGTTTGTGTCAAAGGGACATGGTGAAAAAATGAAAAAGACATATATCAAGGCTTATAAAGCTTCTGCGATTGTTTTCGTCGCGGGAATCCCGACGGTGATTGTCCCGTTTATCGGAGTCGGCATGGCGGCGGGGACGACGGCGCACCTCCTTGCGGGGCTCATAAAATCGCAGAGAATCCGCGCAGTTTATTACGCTGTGTCGCTTTTTGTTTCGGCGGCGTTTGTGGCTGTCTGCGCGGTTATTTTAGCAAACGGTACGTCTTCGGAGAGCGCACTGGGCATAATACCGCTGCTCCTGTTTGCGGGGGTTGTATTTGCGGGAATCGCGGCGGCGTTCGCGGTGAGGCTGGTGCTTTGGCGGCAGCTGCGGGCATACTATAAAAGGGCGGAGGCGGGCAGGAGCGGGGTTAATTTTTATGAATAAGCAAACATGGAAAATATTTTATATAATTAACTCGATTATTTTCGCCATTAGCTTGATTTTGTTTTTAGGAGTGGGCGGGTACAGCTTTCTTTATCTGCTTATGATAAGTGCTGCATTGCTTTTATACGGCACATTGTATCGTTTAACGGAAAAAGTTTTAAGCTACACAAATATACCCTTTATTGTCGGTATGGGTTTAGTTGTTTACGTACACATTTTTACTACAGGGCTGGAAGGAATTATTCAACTGCTTGTCGGTTTAATCGCTATAGGCGCAGGATATTTAATGGCAATTATAACAATCATTTACTATATTATACGCAGAAAAAAGCAAAGCAAGGAGAACACACTTTGAATTTATCATTAAAATGGCTTAACGATTACGTCAAAGCAGATATGAAAATAGAAAAATTCGCCCGCGGTATGACCATGAGCGGCTCGAAAGTCGAGAAGTGGACCGACTTGTCGGAACCTTTAAAAAATATCGTCTGCGGCAGGGTTATATCAATCGAGAAGCACGCGGACTCGGACAAGCTGTGGGTTGCACAAGTAGATGCAGGCAATAATGCAGGCGAATCCGCCGAAGGCGGTACTGTGACCGGGGGCTCTCCGGTGCAGATTGTTACAGGCGCGCAGAACGTCACGGCAAACGCTTTAGTGCCCGTTGTGCTTGAGGGCGGCGTGGTGTACAACTTCCACGACGGCACGGTTACAAAAATCAGCCGCGGTAAGCTTCGCGGCGTGGAATCCTGCGGCATGATGTGCAGCTACAACGAGCTGGGACTCACGCTCGAGGATTTACCATACGCCGACAAGGACGGCATTTTGATTCTTGACAGCGACCCCGAGGCGGCAAAGCTTGAGCCGGGAATGGATATGCTCGAGTTTCTCGGAATCCGCGACATTGCGGTGGAGTTCGAGATTACCAACAATCGCCCTGACTGCCTTTCGGTAATCGGACTCGCGAGGGAAGCAGGCGCTACATTCAATCTACCTGTAGACGTAAAAAAACCCGCGTTCAAGGGCGTTGACGGCGAATTGAACTTAAAAGTCAGAATTGAAAATAAAGAGCTCTGCTCGCGCTATATGGGCGCAGTTGTGAGGAACGTGAAAATCGCGCCGTCGCCGAGATGGCTCACAGAGCGGCTCCGCGCTTCGGGCGTTCGTGCCATTAACAACTTGGTGGATATAACTAATTTCGTCATGCTTGAGTACGGGCATCCCATGCATGCATTTGATAAACGCTATGTTGACGGTGATGAAATCGTGGTTCGCAGTGCCGCCGAGGGCGAGAAAATCGTGCTGCTTGACGGCGAGGAACGTGTGCTTTGTGCGGATACTTTGGTAATCGCGGACGCTAAGAAGCCTATTGCGATTGCGGGCGTCATGGGCGGCGAGTTCAGCGGGATTATGGACGACACGAAAGAAGTCGTGTTTGAGTCCGCCTGCTTTGACGGCGTGTCCGTGCGCAAAACTGCGCAGCGTATCGGGCGCAGAACCGAGTCGAGCGCGCGCTTCGAGAAAGGCATCGACGCCGCGAACGCTGAAAACGCGCTGCTGCGCGCTTTGGAGCTCGTAGAGCTGCTCGGATGCGGCGAGGTTGTGAAAACCATTATCGACGAGGATTTCTCCTGCAGGGAGCCCGTAAAAATAAAATTCGATTATAAACGTATTAACGAAATATTAGGTTCGGATATACCGGAAAATAAGCAGAAAGAAATATTAAAGCGATTAGGTTTTGAGTTTGAAAACTGTCAGTCAAATGACAATTGTCAATTGTGCGTCGTGCCGTCAATAAGAATCGACATGGCTCTTGAATGTGACTTGGCTGAGGAAGTTGCACGGATTTACGGCTACAACGAAATACCGTCAAGTGTTCCGCGTGTTTTCTCAGGGGTCGCCTCCGCGCCGGAGCTCGCTTTCGAGGAGAAAGTGGGCGCAGTTGTGCAGGGGCAGGGCTGTCATGAGTGCATGACGTTCAGCTTCATCTCGCAGAAGTCCTATGAGAGGGCGGGGATTGAGGACTGCGAAAGTGTTATTATCCGCAATCCGCTCGGCGAGGAGACGGGCGTAATGCGGACTTCTATGCTGCCGTCCATGTTGGAGGTATTGGCGCGCAACTATAACAACCGCAATGCCGCGGGACGGTTTTACGAAACCGGAACGGTATATCTGCCGAGTGATAATAAACTTGCAGACGAGAAGAAAATCCTCTGTATCGGGCTTTACGGCGAAAGCGAAGACTTTCTGACGCTGAAAGGCATAATTGAAGAGCTGCTTGAAAGACTTGGTATAAATGCGAAGCTCACTCCCATAATTTCTAATAAATCCTATCACGGCGGGCGCTGCGCGGAACTCACCGCTGACGGTGACGTGCTCGGCGTTATGGGCGAGATTCACCCTCTCGTCCGCGACAATTTTGATATAGGAACGCGGGCGTTTTGCGCGGAGCTTAAGCTTGAAAAGCTTATGCATTACAGCATAGCGGCGCCGAAGTTCAAACAGCTGCCGAAGTTTCCGGCGATGACGCGGGACTTAAGCCTGCTGTGCTGCCCGGAAATCACGGCGGGAGAAATTGCTGAGATAATTTCGGGCTCCGCCGCGAACTTGGAGCAGGTTACATTGTTTGATATGTACACGGGCGCTCAGGTTCCTGAGGGGAAGAAGAGCATGTCATATAAGCTCGTCTTCCGCAAAAAGGACGCCACGCTCACCGATGAGGAAACCGATAAGGCAGTCGCGAAAATTCTTCGCGCACTTGAAAATAAAAATATAACATTACGCTGAAAACGAAAGGAACAAAACAAAAATGAAAAGAAAAATAACCGCCTTAATTATAGCGGCAGTGATGATTCTGAGCCTTGGCGCCTGCGCCGGAACAAAGCATGCCATGACCATTAGCGGCGAGGAAATCCGCGCCGGCGAGTTCATTTACATGCAAATTTCCGCATCGCAAGAAGCTGCCGACATGTTCATGGACTTGAATCCCGACGTTAATATTTACGCCGAGGGCTTCAGCTTTTTTGAGCAGGAAATCGACGGTAAAATCTTCAGCAACTGGGTTAACGACAGGGCAATCGAAACCCTTAAGGAAATGGCGGTTGTAAGGCAGATGTTCGGCGGGCTCGGGCTGGAAATATCCGCCGATGACGAGCTTGACGCACGCCGCAGCGTGGATATAATATGGGCAAATTCGGACATACGCGCTTCGGCGGGTCTGGACTTTGATACACTGGGCGACTTTTATGAGGATATAGGCGTCGGCAAGGAATCGCTTGTTTCCATTATACTCAACAGCATGATGGAAGAACAGCTTTTCACGGGGCTTTACGGCGAAAACGGCACGGAAGAAGTTTCACGCGATGAAATAGTCAGCTATTTTGAGGAGAATTTCGTGCGCTATCGCGTATTGGAGATATCCCTTTCCGACCTTGAGTGGTATGAGGTAATCGAACTTGAGGATATGGCGCTGGATTTCGCAAGCAGGCTCAGCGCGGGGGAATCGTTCATTACGCTTGTATACGAGTATGAGGATTACCTAACGGAGCGCGACCATGCACACGATGAGTTTAATGAAACTTATGATGAGGAGCAGCTGCCGGGTGACGAGGAGTTTACAGGTGACGGGGAGTTTATAAGTGACGAGTTCATCATAGACGGACATCCCGATAACGATTGGCTCTTCGCTGCCGAATCCGAAGAGATTACTGACGAAATCACTGACGAAACACCGGAAGAGATTATGGAGCTTGACATCGACTTCGACAGGGAGTTTGACCGGCTCGAGAAAATAGGAGAGCCCTCGTTTTTAACGGAGAGCGAGCAGGAATTTCTCCTCGCCATGCCCATGAATACGGCGGCGGTGTATGCAGATGAGGAATATATTCTTGTGCTGCATCTGCTCCCCGTACTGGAGCGCGAGGACTGGATTGAACTGCACCTTGACGCTCTGCTTGTCGACATGAAATCCGATGAAATGCAGGAAAAAATAAAAGCGGGAATGAACGCTCTGGATGTAGTGCTTAATGAAGCAGCTATAAGAAGATACAAGCCGGAAACAGCCGCGAAGAGGCTGCTGCAGCCATGGTTATAAGTTTGAAAATAAACACAGTTGAATCGGGGAAAACGTTATTTTCATTCCACTTTTGTGAAGAAAGGACTTAATGAGAATAAAAAATGAGAAGAATAGTAATAATTATATTTTCGCTGGTGCTCGCGGTTGCGTGCACCGGCGAAGTTGTTGATGTTTCGGCGGATATTGATGAAGAAGACGTAATAGATGTCGGTGGAGAGGATAAAAAAGACGGCAACCCTGCCGTGCCGTTTGTTCCCGAACCCGAACCGGAGTGGAATGAATACATAACAGTCAGCGCGGTTGCGGTCGGCGACAATTTAATACATTCATCAATTTATAATCAGGCGAATATCCACGCAGGCGGCGGCGACAATTATGACTTTGCGCCTGCCTACGAGCGGATTCGTCACCTGGTTACGGGTTATGACCTTGCAATGATTAACCAGGAAACTTTAGTCAACAACGTCTACCCGCCCTCGAACTGGCCGCATTTCAGCACGCCCGGACCGCTCGGCGACCTCATGGTTGAGATGGGCTTCAACGCCTTTACAATAGCTAACAACCACACGCTCGACATACATACGGACGGGCTGCTCGCAAGCCTTGATTACTGGAACGGGAAAATTACAGAGGGTCACGATATTGCCGTTGTCGGCGCGTATTATGACGCGGAAGACCGTGCAAGAATACGCACGCTCGAAATAAACGGCGTCGTGTTCTCTTTCCTCGGCTACGCGGAAAGCCTTAACGGGCTGGACGAATGGCTTTTGCCGCCGGCGGAGGTCGGCAGGTTCGGTGGGGGCGCGGTGATGGAGCTTATGCTCGCTGAAATTGAAGCAGCAAAAGCTGTTTCCGATGTCTGCGTGGTTTTCCTGCACTGGGGGACAGAGGACATGGACAGGGTCGAGGATTATCAGCGCGAGGCGGCGAGGCGCATGGTGGAAGCGGGCGCGGATATAATCCACGGCACACACCCGCACGTTCTGCGCGATGTTGAGTT
Source organism: Oscillospiraceae bacterium (assembly GCA_009783695.1). Lineage (GTDB taxonomy): Bacteria > Bacillota > Clostridia > Oscillospirales > Ruminococcaceae > Ruminiclostridium_E. The sequence continues at coordinate 17,962 of WRCY01000040.1, forward strand.
TATTGCGAGAGAGAGTGACGGCACAAACGCGCTTGTTATGTACTCGCTCGGGAATTTCATCTCGTCGCAGATTGTGCCGCAGACGATGATTTGCGGGATTTTTACGTTTGATATTATTATGAACAGCCAAACGCGGGCGGTTGAAATAACAAATCTGCAAATCACGCCGGTGATTACCCATTATGAGCGCGGGCACACGAATGTGCGGCTGTATCCGCTCACCGAATACACGCCGGAGCTCGCGGCAAGGCACGGAATTACATCGCACGAGTCGTACAACTGGGCAGCGCATGTGGATTTTACGATAAGCTACATATATGAGATGCTGCGCAGGACCGTGCGAGATGAATTTTTGAGTTATGAATATAGACAATAATATATAAATATATAAGACGAAAGTATAAAGACTTTTCGGGAAATGTGTGATATAGTGTTATTAAGCCGATACGGCTTAATAAAATGAAGAGAGGTACCGAAAATGAGGAAGATCAAAAAAATCATATCCTGCGCTATAGCATGCGCCATAATGCTTAGCATGGGAATGATACCGGCAAGCGCGAATCCGACAACATATTGGTGTCAGACGCACCAACGAACAGGGTGTACGCATTGCACAAGCCATTCAATGACGAATGCCGGTAATGCAACCGCAACTTGTCTTCAGCCCGGCGGGCAAGTCCGTCAATGTATTGCTTCCGGCTGCGGAAGTACATTTTATCAAACAGCACCATTGGCACATTCTTACACAAATATGGTTTGTACAAGAATTGTGTCATGCGGGAGACTAAACACAAGCAACTCAAGCCATTTTACAAATTATATGTACAGAGTTGGAAACCATGCGAGGCATATTCCAAGCGGGAGCGGTTTTTCAAATACCGGACATCGAGGCATTGATGTTACAAACGGTTCCGGCACATCAATCAGCGGATTCCCGATATACGCGCAAGGACCGGGAACAGCCAAGGTTGTTAATGGCTCAACAGGTTCTACTGCCGGATTTTATGTGATTATCCAATATGATAACGGCTATGTCGCAAGATATTTGCACGTACAGCAAAGCGGACGTGTTGCAGAGGGAACAAGAGTAACTTCGCAAACGAGGATAGCTTACACAAGCAATACCGGAACGCCGGCTTTGGGCTCAGGTATTACTGTATACGTCCCTCATTTGCATTATGATGTAATTCATATCAATGATGTTACTGATAAAGTTACATTTTCAGACCTCGGTCAGTCTAACTCAAGCAATATAAATCCAACGGGCACACCGGGTTTGTTTCCTTCGGGAACATTTAATTAGGAGGTTATCATGAAAAAAGTATTTTTAATAACAAAATCGTTAATCGCACTAATAACGATAACTGCTTGTTCCGGTACAGAAAATTTATCTGACAACCCGCAAGAAA
>WRCY01000041.1 GCA_009783695.1 Oscillospiraceae bacterium
GCCAGTACGCGCCGGTGCTGCTTAACAGCTTGAACGCCTTTACTTTGCTTGTATAATTAATATGAGGGCCCGCACAAAGGTCTGTGAATTCCCCTTGCTTAAAAAACGATGCTTCTTCTCCCTTTCCGCGCAGCTCTTCAATCAGCTCAATTTTATAAGGCTCGTCCTCAAACAACGTCAAAGCCTCGTCAAACGGAAGCGTGTATTGCTCTAATTTGAGATTTTCCTTTACAATCCTTTTCATCTCCGCTTCGATTTTTTCCAAATCTTCGGGGGTGAAAGGCTTCTCAACGTCGAAGTCATAATAAAACCCGTCGTCAATCGCGGGCCCGATTGCGAGCTTTGTTTCGGGGTAAAGCCTTTTCACCGCCTGCGCCAAAATATGCGCGGCAGTATGGCGGAATGCTTTCATGCCGTTTTCGTCATCAAAGTTTATAATAATCATAAGTTTTCCTCTTTCTTTTTTCTTTCAATAGTATAGCATAAATCAATTGACAAGTCAAATTTTTTATGCTATACTTAATGTATGTAAATGTTAATTTTTTATCATATTTTTGGAAAGGCGGTGAGCGGCATGAAAATCGGATTAACCGAGGTTATTATTCTCCACGATAACAATGCGCCTGCAGAAAATTTTGAGGAAATTACGCGGAAAAACGGACGGGTGTTTTTCAACACCTTAAAAAAATCACAAGGCGAAGGCGAAATCAGAATTACCCTTGGAGCTTTCGGCGAGGAGTATAAGTTTTATACTGACGACACACCGGTTTCATCGGTCAGACCTATGACTAAATATTTCGTCAACGGTAACGGCGTACGTAATGTCTTTGATTCCCTGGCCAACACGATGATTGAAAAAGGAAAGGCGTACAGCGCTTCCGATGAGAGCGAACATCCGGAAAACATAATTGTTGTTCTCACAACTTTCGGACGCGACAACGCCAGCAAAAACTATACCTACAATCAAGTCGCCGATATGGTCGCACATCAGTCGGGCGTTTATAAATGGAGATTTATCAGCGTGACGGCCGAACCCCTTGTACCTGAGCAACTCGGAATCCCGCAGGACTTCGTTATCGGGATTGATAAAGAAGAGGACGATTTTTGGGGGAAAGCGTTAAACAAATTATCAGAGAAAATTTTGAGCCAAATAAGTAAGTAACATAAATCAGCCGCATAAGCGGCTGATTTTATTAACTGTACACTGTCAATTGTTATTCATTCCTGCCATTTGAGCAGCAGTGTCGTCAGCTTCTCTGTAAGCGCCGAGTAATAAAGCGGGAACATCGCGTCCATGCAGCCGAGAAGAAACATATTCCGGTTGTTTATGATGGATAGCTCCTTCCCTCTCGTGTAAATCCAGCGCCTGAACCACTCGCCGTCAAAGGCAGGCTCCGGCTGACGGTTGCGCGCGATTTTGAGCATGGTTTTCAAGTCTTCTTCGATAATCTCGCCGAAATTCTCCGCGCCCCGCTTCACCGCAAGCGCATAGAGGTCTTTGATATGCGTTTCTTTAAGCGGGCAAAATTCCATCGCGCGCCGCAGAAAAGGAAGCCGCAATACAAACATATAATGAATCATCGATTTTACGCGCTTGAACTCATCGGAAGCCATCTCGCCTATTTTAGAGTCGTTCACCTGTATCCCGAGGTTATCGAGAACATCGGGATTCGTCACGTCAGAAAGCGCTACTTTAAAAATATCCTTGCAGTTTATGTTATAGAAATCGCTCTCGGAGATTACGTAGATATACTTCATCGTATTAAAAAGTGACTGCGCGGTGTTTTCAATCATCTCGGTGAGAATGGTTCTCTCTTTGAATTCGAAATCCATATTTTCATTAATTCCTTTCTGCACTGATAGAGAAAATTAGTATATAATCGTTTAACTTAATAAACAGCAAAGCTGTTTTTTACATTCGCCCGTTGGGCGAATACCGCGCCACAGGCGCGGAAGTTACGATTTCATATGTCGTTTGTCGGCAGAGCCGACCGATGCGCAAAGCGCATCGAACTTAAAAAGCATTTCATGCTTTTTAAGTTAAACGACTATATGTTTAAAATTCAAGGGCGCGCACTGCGCGCCCGTAAGATTTAATTCGTAACCATTGCGTCGCTGTACAGCAGTTTTTCATATTCCTCAATCGGCATGGGTCTTGCAAAGTAGAAGCCCTGCGCCATATCGCAGTTGAGCGAGCTGAGCAGATTCACCTGTTCCTCCGTTTCTATTCCCTCGCATATTGTCTTCATATGCAGCGACATCGCAAGCTTGATTACGTGATTAATAATGTTGTTCGCACGCTCGTTATGGGTGTCTGACAGGAAAGAGCGGTCGATTTTCAACACGTCAACAGGAAGATTTTTAAGCATATTGAGCGACGAGTAGCCTGTACCGAAATCGTCAATAGAAATGTGGAAGCCATAATTCTTGAGTTCATTGAACACACGTGTAAGGATATCCAGATTCTCAAAGGCTACGCTTTCGGTTATTTCTATTTCAAAATACTTTGTCGGGACGTTATACTTGTTGCATATTTCGTATAAATCACGCACAAAGTTCGGTTCCTGCAGATTCATACGGGACATGTTAACGGATATTGTCCTCATGTCATACTTGCGGTTCATCCAAAGCTTCTGCTGCTTGCATACTTCCTCGAAGACAAACTTGTCGATTTTCGTTATAAATCCATTCTTCTCAAAGATGGGGATAAACCCGCCGGGCGGAATCATCTTTCCGTCTCTGAACCACCTGACAAGAGCCTCCGCGCCTATGATTTGCGACTGGTTATTAAGGTCATACTTAGGCTGGAGATAAACCTTGAACTCATTGCTTTCAAGGGCGTATTCCATGATGTTTTCAATTCGCTTCTCCTCGCGGATTTTAATAAGCATATTATCGTCAAAGAATGCGGAGGAGCTTTCGTTGTTACCTTTAATGGTCTTTCGGGCAAGGTCGGCGCGGTCGATAATCGAGCGGATATCCATAGTCAAGTCGTCTATTTTATAAACGCCGAACGACAGAATCAGTTTATATTCCTCGATTTGATAATACGCGTCGTTGATAAGTGTTTCGATGCGCCCGAAAATATCAACATCGCTTGTATACTTTATTAAGATGCAGAACGAGTCAGCGCTTCTGCGGGTGTAAAACTCGCCCTCCATAAGCCCCGCCTGAATCAAATTAGCAAGCTTGTTAAGGATTTTGCCGCCTTCTTCGTAGCCGAGATGGTCGTTAACCGTGCGGAACTTATTAATATCCATTGAAATCATCGAGTAAATGCTGTTCCCGTCGTCGGGCGTTTCATCAAATACCGCTCTCACATCGTTTAAAAACTTTTCAAAAGACGGTCCGCCCGTGAGAGAATCAACGTATTTTAAGTTATCCCGTTCAGCAATAGTATCAATACATTTCTTTTTTGAAACCCAGAATTTTACTCCCCAGAGCATCCATCCCGCAATCACAAACAGCATAAATACAATGGTAAACGTAGTCGTCATCATTAAAACATTTCTCGAAAAGGCGAGAATGTCACTTGAATGAATTACGGTGACAACCGTCCAGTCGTTGAACCCGACAGACTTAAACGAAGCAGCATAGGATTCGCCCTCGAACTCGAAAGAAAATGTCCCCTGCGCGTCAGCGGCAGCAATTTTCGGCATAAGCGCCTGCGCCGTATCGGAGGTTGGCTCTATGGCTTCAAACATCGATATGCCGGGGTCAAAACCGAGAATATCAATATTCGGCCTGAGTACAATTGAACCCTCAAAGCTTATTATGTAACACGACGCTTTTCCGCCGAACGTATCCGTATATATTATATCCTTGAGTTCCTCAGTGTCATAGGCTCCCGTTAAAACGCCGGTTATTTCCCCTTTTGTAAAAACGGGGGCGGCGAACATGTTTATTCTCGTACCGGTAAAGTCGCCTACAATAATCCCGGAGATATTGCTCACTCCGCCGGCAGCTAAATTAAAGTATTCCCTCCTGCTTAAAAACGCTTCTCCGTAATTCGCCGACAGTGCATAACCCTCTAAATCTATGTAAACTATATCATGAAATGCGCTCGAGTTTGTCGTTTCCGACAGCATCGCAAGCTGCTCTTCCCTCGTCAGCGAATCAAACTCCGCAAACCGGTATGAATAGTTTCTGACAGAAGTTAAAAGCTCACCCAGCTTAATCCCGATAGACGCCGCGGTTTCCGAGGCTATTTCGTCAAAGTAAACCAAATTATCCTCTTCCAGAGCGCGGCTGACATTATATATGTAAAAAACACAGACGATGACTATCGCCACTGCTACAATCCCGAGAAATAATGTGTATTTGACTTTGGAATTAAAAATGCCGCTCATCATCTACACTCCTTTTATTTATATTTTATTTTTTATGCAATCATATCAGTTACATTATACACTATAGTTTTTTATATTGCAATACTTTTAACGAATATTTTACATTTATTATGAAAAAAATGCACCGAAAATATAGAAATTGCACAATCAAATTTGCAAAATAGTTACACTTCGCAAGCCGCCGGAATAAACCGACGGCTTTTTCGACAATTTTTAATCAATTTCACGTTTTAATATTTTATCTTAGCGGCGCTCTTTAAAAGACTGACAGTCAGTACATTCGGTATGGTCAGGATGATTTTCGTGAGTTCCGACCTGGATTTTCTTCAGCGCACAGTACTCTTCCTCGTTGCAGTGATTCGCACAATTATAAATCGTGCAGGCTATTGACTTATTTACATATTCTGCCATTTTTAATATAATCTCCTTTCGGGGCGGCGGGTCGCCGCTGACATTTCGCCGCTTTGCGGCGTTATATAACCGATTAACTTGAAAAATACTTTTCATTTTTCACAGCAAATGAATTTGCTGTCGCGCCGCAGGCGCATAATCGGTTATGTAATCGAATTAATCCGCTTTACGTCTTACGCGGCATTTGCCGCGTATTTAAAAATGCTTCAGCATTTTTGAAGTTAATTGATTATATCTATTTTTAGCAGAATCAAATAATTTATTCGCTTAAAATAATTTCACACGCCTCCGGAAGATTTTCAGCTATGTAACCGGCGCCGTGCTCCTCGAACTCCTCACGGCTCCCAAAGCCGGAAAGCACCGCAATAGAGGCGATTCCCGTGTTTTTCGCGCCCTCAATGTCATGGTACCTGTCACCGACGATTACTGTTCTTGAAAGCTTATCTCCGCTTATGGCGAGCGTTTCCAGCGCGTGTTCTATTATTTCTGTTTTGCTGTGGCGCCCGTCCGCGCTCATTGACGCACCTGATATAAAATTAAAAAACTTCAGCAGGTTAAAGTGTTCCATCAATCTGACCGCCATCTCCTCCGGCTTGGAGGTCGCCATCGCTATGGTCTTCCCTGCCGCGGAAAGCCGCTCAAGCAGCTCCTGCGCGCCCTCTATCAGCACGTTTTCATATAAGCCTGTCGGCATGTACCTTTCGCGGTACAGCTCAACGGCGAGCTCGGCTTCGTCCTCGGTGAATCCGAGGTTCTGCATGAAGCCGTCGCGGAGCGGCGGGCCTATATGCCGTGCAATCCGCTCCTCCGGCACGGGTGGTTTATTCATCTTCTCCATTGCGTAGTTAATTGATTTAGATATTCCCTCGATTGGGTTTGTAAGCGTGCCGTCTAAGTCTAAAAGTATGTAGTCGAATTTCATTCAATTATTTCCTTATTTTTTAATTTTTCAATTGACAAAATGAAATCTGTATGTTATAATGTAAACGGAAAGGCGACCTGTGACGGTTAGCCTAAGAAAACATGTTAAGTAACCGTTTCTTTAGTCAGGGCGGTTACTTTTTTTTGCCGTTTTGCCGGAGTGCGAGATATGTCAATACTGCGCTGAACAGCGCAATTAACGTATTTAATATGTCGTTCCACAACAAGAGCCTCACCTCCTTTCAATGAAATGCGCTTGAGGAGGGTCGGCTAACCGCCACCGTTTGGTCGCCTTTTTTGCAACGGACTTGGGTGTTTTCGGTTTCCGCAATTTACAGTATATCACAATCTGCAAAATTTGTCAAATCCCCTATTAAAGGGGATTTTATATATTATTTATTAACTTCGGGATTATCTGTTCTGCCAAGGAGGTAGTCAATCGAAACATTGAGGTAATCAGCTAAGATAATAAGATATTCCGAAACCGGTTCGCGCGCACCTGCTGCCCAGTCGTATACTATAGTTTTCGGTATCTTTGTATCTTTCGATAGTTTATATAGAGAAATCCCTTTTGATTGTGTACATTTACTAAATATCTCGCTGAACATTTGTGAATATCTCCAATCTTCCCACAAATGGGAATCAACTATTGAAAATTTCCGTTTATTTATATTCTCATTTACTTATTAATTTCGGGATTATCTGTTCTGCCGAGGAGATAATCTACAGATATATCCAAATAATCAGCTATTCTTGAAATAGTATCAACCTTAGGTAATCTTCCTTTGTTTAAATTATCAACATAACTCCTCACACCGCAATCTTGAAGTAACTTTGTGCGGCTTATACCTTTCTGCTTTGCCAGTTCTTCTATTCTTTTTATCATTTGTTTAATATTCATAGTTTTTTACCTCAAATTTGTAAATATCTACAAAATACGTCACGTGACGTTGACAAGCGTCAGTTGACGTGCTATAATAAAGAAAATTTGTTAGGAGATTTATTAATGAAAGTTAAATTGCGTCCAACATTAACGCTCAAAAAAGATGAACATGAAAAACTACTGCGCGCCGCTAAAGCCGACTACAGAACGGTCAGCAATTTTATTCTGCACATTGTAAGAGTATTTTTAAGGGAATTATAAGTCTTTATAAAATCTAAGGATTAATTAACTTCTTATCCGCTCTTATTAATCTTTTCACCGCGCCGATTGCGCACATGATTGCGCGTTCCGTGTCTTTTGTGACAGTGTCGGGCAGCCCCGCGTTATGCCGCTCAACGTTCCAAATCGCAAGCATAACCCCTCCCGCACGAACGCGGCGGGTCAGCGCGACCGCATAAATAGTCGCTGCTTCCATTTCAGAAACTAAGCAGCCGGATTTTATATAGCTGTCCCAGCGCTTTAAAAGATAATCGGCGAGCGGCGACGACTGCGGCTCAACCTCGCCGTAGAAGCTGTCCTTGCTCTGCACGACGCCGACATGAAACCGCTTACCGGCTTCGTTTTCGGAAAGCGCCTCGGCTTCCTCCGCGAGGGCTTTCGTGACCGTAAAGTCAGCTACAGCCGGATAGTCGGGCGTGAGGTATTCGCGGCTTGTCCCGTCTCCGCGGATTGCCGCCTGCGCAACGACTATATCGCCGCCCATGACTTTCATGTCCATGCCGCCGCTCGTGCCCACTCTTATAAAGGTATGCGCGCCGCACTTGATAAGCTCCTCGACCGCAATAGCCGCCGAGGGCCCGCCGATGCCTGTTGAGCAGACGCTGACTTTCACGCCGTCAAGGTAGCCGGTGTAGACGTTGTATTCGCGGTTGCAAGCGACCTGCACAGCATTGTCCAGCTTCGCCGCTATTTTCGGCACCCTCCCAGGGTCGCCCGGGAGAATGACGTATCCGCCTATTTGTTCACTGTTTGTCTTGATATGAAACTGCAGTTCATCATTCATTATTCCCATTACTTTTTGCGTTCCTTTCTATTCTTCTTCCTGTAGGATTTGAGCGAGCTTTGTTCACTCCCATGCAAATCGCCGATGCTGCTTGAAGTTGTGCCGCCGAGAATTGACGGCGCGGGGGCGTTGAGCTTCGCAAGGCGCTTCTCGTTTACTCCCGCGATGTAGTGCGGGTTTATCACAAAAATGTATACCATCGCAAGAATTGTCATGAAAATCTGCGGCAGATATGTAAAGGAATGAGCGTGCTCGGAAAAAACCGAATGAATATAAAGCGTCAGCACAGTGCCGGTCGCTGCAAAAGCAGCGGCTGTTTTTGATTTATCAAGCATAATTAGAAAGCACGGCATAAAATACCCGACCACCGACGCAACAAGCCAGACCCGAAGCGCGTGGTGGGAGGCGATTCCCATCTCGCTGTTCATTATAATTACAGGCCCCAAAAGCCCTATGAACACGCCCCATACCGAGGTGAGGAGCAGCACTGTTATGCGTATGGTTATTCTTGCGGCTTTCATTCATTCACCGTTCCGTTTTTATCTATCATAACATATAATCGCAGAAAAAGCAACTATTCAAACATATCTTCTAAAATTTTGTCGTATGCCCGGTGCATTCTCTTGAAATCCATCGCCTCGCTGTACACCTCCTCAATTTTTAAATGCACACTCTTCGCCTGCGCCATCGTTTTAATCGCTTTCTTCAGCAGCTCGTCAAAAATGCCGTTATTATAATCAATCTCGCTGTCAATCCGGCTTACCTCCGTATTCAAAAACGCTTTGAAATCTATTTTCTCTGCTTCAGTTTCTATAGCCGCTTCGTGATAACGGTTGGAAGTTATAAATGCTGTATCAAGCCCTGGGATATAAAGATGCTCGGTGTTTACGGGGTTCAGCGGACTTTTTAAGCTCACGGTGTTTAGTCCGTGCAGGTTTGCGTTTTTTTGCACACTGTCGAGCATAACGGTTATACCCATCGCGCCCGCGCCGTTTAAAACATAGATTTTTTCTGCTTTGAGCGCAGAGTTCACAAGGCTTTTGATTCCATCGGGCGTGATTGCCGTCGCGAACAGCTTTCTGTCGCTCCCTCCCCGTTCTGCATTGTTTGGTTTTACGCCGTCAAAAATTCGCAGTACTTCAAGTATACGCGTATTCAAAGCACCGAAATCAAGTGTATTTTCATAGACAATTTCATTGAGGCGATGGATTTCAATTGCTGAGCTAAGATAGCCATAAGCCCGCTCATATAATGCTTTTTTCTCCGTAAGCAGCTCGGTGAGGCTGTCTTTGTTCTCTTTAATGTACGCCGTATCGAGGAAATCGGAGGCGTTGAAAATTTCGTCTATTGCGGCGGGGAGCTGCGGGTCGGCAGGGTGCGGGCTTGTGCCGTCAACTACAGCTATTCCCGCCTCTAAAATACTTATACCGTCAAGGCTTTTTGCATCATTTGAGCAGTGAAAATACTCAGCGGTAAACCCGCGCTTTTCAAAAATACCCGCGGTTTTTTTCATCAGCGTGCTCTTTCCGGTGCCCGAGCCGCCTTTTATGTAGATTTTTCTGTTCGTGTCGCCCGGCGGAAGTATGTTATCGTAGTAGCTGAAAAAGCCCGCCGGTGTGTTCGCGCCTGCAAAATAATGTTTTGACATATAAAATCCCCCCTGTTTAATATACTTTAACAGTATATTAAATCAGGGAGGAAATTAGGCAAGTCCGGGAAATTAATCCGCGTACGGCTTCACTGTCGTAATCGTGCCGTCGTGTGCAATTTCAAGCTCGGTGTATTTAATGCAGCGAAGGTGGTCAACCCCGCCCGACAACGAGCTGTCATGATAGAACAAGTACCATTTATCTTTAAACTGCGTGATATAATGATGGTTTGTCCAGCCGACGACAGGCTCTAAAACTACACCTTTATAAGTAAAGGGGCCCAGCGGACTGCCGCTCTCGGCGTAGCAGATGAGGTGCGTGTCACCTGTTGAATAGGACAGATAGTACTTCCCGCCGAGTTTGTGCATACACGGCGCTTCAAAGTATCTCCTGTCCGTGTCGCTTGCTTTTATGGGCTCGCCGTTTTCATCAAGGATTTTTACTTCCTGCGGCTTTGCTTTAAAGCTTACCATATCATCGTTCATTTCTGCGACCCAGGGACCGAGCGCGGGTTCGTCTCCCTGCGGGCCGTCGTAACCGGCAGGCATAGTTTCATCTCCCCGTACAAATTCACCCGTACGCCATTTTTCGAGCTGCCCGCCCCAAAGCCCGCCGCAGTACATATAGGTTCTGCCGTCTTCGTCGGTGAAGACGCCCGGGTCAATGCTGTAGCTGCCCTCGATGTAATTCGGCTCAGCTTTAAAAGGCCCCATCGGCTTATCGCTTACGGCCGCGCCTATACGGAATATACCCTCTTTGTCCTTTGCGGGAAAATAAAAGTAATATTTGCCGTTTTTGAAAGCGGCGTCGGGAGCCCACATCTGCTCGCTCGCCCACGGAACGTCTTTGATGTGCAGCGCCTCGCCGTGGTCTTCGCAGGGCATGCCGATGCCGTCCATTGAAAAGACGTGATAATCCTGCATCGCATATTTCTGACCGCTATGGTCGTCCGTCGCGGCATGCTCAAGGTCGTGAGAGGGATAAATGTAAATCTTACCCTCAAAAACGTGCGCCGACGGGTCGGCGGTATACATATGCGTAACTAATGGCTTGTTAAACTGGGACATTATAAAAATTCCTCCGTTTTTATTTATATTAAGACAATCTTACCATGAATTAACATTTATGTCAACATATCGGGGCGTTTCTCTTCTGTAATTTTTCTGCGCTGCTCTTCCCGCCACTTATCGATATTCGCATGGTGCCCCGATATAAGCACTTCGGGGACGCTGCGCCCGCGCCATACCTCGGGCCTTGTATACTTCGGCTCTTCAAGCAGCCCGTCATAATGGCTTTCCTCTGTGAAAGCGTCCTCGCTCGGCAGCACGCCCTCACAGAGCCTCGCGACAGCGTCGGTTAAAATCAACGCCGGAAGCTCGCCGCCTGTTACTACGTAGTCGCCGATTGATATTTCCTCAAACCGGAGCTCGTCAAGCACGCGAACGTCCACGCCCTCGTAATGCCCGCAAAGCAGGATTAAATGCGGTTCTTTCGCGAGTTCTTTCACAAGAGCCTGATTCAGCACCCTGCCTTGCGGTGACATATAAATCAGGCGGGCGGTTTCACTGCCCTGCACGCTTTTCACGCAGTCGTAAATCGGCTGCGCGTTCATAACCATACCGGCGCCGCCTCCGTAAGCCTTGTCGTCCACGCGGCGGTGCCTGTTCTCGGTATAATCGCGGATATTGCGGCAATTAATCTCGATTGGAGCATCAGAACTCCCGCCGGAGGCGGTTTTACGTCCGGCGGCTCGCCGGGCACGTCCGATTATACTTTCACTGAGATAATTCTCGCACATATCCGGAAAAAGCGTCAGTATGTCTATCTTCATAAGTCAAATAGTCCTTCGAGCGGTCTGATTAAAATTTTACGTTTCTCAACATTAACATCAATTAAGACCTCGGGGATTGCAGGAAAGAGCAGCTGCCTTCCCTCGGTGCTTCTTAAACAGTAAACGTCGGTAGGTGCGTTTTGCAGTATTTCCTCGACTGCACCGTAATGAACGCCGGTGTCGGCGTCATAGACGTCAAGTCCGATTAAATCGCGGACAAACCAGACGTCTTCGTCAAGCTCCACGTCTTCCCTGTCGATGTAAATCAGCGTACCCGCCAGCTTCTGCGCTTGTTCGACTGTGTTTATATCCCCGAGCTCAATTACAGCTATGTTCTTTTGAAGCCGCCACGAAACAAGCTTCACGGGCTTTTTGTCCGCGCCGAGGTATAGCGTGTCAAATTCTGCGATTTCGTCAGGCTCATCGCAGTAGTACTTTGCGCGCATTTCGCCCTTTAAGCCGTGCGGTTTAGTTATTTCCAGTATTTCAATATATTTTTCCATACCTATATAATAGCACGGTATTGACTATAAGTCAAATTTATGTTATGCTAAATTAAATAATACAAAAGGAGGAACATTATGATACTTGTAAACACTGATTTTATCACGGGAAAGAATATACACACACTCGGGCTTGTTAAGGGCAGCGTGGTTTGGTCAAAGCACGTCGGCAGAGATATAATGGCGGGCTTTAAGACCATAGTCGGCGGTGAAATAAAAGGCTATACCGAAATGATGGACGAGGCGAGATGCGCCGCTACGAGCCGCATGATGTCAGAGGCGCATAATATGAACGCGGACGGCATTATAAACGTGCGGTATGTTACTTGTGCGGTTATGCAGGGTATGGCGGAGGTTATTGCTTACGGCACAGCGGTGAAGTTTATATAATGTTAAAATATCTAATTATGCTTTGTTATGGCAAGTATAACAGTTTTAGGGTAAAGAAAGTCGGTATGCAGGACATAACCGAATTATTTCAGTTTGCTTTCAGGAGATTATTTCATTTAAATAAAGTTTTATTAACTGCCTCGTAAAATAAAACTTTAAGGAGAATTATCATGAAGATAATTATAGAACATATCGCGGTTTACACTTCAGATTTAGAACGCTCAAAGGAGTTCTATCAGAAATACTTTAACGCTGAAAGCAACGAAAAATATCGGAACAAATCAGGATTTTCAAGCTATTTCTTAACTTTCTCATCAGGCGCAAGATTAGAAATAATGTCGCATACGAAGCTTGCGTCAAGAGAAGTGCTTGACAAAGTAAACGGCATAAATCATCTCGCATTTTCGGTTGGGGATAAAGACGGGGTAATCACACTTACTGAGCGAATTATAAATGACGGATATACACTTCTCAGTCCTCCTAGAAAAACCGGCGACGGATATTTTGAAAGCTGCGTCGCAGACCCCGACGGCAACAGAATCGAAATTACTGAATAGTACTAAAACTGCCGCTCCTAAAAGCGGCAGTTTATTTTATATAGCCGATTAACCTAAAAAATGCTCCGCATTTTTCACAGCAAACGAGTTTGCTGCTGCGCCATAGGCGCACAATCGGCTATGCAATCGAATTAAGCCGCTTCTCGGCTTAAGCGGCATTTGCCGCGTTTTCAAAAATGCCGAAGCATTTTTGAAGTTAATTGATTATACTAACGATTAAATATAATCGCCTCTACTTTTTATCCCACGTATACATTTTCCGAAGCTCCGCGCCTACTTTTTCTACCTCGTGTTCGCTTTCTGTCTGCCGTCTTTTACTGAAGTTCGGTCTGCCGTTTTTGTTTTCCTCTATCCAGTTACGCGCGAAAGTTCCGTCTTGGATTTCGGCAAGAACTTTCTTCATTTCCGCCTTTGTTTCTGCGGTGATTATACGATTTCCAACCTCATAGTCGCCGTACTCGGCGGTATCTGAAACAGAGTAGCGCATTAAATTAAGCCCGCCTCTGTAAATCATGTCGACAATCAGCTTCATCTCATGAACGCACTCGAAGTACGCGTTTTCGGGGTCGTAGCCGGCTTCAACCAGCGTTTCAAAGCCCGCTTTCATCAATGCTGTAACGCCGCCGCAAAGCACGGCTTGCTCGCCGAAGAGGTCGGTTTCAGTTTCCTGCTTGAACGAGGTCAAAAGCACGCCCGCGCGCGCGCCGCCTACACCTGCCGCATAAGCAAGAGCGGTGTCAAGCGCTTTTCCGCTTGCGTCCTGATGAATCGCCGTAAGACAGGGTACGCCTTTACCCTCCTCATATTCGTAGCGTACAGTATGTCCGGGACCTTTTGGTGCGACCATGATTACGTCTACGTTTTCCGGCGGCTTAATCTGCCCGAAGTGAATATTAAAGCCGTGCGCGAAAGCGAGGGTTTTTCCCTCTGTCAGATTAGGTTCGATGCTTTCCTTATACAAATCCGCCTGCTTCTCGTCGTTAATGAGAATCATGATTATATCTGCTTTTTTTGCGGCTTCTGCGGCGACTGCGACCTCGAAACCCGCTTCTTCCGCTTTTGCCCATGATTTGCTGCCGTTATAAAGCCCGATTATAACTTTAACGCCGCTGTCCTTGAGGTTGAGCGCGTGAGCGTGACCCTGACTGCCGTAGCCGATAATCGCAACCGTCTTATCATTTAAGAGCGATAAATTGCAGTCCTTTTCGTAATAAATTGTTGCCATTTTTGTTTTCTCCTTTTTTTATAATTTTCTTCCCATATACAACTGGAAAGTATATTTCTCATTATAACACCCGCCGTGTCCTGATATAACTTCCTTTAGTCCAGCATACAAGGCGGCTTTTTTATTTTCCGGTAATCCCCTGTGGTCGGAAAAAGTATCGCGGATTGCGACAAATTCATCTGCCGTGAGTGCTCGGGTTACATCATAGAATTTCATTATTATGCCACCGAACCCGTATTCTTTCATGTCCGCGAATCCGAATCCGTGCAGGATTTCAGCGGGTGTGCAGAAATCATCGTTTGTTTTTTTAATGGGTCTTTTGTTTGATGTGTAATAACTGTAATAGTATTTTTCGTAAACCTCCTGAACGGCTTCGTAAAGCGGTTCGCCTATTGACGGAACGGCATTGTAACGGAACAAAGCGAACACGCCACCGCTTTTCAATATACGAAAAACTTTCGGACAGCCGATTTGCGGGTCTACCCAGTGAAAGGCAGTTGCGGCGTACACTAAATTATAACTGCTTTCTTCAAGTAAAACTTTCTCGAAATCAGATACAATTACATTGAAATTATTATTTCCTTTATATTTGTTCCGCAGAAACTCCGCCATATTTTCTCCCAATTCCACAGCGGTTACGCTATACCCCACTTCAAGAAACGGCGTTGTTGATTTTCCGGTTCCCGCGCCTATTTCAAGGGCATTTTTACCCTTGACGGAGCCCGAATATTTGATTATATCATCGAACAATTTGCGAGGATAATCCGGTCGCTCCCTGTCGTAGTTGTCAACAATTTCATCAAAATGCGTTCTTCTGTTCCGCTCCCAGCCGGTTTTTGTATTTTGATAATTAGCGCCCATTAAATCCTCAATCCTTCGCTTCCTTTCTGCATCGCGACCGTTCCTGTTCTGACGATTTCGATGATTTTATAAGGACGCAGAAGCTCCTCAAAAGTAGCGATATTGTATTGATTTCCTGAAAGCTCAAGCGTCATCGTTTCCGGTGAAACGTCAGATATTTTTGCTGTTGTGATTTCCGCAATGTCTATCAGTTCCGAACGTTCGGCGGGTTTGCAGCATACTTTCACCAGCACAAGCTCCCTCGCAAGCAGCTTATCCGCAGGCAGCGAGCGGACTTTTATAACATCTATGAGCTTGTTCAACTGCTTCTCGATTTGCTCCAGTGTATAATCGGAACCCTCCGCAACAATGGTAATACGCGAGATTTTCTCGTTGTCGGTTATACCTACGGCAAGGCTGTGGATATTATATCCGCGCCGCGCGAAAAGCCCGGAAATACGCGCCAGAACACCTGCATTATTCTCTACTAAAATAGAAATAGTATGTTTCATATTTCAATAAGTCCTTTCTTTATGAGCGGGAAATTAAATATTTCGTTTTCCCCGGCTTTATGTCAGTTAATTTCAAATATTTCATTTCTTATAAGAGCGACTTTTCATTTTCATCAACTTTAACCTGTAAAATATATGGCTTATCCGATTTTATTAAGTTTTCGAGAGCTTTTTCCGCTTCGGAATTATTATTTACATACTCACCGTGAATTCCGTAAGCGGCGGCGAGCTTAACGAAATCGGGGCTGCCGTCAAGGAAAATCGCGACAAGACGGTTATTATAATTATTCGTCTGAACTTCCCGAACCATGCCGAGGCGGTTGTTAGTCATTATAATTATTTTTACGTTAATCCTGTGCTGAACCATGGTCGCGAGCTCCATCATCTGCATCTGGAAACTTCCATCGCCGCAGATTGCGATAACTTCGGCATCGGGGTCTGCCGACTTTGCGCCGATTGCCGCAGGAACAGAATAACCCATTGTTCCCATGCCGCCTGATGTAATGAAGCGCCCGCTTTTTAGCTTCAAATTATTCGCAGTCCATATTTGATTCTGACCTACGTCGGCAGAAATTACACACTTTCCGGGCAGCAGCTTACTGAGCTCCTCGAGAAAAACGGCAGGATTTACGCCGTCTGTACGAGGCTTGCCATCTTTATGCGCATTTTTTATAATACAGCTTCTGCACTGTTCAATCCAGTCAGCGTTTTCCTGCGGGCGGATAATCTCGGAGAGCTGCGTGAGAACCGCCTTTAAGTCGCCGACGACAGGTATATTAACCGGCAGATTCTTACCGATTTCGGCAGGGTCTATGTCGATGTGAACAACTTTAAAATCTTCACGCTCCTTGATGGCTGTAACCGCTCTGTCACCGACTCTCGCCCCCAAAAGAATCAGTAAATCACATTCGGAAATCGCGCGGTTTGCCGCGCTGCAACCATGCATACCGACCATACCGAGGAACAGCGGATGGTCTGACGGCATTAAACTAATTCCCATCATTGTGCAGATTACAGGGATATTTGCTTTTTCCGCAATACACTGCACGAGTTCGCGCGCATTTGCCGTAAAGAGCCCTCCACCTGCGCAGATAAGCGGCTTTTTTGCTTCTGCTATTGCCTCGGCAACGCGTTTAATTTGCAGCTTATTACCCTCTAAACATGGTCTGTAACTGTTTATTTCTACGTTATCGGGGTATTTAAAATCTATTTCCTGCAGCTGCACATCATACGGAATATCAAGCAAAACAGGTCCCGGTCTGCCCGAGCCCGCTATATAAAAGGCTTTTTTAATTATTTCCGGCACAAGAGCGGCATCTTTGATTAGATAGCTGTGCTTCACAAAAGGTTCCGTCGCGCCTGTTATATCCGCTTCCTGAAAAACATCGCGCCCGATTTGCTCTGTACTGACCTGCCCTGTAATCGCTATCATCGGGATGCTGTCCATGTAGGCTGTGGCTATCGCGGTGATTAGATTCGTCGCGCCCGGCCCCGATGTAGCAACGCACACGGCGGGCTTGCCTGTAATGCGCGCAAACCCGCTCGCAGCATGACCTGCGTTAGCTTCATGCCGCACCAGAATGTGTTTTATTTTACTGTCTGTAAGTTTATTATAAAACGGGCAGATTGCCGCGCCCGGATAACCGAAAATCGTCGTTATTCCCTCGGATTCAAGGCATTTTATGAGAGCTTCGGCGACCGTTATTCTTTGTGACAAAATTTTCACCTCGGGTTTATTTTATCATATTTATGCTCATTTGTCAACTAAACACATTTCCATCTGCACAAAAAATTTTAGTGCGTTTTACCACAGCTTTTACTTCATCGCCGAGAAATGCGCTTAACGCGCTCACCGTCTGCATCGGATTAACGCTTAACTCGTTTCCCGCAGGCAGAAGTAAAGTTACTTTCCCGCTTTTAATTTCCTTTAATTCAATCAGTGGTTTTAAGTCTATTATCGCCTCACCCTTTTTAGTTTTTTTCTTAATCATTATTTCATTTTGACTCATAAAATCACGAAATTTTTCTGCATGCTCAACTTCAATTTCATACTCTGCTTTTTTTATTTCCGTATGCTTATAGACAGGCCTTGCTGCCTTAATAATCTGAAGGTCTTCTGTCAGTACGGCATTTAATTTATCACATATTTCTTGAGGTAAAATTTCATCAGTCAGTTTAATATCAAACGATTCACAAGCGCTCTCGATTCCGAGCGAAAGCGGCAGTGCAAAAGTAATATAAATGTGCGGATTAAAGCCTTCAGTTTCCCAAACGGGAAGCTTTGCGCGCTTCAGCGCGCGCTGCATTGTGCGCTGTAAATCAAGGTGAGAAATGTATTTTGCCCTTCCGGTTTTTTTAAAATATACTCGCATATGATTAGAACTTTGGCTCAACACAAGCACCTCCAATCCCACAGCCAGCGCACTTTTCCCGGCATGACTGCGTAGTTATTCCACCGTAAGCACGTTTATTTTCTTCTATTAAATATTTCCTGCTGACCAAAATATCAATCATTGACCATGGCGGAATCTCGTTATAATCACGTTTTCTGTTTGCATAAAAAGCCATGTCCAAATCACAGTCGACAAACGCTTTTTCCCACTTTTCAAAATTGAAATGCTCCTCCCAGCCGTCAAGCCGGCAGCCGCTTTGCCATGCTTTTAAAATCACCTGCCCGAGCCGCCTGTCGCCCCGTGCGAGTGCGGCTTCTAAAACCGATGTGTTATAATCCGACCAGCTCACATTTACCTTTTTATTTTTCAATATACCGAGCAGATATTTACGCCTGCGAACTATTTCTTCCCGGGGTAACTGCGGTTCAAATTCAAAAGGAGTAAACGGCTTCGGAACGAATGTCGAAAGCGTCACGGATACCGATACCGGCTTACTTTTTTGTCTGTTTGGGATACTGTAAAAAAGGTCTATAATTTTGTCTGTTAATATTTTTATTCCTTCAATATCTTCATCAGTTTCCCCCGGAAGTCCCAGCATGAAATAAAGCTTTACGCTCGTATAGCCGCCTTCAAATGCTATTCTGCAGCCTTTTAATATGTCGTCTTCGGTTATATTCTTGTTGATAATATCGCGCAGACGTTGCGTTCCCGCTTCCGGAGCGAAAGTAAGACCGCTCTTGCGAACGCTTTTCACCTGTTGCAAAATCTCATCATTAAAGCTGTCAATTCGCATTGACGGAAGCGATAAGTTGATATTTTTTTCATTAGTATACTTGGTTAATTCAATTAGCAATTCATTTATCTTACTGTAATCACCGGTACTCAGCGAGGACAATGAAACCTCGTCGTAGCCTGTATTTTCGCATAATGATTTTATATTGCCAATAATATTATCTTTGCTGCGCTCTCTGAAAGGGCGGTAAATATATCCCGCCTGGCAAAACCTGCACCCGCGAATACAACCGCGCAGTATCTCTGAAATTGCACGGTCATGCACGATTTCACAGAAAGGTATAACAAATTTATCAGGCGTGAACGCTTTATTTAAGTTTTTAACTATACGTTTCTTCACAGTTTTTCCGGGTGTAATTTTCTTGATTGTACCATCATCATTATATTCTTCATTGTATAACGATGGTACATATATACCCTCTATTTGTGCAGCTTTTCCGAGGAACTCAGCTTTATTATTTTTTTCTTTTTTACACTTTTCATATAACTGCATTAGTTCAAGATTTATTTCCTCACCTTCACCTATTACAAACAAATCAAAAAAATCAGCGAGCGGCGCGGGATTGCACGCACAAGGCCCCCCGCCGATTATAATCGGATGCGAATTATCCCGCTCCTCAGCAAGCACAGGCAAGCCCGCCATGTCAAGCATGGCGAGCACATTTGTGTATGTTAGTTCATATTGTAAAGTGAATCCTATAAAATCAAAATCACGTACGGGCTCAAGACTTTCGAGTCCGTAAAGTAAAACATCGTTTTTTTTCATTTCC
>WRCY01000042.1 GCA_009783695.1 Oscillospiraceae bacterium
ATATTTGAAAGGCGCTGTCCCTAGTACGAGAGGACCGGGATGGACGCACCTCTGGTGCACCTGTTGTCGCGCCAGCGGCACAGCAGGGCAGCTATGTGCGGAATGGATAAACGCTGAAAGCATCTAAGCGTGAAGCCATCCTTGAGATAAGATATCCCTCTGTCAAACAGGTAAGACCCCTCGTAGACTACGAGGTTGATAGGCTCAATGTGTAAGCACAGCGATGTGTTTAGCTTGCGAGTACTAATCGGTCGAGGGCTTAACCTGACGGTTAATTAACAATTGACAATGTACAATTGACAATTAGTTAATGCCCGAGGATTATGTCTGACTTGTTTATTTCAATAGAATCATCATTCGAGTTTCGTTGTTCAGTTTTCAGGGAATTGAGATAGGTCTTAATTAATTGGCAATTAAACCCCGACTACGGGGTTTTTTGATTGTAAAAATATATATGAAAGACTTGACAAACCCCAATAGAAATGGTAAACTATATTTACTATTAATGAAAAGAGGTACATAGAAATGATTATTCCGCTGCCAACCGGCGACACAATGCTTTATTTCGGCGGTGCAATCAGCATCCTTTTTGGATTATTTGCAATGTTTTCAATACTATTAAAGAAGCAAGGAGATTCCGATGAGAACACGGCTGCGGCAAACGCGCCGAAAAAGCCGGGCAAAGCAGCAGGAGTCTTCGCCGGACTGTTCTTTACGGCACTTGGAATAGGGCTTATTGCGCTGAATTATTTTGCCGGTTAAAATTTATAACCCGAGAAACTCGCCCCATGAGGGCGGGTTTTTATTTCCAAAAATATTTATAAATTATTTTTCAAAAACGCTTGACAAAGCTTTTGAACTATGTTAAAATACATTTAGCACTCTCAACACTTGAGTGCTAACACTCGGAAAAGCAGAGTGCCAGGCATGGGCGAAGTTTGGAAATGGAGCAATTGAATCGGGGAAAACGTCGTTTTCATAAACGGTCGCAACGAAAGGGCTTAATGAAAATATGGAACGAATGTTTAAAATCTTTGAAGCTATAGTTGACGAGTATATCCGCACAGGTGAGCCGATTAGCTCGAACGCCGTGAAGGAGAAGCTTGGCTTCCCCGTGTCGAGCGCGACTATACGCAACGAGATGGCTTCGCTGGAGGCGCAGGGGTACCTCGACCACCCGCATACCTCTGCAGGGCGCGTTCCGACGATTAAAGGCTATCGTTTTTATATCGAGCGCATGATGAATGACACGCCGAGAACACTTTCGGACAGCGAGCGCGAGGAAATCGACGATTTCTTCAGCGGGATTGAGGCACAGGACGACGAGTTTCTAATAGAAAGCGCGTCGCACGCCCTTGCAGAGCTCACCAACTGTGCGATTGTATCAACCAATATGACAGCGCGGTTCTCGGTAATCACCAAAGTCGAGCTGATTCCGACGGGGCGCAGGGTTTATGTACTTTTACTGATTACGTCTGAGGGCAATATCAAAAACCGCGTCTGCCGGCTCTCGTTTGACCTCACGACTGAGCAGATGGAGTTCTTTACAGGATTTTTGAATGAAAACCTTGCGGGTTTAAATGTCGCTAATATCTCGGAAGAGTACATCGACGGGCTCGCCGCCGCGCTCGGAAGCTACATGATGACGCTGTCGCCGCTGCTGAGGGCAGTAGCGGAATTATCGAAAGAAGTCGCCGAGAAGCGGGTAATGCTTAAGGGTGAAACGAATCTGATTGCGCGCGAGGAGCTGCAGAAGAATGAAATCATCTCGCTGCTCGAAAGCAGAAACGAGTTTTCAGAGCTGCTCGATACGGCTTTCTCCGGGATTAACGTCATGCTCGGTAAGGAAAAGGATACGTTCGTGGTAGAGAATTCCAGTATTATTACAGGCAGCTTCAGTAAGGGAGACAGGCAGGCAGGCTCGTTCGGGGTTATAGGGCCGATGCGGCTTGACTATAAAAAAATTATCCCTTATATAGAATATTTCGCGGATAAAATGACGGTATTGCTGTCATTATCTGATGAAGAGGATTGACAAGCAGAAAAGGAGGCAAAAATGGCAAAGAAAGAAAAGAAACAAGCGGCGGAAGAGCAGGAGATTGCAGAAGTAGAACAAGAAGAAAACCAAATAACAGAAACAGAAAACGAGCCGAGTGAGCTTGACAAGCTTAATGACCGTTTATTGCGGACAATGGCGGAATACGACAACTACCGCAAGCGCACCGCCCGCGAACGTATCGAGCTCGAAGCGGACATCACCGCAAAGGTAATCACGGGAATCCTGCCGGTGCTCGACAACTTGGAGCGCGCACTGCTGGCGGAGTGCAAGGACGGGAATTACAAAAAAGGGATTGAGATGATTCACGGCAGCTTTCTTGAAACGCTTAAAAATTTAGGTGTAAGCTTAATCGAAACAGACGGTGAATTCAATCCGAATTACCATCAGGCAGTTCAAAAAGTCAGTGAAGCTGACTTTGAATCAAACCAAATCACACAAACATTTCAAAAAGGCTATAAAATCGGCGAGAAAGTAATCAGATTCGCCATGGTAGCTGTAAACGAATAGCAACGCCTGCGTTATACTGAGCAATCCCCCGTACAAAACCGGGGAAAACGAAACAAATCAATATGGTGGCGGTAAACGAATAGCAGCACCTGCGTTATACTGAGCAATCCCCCGTACAAAATCGGGGAAAACGAAACAAATCAATAAATCAAATATTAGAAAGGACGATATTAAAAATGGCAAAAATGATAGGAATAGACCTCGGCACGACCAACTCGTGCGTATCTGTAATCGAGGGCGGTGAAGCCACCGTCATCACCAACAGCGAGGGAGCGAGAACAACGCCCTCAGTAGTGGCGTTCACAAAGGACGGCGAAAGACTCATAGGTCAGCTCGCCAAAAACCAGTCGGTCACAAACCCCGACAAGACCGTCATGTCTATAAAAAGGCACATGGGCAGCGACCACAAGACCGACATTGACGGCAAAAAATACACGCCGCAGGAAATCTCAGCAATGGTGCTTCAAAAGCTCAAAGCAGACGCAGAAGCCTACCTCGGCGAGAAAGTAAACGACGCGGTTATAACCGTTCCGGCATACTTTACTGACTCGCAGCGCCAGGCAACGAAGGATGCAGGGCAAATCGCAGGGCTCAACGTCCACAGGATTATCAACGAGCCCACGGCGGCGGCGCTCGCCTACGGCATTGACAAAGGCGAGGAGCAGAAGATTATCGTTTATGACCTCGGCGGCGGAACGTTCGACGTGTCTATAATCGAAATCGGTGACGGCGTACAGGAAGTGCTCGCTACAGCCGGCAATAACAAGCTCGGCGGCGACGACTTCGACGAGCGCATTATGAACTATCTCATAGCTGAGTTCAAGAAGTCCGACGGCGTTGATTTAGGAAAAGACAAGTTCGCGATGCAGCGGCTCAAGGACGAGTCTGAAAAGGCGAAGATTACCCTGTCCGGAGCGGCAAGCGTTGACGTGAATATTCCGTATATCACAGCGGACGCGAGCGGTCCTAAGCACATGAACGTGCCGCTGACCCGCGCGAAATTCAATGAGCTTACCGCGGACTTAATCGAAAACACGATGATACCGCTCAAGCAAGCTGTGAGCGACTCGGGCGTGAAAACTTCCGAAATCGACAAAATCCTGCTCGTGGGCGGCTCTACAAGAATCCCGGCGGTACAGGACGCGGTAAAAAGCTTTATCGGCAAAGAACCGTTCAAGGGTATAAACCCCGACGAGTGCGTGGCGATGGGCGCGGCGATTCAGGCGGGCGTGCTTAATAAGGAAGTCACGGGGCTGTTACTGCTCGATGTAACTCCTCTCTCGCTCGGTATCGAAACGGCGGGCGGCGTATGTACCCGTATGATTGAACGCAACACCACAATTCCGACAAAGAAATCACAAGTGTACTCGACATATTCCGACAATCAGCCGAGCGTGGATATAAATATCCTGCAGGGTGAGCGCGATTTCGCAAAAGACAACAAATCTATCGGCTTGTTCAGACTGGACGGCATAGCACCGGCACCGCGAGGCGTGCCGCAGATTGAGGTTACGTTCGACATTGACGCTAACGGCATAGTAAACGTCACCGCGCTCGACAAGGGTACAGGAAAATCGCAGAACATCTCAATTACAGCCTCCACCAACATGAGCAAGGACGATATCGACAAGGCTGTCAGGGAAGCCGAGGCGTTCGCTGAGGAGGACAAAAAACGCAAGGAAGAGGTCGAGGCGCGCAACGACGCAGACCAGGCGGTTTATCAGATTGAGAAGTCTATAACCGACTTCGGCGAGAAGATTACAGAAGATGATAAGTTGAAGCTGCAGCCGAAGATTGACGAACTGAAAGAAGCTCTAAAAGGCGAGGATATCGAGAAAATTAAGTCGCTCAAGGAAGAGCTGATGAAAGAAGCGCAGACTATATTCGGCAGGATTTATCAGGAAGCCGGCGCGGCAGGCTGCGGACCCGAGGGCTGCGGCGACGTAAGCGGCGCGGGAAGCGCGGAGACACCGACAGATGATAATGTGGTAGATGCGGATTTTGAGGAGTAATTTAGGTTTTAAAATAGCCGGTGCTAAATCGGGGAAAGTGAAACTTTTATTCATCGTTTGTGAAGTAAGGACTTAATGAGAAAATGGGGAACGCCGCGGGGCGGCGTTCCTTATCATAATTTACATTTAAGAAAGGGACAAAATAATGGACGACAAGCATTATATTGAAGCAGCAAAAAAAATGATTATAAATCGTTTTATTGAAATAAAAGCACAGCCAAACCATATGATTATGAGTGCCGATTTGTTTAATGTGAGAGCAAAATGTACGAACCCAAAGACGGCAAATAGTTTCGATGCTGCAATTAATGAATTAAAAGAAGAAGGTATTATTTACGGAAGTGGTTTAGGTATCCATTTAACGCAAGAAGGTTATGATAGAATCTGGTAAAAAGAGGTTATTCTATGTCCCGCGAAAACCCCAACATCATCAACTGCTTCCACTGCGTGCATTTCGTCACGACATGGGAGCCCAAACATCCGAAAGGCTGCGCGCTGTTCAACATAAAGACGGCGCTTATGCCGTCGGCTGTTGTGTTTAGCTCGACCGGCGAGCCCTGCAACGGATTTGAAGAAAAACAAAAGTGAATAATTATTTCCCATGAATCAGGGAAAACGTTGTTTAAATAAAAACCCGTATGGAAAGGATTAAAAGAAGTTTGAAACAATTGATACAAAATCGGGGAAAACGAAACTTTCCATTTCTCATTGGTGTAGAAAGGACATGGTGAAAAAATGGCAGACAACAAAAGAGATTATTACGAGGTACTGGGACTGCAGAAAGGCGCAAGCGACGACGAAATAAAGAAAGCCTACCGCAGGCTTGCCAAGCAGTACCACCCTGACCTGAACCCCGATAACAAGCAGGCGGAAGCTAAATTTAAAGAGGTGAACGAGGCGAACGACGTGCTCTCCGACGCCGGAAAGCGCCAGCGCTACGACCAGTTCGGGCATGCGGGCATCGACCCGAGCTACGGCGGCGGAGGGTTCGGGGGCTTTGGCGGATTCGGTGGTTTCGGGAGCGGCGACGGCATTGACCTCGGCGATATATTTGACTCGATTTTCGGCGGCGGAATGGGACGCAGCTCGCAGGCTTCGGGCCCGCGGCGCGGCTCGGATATTGCGGTTAGTATCGACATCGGCTTCATGGAGGCGTGCAAAGGCATAACCCATGAGATTGAAATCAACCGCGCCGAGACCTGCGACACCTGCAACGGCAACGGCGCAAAGCCCGGTACAACTCCGAAAACCTGCTCCGAGTGCGGCGGGCAGGGCAGAATCCGTATTCAACAGCGCACTATTATGGGCTCAATTTCCACTACGCAGACCTGTTCGCGCTTTTACGGCAAGGTTAAAATAATTGAAACGCCATGCCCCACCTGCAAAGGCGCGGGGCGGATTCAAAAGCGCAAAAAGGTGTCGGGCGGGGTTCCGGCGGGCATCGACGACGGGCAGACGCTCAGCGTGCGCGGTGAGGGTAATGTCGGCGTGAGCGGCGGACCCAAAGGCGATTTGAACGTTCGTATTTCCGTGCGCCGCGACCCGCTGTTCGAGCGGCGCGGTTTCGATATTCACTGCGATATTCCCGTTACTTACTCGCAGGCTGTGCTCGGCGCAGAAATCGAAGTGCCGACGATTGACGGCGGCGTGAAGCTCACGGTACCCGAGGGAACGCAGCCGGACACGGTTTTGCGGCTTAAAGGCAAGGGCGTGAAAAGACTGCAGCGCGAGGGGCGCGGCGACCAGCTTGTGAAAGTCGTGCTTGAAGTCCCGCGGAAGCTGTCGAATCAGCAGAAGGATTTTATTAAGCAGTTAGATAAGCAATTCACTGATAAAAACTTTGAGAAGCGCATGAAATTCTTTGACAGGGTGAAGAAGTTCGGCGATGACTTGAGGAAAGGGTTTAATTAAAACTCTTGACAAATAATTAATATTAATATATAATAAAAACAGATAAAGGCGAACCGGTAAGCGGTCGCCCTCGTAAAGTGCTTAAGAAATAGCCACCTTATTTGGTCGTGAGGCGGCTATTTCCTTTTTTTATATTCATGTATCAGTCGTAGTGCGCTGCATACAACCAATGCGAGAGTCAGAAATTCTAACCACTCCATGACATCACCCCCATTTCTGAGGGAGGATTTAACCGCTTACCGCCGTTTTGCACGGTTTCGCCTTTATCATAGTTTTATTTTAGCACATAATGGAATAATTTGTCAATACAAAACGGCGCAATGCGCCGTTTTTCATTTATTAACCTTAGGATTATCCGTTCTGCCGAGAAGATAATCCACCGACACATCAAAATAATCCGCCAGCTTTATAAGACTGTCTTTTGCGGGCTGCCTTTCACCGCTCTTCCAATACCCGATGAGCCTTTCGGAAATACCCGTGTCTTTGGACATTCTGTAAGCCGTAATACTGCGAGTTTCTAATAAATCACAAAGTCTTTGTGTAAATTCCATAAAAATCCTTAAAACTAATACTGAACATCTAAGCAGTTTGCCAATTGACTACTGCTTAGATAAGCAGTATAATAAAATATATTACCTTTATCGCAAACTAAAGGTTAAAAATAAATGATACCGAGTCGGGGAAAATGAAACTTTTCATTTCTCGCCGGTGCAGAAAGGACTTGATGAAAAGTTGAAAATAAATGATACCGAGTCGGGCAAAACGAAACTTTCCATTCCTCATTGGTGCAGAAAGGACATGGTGAAAAGTTGAAAATTAATGATGCCGAGTCGGGGAAAACGAAACTTTTCATTTCTCGCCGGTGCAGAAAGGACATGGTGAAAAGTTGAAAATTAATGATGCCGAGTCGGGGAAAACGAAACTTTTCATTCCTCGCCGGTGTAGAAAGGACTTGATGAAAAGTTGAAAATAAATGATACCTAGTCGGGGAAAACGAAACTTTCCATTCCTCACTGGCGCAGAAAGGACTTAATTAAAATATGTTTGAAAGAGTTAAAGCTTTACGCAAGGAAAATAATTTAAGCCAAAACGAAATAGCCAAAGCATTAAATATAAGCAGAAGTGCTTACGGGAACTATGAAAGAGGGGCGCGTAATTTCTCGCTGGAAGTATTGTGGCGGCTTGCCGACCATTATGATATAAGCTTAGATTATTTGCTTAACAGAACCGACTGTAAATAAATGCGCGTTTTAATCCACCCTCTGCCAATTCGTCCCGTCCTTGCGAACGCGGTAAAGCTCGTACACCCCCGGCGTCTTTGAGCCGTCGTAGTATACCCAGTCGCCCGCAATGTTGACATATTTGCAATAGTTTTCCGAAAGCAGCGTTTCCTCCGTGCCGTCGGTGCGGATTTTGTAGAGCACGCCGCCGTCGTCTGCATTGTGGAAGAAAATCCAGTCGTCCGTCGCATTAACCTCGTAGGTCGCGCAGCTGTTGAGCCGCGTCTTTTCACCGCCGTCCGTGTTCATGCTGTAAAGGTATTTGTCGTCGCTCATGTTGCTGTAATAAATGCGGTCGCCGACCACGTTTATATAATAGCTGATGTCGTTGTTCACCCGCGTGCGCTCTGTGCCGTCGGTACGGACTTTATAAACGCAGTTGTTGTCGCCGAGATTCTGGTAATAAACCCAGTCGCCCACCGCGTTAACATAATCGCATCTGTCCCTGCCGATTCTTATGCGTTCGGAACCGTCGAGCCTCATCTTATAAAGGCTCCAGTTATCGCTGCGGTTCTGGTAATAAATCCAGTCGCCCGCGACGTTCGCGTCATGGCTGTCGTCGTCGTTGAGCCTGGTTTTCTCCGTGCCGTCGGTGCGTATGCGGTATATCCGCCAGCCTTCGTCGAAGTTGCAATAATAAACCCAGTCGCCGACGACATTTATATAATAGGTTTTATCGTTGTTGAGCTGAACCTTTTCGCCTGTGTGTATATGGATTTTATAGAGCCGGTTATGTTCGCTGCTGTTTTGGTAATAAATCCAGTCGCCCTTGATTGCTGCAAAACCGCCGTTTGAGAGGTTTCCTGTGCTGCTGCCGTACTCGAAAACAGGCTCGTGAATAAGCTCCGGTTCTGATTCTTCCGGCTCCGGTTCAGCTTCCAATTCCGGTGTAGTTTCGGATTCCTGTTCAACTTCCGGCTCAGGTATAGTTTCAAGCCCTTGTTCCGGCTCAGCCTCCAATTCCGGTATAGCCTCGGGTTCCTGTTTGGGCTCCGGTTCCGGCTTTGTTACAATTTCAAGCTTCTGTTCAGCCTCCGGCTTAGGCACGGGTTTCAGTTCGGGGATTGGTTCGGGGATTTTTATTTCCTCATCTTCAGCCGCATCCTGCTTTTTATATCTCGACAATATCACCACGCCCGCAACCACCGCAGCAGCAGCGGCCGCAAGAACAATCGGAAATTTCGCCATACCTTTCCACTCCCTTTTGCATTATTTTCATATATAATTTAATTATAACATAAAAAATGTTGTCTTGTCAACATTTTTATGCTATTATTGGCTTAATGAAAAAGGGAGGTAATGCCGAGTTTAAAAATAAAAACTGTTTAATCGGGGAAAACGGTGTTTTCATATCTCTTTAGTGAGGAAAGGATATAACGAAAACATGCATTACTATCTTGCAGCAGACCTTGTCGCAT
Organism: Oscillospiraceae bacterium; assembly: GCA_009783695.1. GTDB lineage: Bacteria > Bacillota > Clostridia > Oscillospirales > Ruminococcaceae > Ruminiclostridium_E. Next base: position 9,188 of record WRCY01000042.1, read on the forward strand.
GGAGCGGCAAACACCTGCTCGGGTGGCTTAAGGGCGGGAAATTAAACTTTTTATATAGCCGATGGGCGGTAACTCGTTCATTGCCTCGTTTATATTTAATTTGACATTTCAGCCAAGTTCGGTTATAATAACCTTACCCGTTAGCTTGTTAAATCCCACTGACGGTTACCCTTAACGGTTATATAAAACCACACAGTTTATTTATAATGTCCGCGGCTGTTCGATTAGTTTATACATGAAACTAATGAAACGGACAAGCCCCGTTCAACACAAGGCTTGTCCATTTTAATTCTTTAGATATTCTTTGTTCTTCTGCACCTTCAGGGACTCGAACCCCGGACCTACCGGTTATGAGCCGGGAGCTCTAACCAACTGAGCTAAAGGTGCGTTTTATTGCGAACAAATAGTATTATATCATAAAGTTTTTAACTTGTCAATACTTTATTTATGAGAGAAGCTTGAAAATAAAACAATTGAATCAGGAAAACATTGTTTTTATGATTCGTTTATATAGTCGTTTAACTTAAAAAGCATGAAATGCTTTTTAAGTTCGATGCGCTTTTGCGCATCGGTCAGCTCTGCCGACAAACGACGTATGAAATCGTAACTTCCGCGCCTGTGGTGCGGTATTCGCCCAATGGGCGAATGTAAGAAACAACTTTGCTGTTTCTTTAAGTTAAACGTTTATAAAGAAAGGACTTAATGAAAATACACATGGAAAGTGTTAATTTATCAATGCTTTCGGATTTTTATGAATTCATGATGGCGGGCGGTTATTTAAAAAGCGGACTGTATAAGAAAAAAGCTTACTTTGACATGTTTTTCCGCGCCGTCCCCGACAACGGCGGCTTTGCAATAGCCGCCGGGCTTGAACAGGCTGTTCGCTACATCGAGCAGTTAAAATTTACCGACGAGAATATTTTATTCCTGCGCTCGAAAAAACTTTTAGATGAGGAGTTTTTGGAATACCTTAAAAATTTTAGTTTCACAGGTGATATTTACGCTGTTCCCGAGGGCACGCCGGTGTTTGCGAATACGCCGATGATGACTGTATGCGCTCCTGCAATCGAAGCGCAGCTCATTGAAACCTATGTGCTGCTGGCGCTTAATCATCAATCGTTGATTGCCACCAAAGCCAACCGAATCGTACGGGCGGCGGCGGGGCGAACCGTGCTGGAATTCGGCTCGCGCAGGGCGCAGGGCGCGTATGGCGCGGTTATCGGCGCACGCGCGGCATATATCGGGGGCTGCGCGGGGACAAGCTGCACGCTCACCGATGAGCTTTACGGCGTGCCGGCGAGCGGAACAATGGCGCACTCATGGGTGCAGATGTTCGATACGGAGTATGAAGCTTTCAAAACATACTGCGAGTTATACCCGAATAATGTTGTGCTGCTCGCGGATACCTACAATACGCTGGCAAGCGGTGTTCCGAATGCGATTCGCGCGTTTAAGGAGGTGCTTATTCCGCGCGGGATAAACGAGTTTGCAATCCGGCTTGACTCCGGCGACATATCGTATCTCTCGAAGAAAGCGCGCAAAATGCTTGATGAGGCGGGCTTGTACTCATGCAAAATCGTCGCGTCAAACTCGCTGGACGAATATTTAATCCGCGATTTAATCATGCAGGGCGCGGCGGTTGACATCTTCGGCGTGGGCGAGCGGCTTATCACCGCAAAAAGCGACCCTGTGTTCGGCGGCGTTTACAAGCTTGTAGCGCTCGAGAACGAGGCGGGCGAAATCGTGCCGAAGATTAAAGTGAGCGAGAACATTGCGAAGATTCCCGTACCGCACTTCAAGAAATTATACCGGCTGTTCGACAATGAGTCAGGCATGGCAATCGCAGACGAGCTGTGCGTTTGGGACGAAGTAATCGACGAGAGCAAACCGCATGTTATTTTTGACCCGAACGCTACCTGGAAAACAAAAACGCTTGTGAATTTTACCGCAAAGGAGCTGCAGGTGCCTGTGTTCAGGAACGGCGAGCTTGTCTATAATTTGCCCCCGCTTGTACAAATCCGGGATTATTGTACAGAACAAGTGGGATTACTGTGGGACGAGATGAAGCGTTTCGAATATCCGCATAGGTATTACGTAGACTTGTCGCAGAAGCTCTGGGATATTAAAGAAGATTTACTGAAAGGAAAAAATACTTGAAAATAAGAATAATTGAATCGGGGAAAACGAAACTTTTCACTGCGCTATTTTAAAGAAAGGACTTATTGAGATTATTCATAATAAGAATAATTGAATCGGGGAAAACGAAACTTTTCACTGCGCTATTTTAAAGAAAGGACTTATTTAGATTATGCATAATAAGAATAATTGAATCGGGGAAAACGAAACTTTTCACTGCGCTATTTTAAAGAAAGGACTTATTGAAATTATGCCTAATCCGTATCTGCCATTGCACGAGTATATTCCCGACGGCGAACCGCGTGTTTTCGGAGAGCGCGTTTACATCTACGGCTCGCATGACCGCGCAGGCTCGGACGTGTTCTGCGACTTTAAACTGAAAGTCTGGAGCGCGCCTGTTCATAATCTTAACAACTGGGTTTGCCACGGCGATGCGTTTCACACCGCGCCCGACCGCGACCATCTGTCCGACACCAACTGGACCGACGGCAAGAAAAACTATTTATTCGCGCCCGACGTTGTGGAAAAAGACGGCAAATACTACCTCTATGCCTATATTATGGATGCCAGGGGCTGCGTAGCGGTGAGCGATAAACCCGAGGGGCCTTTTAAACTCATCTCGCAGTATAAGTACAACATTCCCGAGGGGCGTGATGAAAAATACTGCAACAACGGCTGGTTTATCGACCCGGGTGTGCTTGTGGACGACGACGGCAGGGTTTATATTTACTGCGGCTTCGAGAAGTCGTTCATGGCGGAGCTTAACGCTAATAACATGGTTGAAGTGATTGACGGTACTTACGCAGATGATATTATTCCTGTCTTGCCGCCGCACAGGTTTTTTGAAGCCTGCTCGCCGCGGAAAATCGGCGACGTTTACTACATGATTTACTCGCCCGTTCCGGGCAGCCGGCTTGTTTATGCCACGAGCAAATCGCCGCGCGGTCCTTTCGAGTATCGCGGGATTATAATTGATAACGATGAGAATTACCCCGGCGGCAACAATCACGGAGGGGTTTGTAAAATCGGTGAGCAGTGGTACATTTTCTACCATCGCATGACCAACGGTACAATTATGTCGCGCAGAGCCTGCGCCGAGCGCATTGAGATTCTTGCGGACGGTTCAATCCCGCAGGTCGAGATGACCTCGCTCGGCTTTGAAGAATCGCTGAACCCTTATAAAATCACGCCGGCAGAAATCGCTTGCTATCTCACCGGCGGTGCGCTGATTACGGAGAAGAATGTGTTTGAGCGATATATCACTAATATAAAAAGCGGCGCTGTGATTGGTTATAAATACTTTGATTTCGGTGAGGATTTTTCAAGCAGGACAATGGAGTTCCTTGTTGATATAAAAGGGACGGGCTGCAAGGCGGAAATAAATATAATCCTTGACGATGCGCAAAACGGTGTAAATATCGGCTCGGTTGAAATCGGCATGAACGACGGGCAGTACAGCGCGGCGGTAACGAGCGTCACAGGGCGGCACGCGGTTTTCTTTGTTATTAAAGACCGATTCGGTGGCTGGTTCAAGGAGATGTTCGACGGGCGGAATCTGTTTGAGTTAATATCATTTGTATTTGTAAAGTAGGTGAAAAAATGAGCTGTGAATGTAGAGAAAACCTAATAGAAATCCTTCAGAAAACGCAGGAAGAAAGCGGCTGGCTTTCCCGCGAAACGCTCGAAAAAATTGCCGGGGAAACAGGAATAAAACCCGCAAAAGTTATAGGAGTAGCGACTTTCTACGCGCAGTTCCGCGACAAGCCTGTCGGTAAAAATTTAATTCTGCTGTGTCAGGGCACGGCTTGCCACGTCAACGGCTCTGCGGAAATTGAAGCGGCAATCCGCGAGCACTTAAAAGTTGAAGAGGGTGAAATTACCGAGGGCGGCAAATTCACCTACAGCAACGTCGCGTGTCTGGGTTGTTGCAGTTTAGCCCCTGCGATGATGATTATTTCTAAGGAAAAAGGCGATAAAACCTACGGAAAATTAACGAGAGAAAGCGTGGTTAAAATCCTTGATGAATATTAAGGTAGGAATGGGCTCGTGCGGCATTGCGGCGGGCGCGGGCGAAATATTTGATTTACTTGTTAAAAGAGCCAAAAATACTGACTCCGGCGTCACGCCGGTGGGCTGTAACGGTATGTGTTACCTTGAGCCGATTGTTGAAGTTGATGGAAAAATGTATACGCAGGTGAGCGAAGCTGATGTTGATGACATTTTAAGCGGCATAAAACCGCTGCATGAAGCAGAGCAAAATCAAAACCGTATAGCTCTCCGCAACTGCGGAATCATAAACCCCGAAAACATAGACGAATACATCGAAAAAGGTGGTTATCAGCCGTTAAATCTTACACCCGAGGAAGTAATCGAAAAAGTAAAAGCTTCGGGGCTTGCGGGGCGCGGCGGTGCAGGATTCCCGACGTGGTTTAAGTGGGATGCCTGCCGGAAAGCCACCTGCAGCAGTACGGCTTCACCGTGCAGCGATAATAAAAAATACGTAATCTGCAACGCCGACGAGGGCGACCCCGGCGCGTTCATGGATAGGGCGATTCTTGAGGGCGACCCGCACTCGGTGCTTGAAGGTATGCTGATTTGCGCTCATGCAATAGGGCGGGGAGCCCCCTCCGGCAATTCGTCGCTTCGCGACGGTGCTCTCGTTGAAGGTATTATTTATGTTCGCGCCGAGTATCCGCTGGTGATTAAAAGACTCGAAATCGCAATTATACAAGCGCGTGAACGCGGATTCCTCGGCAATCAATTCGACATAAAAATCAAAGCAGGCGCGGGCGCATTCGTCTGTGGCGAGGAAACTGCGCTGATAGCGTCGCTTGAGGGTGAGCGCGGCATGCCGCGGCTGAAGCCGCCTTTCCCCGCCGAGAAAGGCTTTTGGGGCAAGCCGAGCAATATTAATAACGTCGAAACTTTTGCGAATGTCCCGTGGATTATGCAAAACAGCGGCAAGGCTGCGAACACAAAAGTTTTCGCGCTTACGGGAAAAATTGCAAAAGGCGGACTTGTTGAAGTGCCGATGGGCTGTACGATTAAGGATGTTGTGTTCAATATTGGCGGCGGGATTCAAGGCGGCAAAAATTTCAAAGCTGTGCAGCTTGGCGGGCCGTCGGGCGGTTGTATTCCTGCGAGTTTGCAGGACACTAAAATCGACTATAAATCGCTCGCCGAAACGGGTGCGATTATGGGCTCGGGCGGCATGGTGGTCATGGACGAGAGCTCGTGCATGGTAGATATGGCGCGGTATTTTCTCGATTTTACCTGTAAGGAGAGCTGCGGAAAATGCGCGCACTGCCGCGTCGGAAACCGCAGACTGCTTGATATTCTTGAGCGGATTTGTAATGGAAGCGGCAAAGACGGCGACATTGAATTACTCGAAGAACTAAGCGAAGAAATCAAGGCGGGTTCGCTCTGCGCACTCGGGCAAACCGCGCCGAATCCCGTTTTAACCACGCTCCGATATTTTAAAAACGAATACGAAGACCATATAAAAAACAAGAAGTGTACGGCGAAAAGCTGCAAAAAACTGTTGACTTATTCGATTGATTTAAACAAGTGCAAAAAGTGCAATCTGTGCGTGAAAAAGTGCGCAGCGAACGCAATTACAGACTTTGTAATTAATGATGAAAAGTGCACGAAGTGCGGTTTTTGTGAGAGTTTATGCAAGTTTGAGGCGGTGACGGTCAATTGACAATTGACAATGTACAATTGACAATTATGAAAGCGAGAAAACAAGTGAAAATAAATATAAATAATCAAGAAATATTAACTGAACAGGGCAAAACTATTCTGCAAATCGCGCAGGAAGCAGGCATCGAAATCCCTACTTTATGCCATGACGAACGAGTAGAAATTTTCGGCTCGTGCGGAATCTGCACGGTTGAAATTGCGGGCAGTCCGCGGCTTTTCCGCGCCTGTTCAACATTCGCGGCTGACGGCATGGTAATAAACACTGACAGCGAGCGGGTTCACCGCAACCGTAAAAGCGTACTGGAACTGCTTTTAAGCGACCACACGGGCGATTGCAAAGCACCGTGCGTATTAGCCTGCCCTGCCGAAACCGACTGTCAGGGCTACGTCAAGCTAATAGCTGACGGCGATTTTGATGGTGCGCGGGAATTAATCATGCAGACGAACCCGTTTCCTGCTTCAATAGGACGCGTCTGCCCGCACCCATGCGAGGAGGCTTGCAGACGGGAATTGGTGGAGGAGTCGATTGCCATCGCTTCATTAAAATATTTTGCGGTGGAAAATTCAACCACCCCGCCGCCTATGGCGGCACTCCTCCAAGGAGGGGAGCTCCGCGTGGGAATTATTGGAGGAGGTCCGGGAGGATTAACAGCGGCGTATTTCCTGCGCCGGAAAGGTCACGATGTCACGGTTTATGACGCAATGCCCGAGCCGGGCGGCATGCTGCGTTACGGGATTCCCGAATACCGGCTTCCGAAAGCTGTTTTACAAAAAGAAATCGACATGATTAAAAACATGGGCGTTGAAATTAAAAGCAACGCGAATGTCATTTTAAGCGACGTTCATGGCAAATATGATGCAGTGATAATCGCAGTCGGCGCGTGGGTTTCGGCGAGTATGCGCTGTAAAGGCGAAGAACTCCCGCACGTCTTCGGAGGCATTGATTTTCTTCGCGAGCAGCCGGAAATTCGTGGCAAAACAGTGGCAGTCGTCGGCGGCGGAAATACCGCAATGGACGCTTGCAGAACTGCCGTAAGGCTCGGCGCAGAGCGGGTTTATAACATCTATCGCCGTACCCGCGCGGAAATGCCCGCCGAGAAACAGGAAATCGCCGAAGCCGAGGAGGAAGGCGTAATTTTCAAATTCCTCACGAACCCGCTTGAAATCAGCGAAAAATCTATAAAATTACAAATCATGCAGCTAGGCGAACCCGACGCTTCGGGGCGGCGCGCACCTGTCGCGGTTGGGGGAGCGGAGGAGATTTTAGACGTTGATATTGTTATATCAGCAATCGGGCAAAAGCTGAACCCGAGCGGTCTTGAAGCGCTTGAGCTCACGAAATGGGGGACAATTAAAGCCGACCCCGATACATTCTGCACGAATTTACAGGGCGTTTATGCAATCGGCGACGCGGTGAATGACGGCGCGGGCATTGCGATTACCGCAATCGGGCAGGCAAGGAAAGCGGCGGAAACCGTCCACGCATTTCTTGCAGGGCGCGGCGTCCCCGACGCACCGTTTAATTCGCGATACCTCGCAAAAACCGAAAAAACATCGGAAGATTTCGCTGACCGTGAAAAACAACTGCGCGCAAAAATGCCTCACCGCTGTGCGAACGAGCGGCGTGGGGATTTCAAAGAAGTCAACCTGGGCTTGACACGGGAGCAGGCACAAAAAGAAGCCGCACGCTGCCTTGATTGCGGTTGCGCGGACTTCCATGAGTGTAAATTAATTAGATATGCTAATCAATATGACGTGAGACCGGAGAAGTACGAGGGCTTAATCAGTAAAAAAACAAAAAACTCACCTATTCCGAATGTAGCCCAAAGCCCTGACAAATGCATACTTTGCGGGCTCTGCGTTCGTCTTTGCGAGGAGGAGATAAAAGCCGGCGTGCTCGGCTTTGTCGGGCGCGGATTCGATACGCAGGTGAAGCCGGCAGGGGATTTGAATGTGTGCGAGAACTGCGGAAAGTGCGCGGAGGTTTGCCCGACGGGAGCGTTGATAATTAATAATGAATAAGTAATAATTAATAATGATAATTAGTAATTATTATGTCGTTTTGCGACGAATTACAGAATCGTCTGTGAAGCGGACTCCATAATTACTCATTATTAATTATTTTCTATCAGTTCAAATTTGTACCCGACACCCCATACGGTTTTTAAAAACCACTTGTCCGATACGCCCTCGAGCTTGGTGCGGAGCCGCTTTATATGCACGTCAATCGTGCGCGAGTCGCCGTAGTACTCAAACCCCCAAACATCGTCAAGCAGCTGGTCCCGCGTGAAAACCTTGTTCGGGTTGGAAGCGAGGTGAAAGAGCAGCTCAATTTCCTTAGGCGGCAGCTCGCAAACCTTGCCGCCGAGCTTCATTTCATAACGGTTCATGTCTACAGCCAAATTATCGTGCTCAATTATTCTTATGCCGTTTCCCTTGGTGTTTTTTCCGCTTTTAAAGCGGCGCAGAACCGCTTTAATCCGCGCCATAACCTCTCTCGCGTCAAACGGCTTTACTATATAGTCGTCTGCGCCGAACGCCAGCCCGAGCAGCTTTGCTGCGACGTCGTCCCTTGCGCTTATAATAATAATCGGCAAATCAGAAAAGCCGCGTATTTCCTTGCAGATTTCAAGTCCGTCCCTGTCGGGGAGAGCGGGCTCAAGGAGCAGGAGAGCGGGCGGGTTATCTGAATGAGCGCAGCAAAGCCTAAGCACTTCCGCGCCGCTGCCGGTGAAAAAGGCTTCAAAGCCGTCTCGCCGCAAGGCGAGCTTGAGAGATTCGCAGGTGGCTTTATCATCGTCCGCTATTAAAATTCGTTCCATATTATAAAGTATAGCGTACTGTAAACAAAAAATCAACATGTTATTAATATATTCGTAACAAAATATCATATCTTACAATCATGGGTTTATATTTACTGTTCAAATTGTATAGTATTTACAAATTTTAAAAAATGCCATAAAACTCTTGACATTTTTATGGTAAAGGATTAAAATAAGTATTAGTGGATTAGCACTCGATAGGCAAGAGTGCTAACATATAAAAAACAGAAAACCATTAAAAGGAGGCAAATTAATGAACATCAAGCCATTATTTGACAAGGTTGTTATAAAGATGCTTGAAGCTGAAGAAACAACCAAAAGCGGAATCATACTCGCCGGAAGCGCGAAAGAGAAACCCCAGCTTGCTGAAATCGTTGCGGTGGGCCCCGGCGGTATTTATGACGGCAAGGACGTGGGAGCTATGGTCGTCAAGGTCGGCGACAAAGTGCTTATGAGCAAATATGCGGGCACTGAAGTTAAGGTGGACGGCGTTGAATACACGATTCTTCGTCAGTCGGACATACTCGCAATCGTCAATTAATTCACGATTAAATGAAACTTAGGTTTAACTGTGCAGTTTTATCTACGTTTCGAGGAAAACGGGATATCTGAATTAGATGAAACTTAGGTTTAACTGTGCAGTTTTATCTACGTTTCGAGGAAAACGGGATATCTGAATTAGATGAAACTTAGGTTTAACTGTGCA
>WRCY01000043.1 GCA_009783695.1 Oscillospiraceae bacterium
TTCCGCCACCATATCAGGAAGCGGCATGAAAACACGCTCACACCAGTAGTTTTCAACGTTGTTTTTAAGCGAATAAAGAATTTTCATTCCCAGATGCGACATGCCAATTTCGTATGTCTCCGGAAAGCAAAACGCAAATCTCACATCAATTTTTCTTTTATCCTTGCAGACCGAATTCACTTCCCCGCCGATATATCTTGCAGGTTTTTGCACATTCGGCAGGAGAATATCAAGTTTTTCTCTGTACATTTTTAATATCCTTTATTTTGTTTTCACCATTATATCAGAAAATAATATATATATCATTACAATCATAAATGAGAAGTTAAAGCTGCTGCGAAATAATGTAAATATTGATATAAATATTCCGATTAAAGCCGTTATTATCTCGATTTTTTTCATTATTAACGAAACTCCGTCAGCAGGTAAAGCATTTATTAAAGCTTTTTCTAAAAGCCTCCCTCCGTCAAAATATCTTATCGGCAAAAGGTTAAATACTCCTATAAGCAGATTCATTATTGCGAATATTTGAAACTTCATATTTATCGGAAAAACATAATAAAACACAATAAAAACTGCGATGTTTAATAAACATCCCGCAGCCAATATACATACCGAAGCATCAAGAGTTTTTTTATGTTTTATTTTAATCCCGCCGCCGTAAATTATCAATGAATTAAAATCTTGTTTTTTAAGAAAAAGCGCCATAAGATGCCCCGCCTCATGAATCACACAAGCGCAGATTCCTAAAATGCCAAAACCGCTTTTATCAAAATAAAAGAATAATGCAATCGTTGCAAAAAATGTAAAATCGACAGCTAACTTAGTTTTACCTTTATACGTAAATTCAATCACAATGATAATGACGGTAATGCGAGTTTCTGAGTTATCCAGGAATTAATTATAACATATACTTCCGGGAAAAATATTTTTAAAATTATAAATAAAACTATTATTAATGCAGCTGCCGCCGCTTGATATAAAAGCACATTATTACCGGATTTTTCTGATGCCGCAAACTTCTCTGCTTTAAATATCGGCGGTATCTCCGGTATAATAAAATCTGCTGCCATCTCTACGTTTTTCATCTCATTCAAAACAACTAATTCCTTTCAATAAAATACGCTCGTCCGTAAATTATATGAAAGACTTTTCTGTTCTATTCTTTAAGTTATAACATATCTTCCCCTGTATCATGAAATTTTTTCAAGTTTCCGATTTTTTTCCCTCGTTCGCTTAGAATATTTTCAATTTCTTCCCACTTAATTTCACATTGAACGCATAATACAATCAAATGATAAAGCAAGTCAGCGACTTCATTTTTTAGCTCTTCACTGTTATTTTTATTATAATTCTTTGCCGCAATAATCACCTCTGAACATTCCTCGCCGCATTTTTTTAGAATTTTATCAAGCCCTTTTTCAAACAAATAACTTGTATAAGAATTGGGCTCTTTCGTTTGTCTGCGCTCGTTTGCCAGCTCATAGAGGTCGTTTAAAATATGGTTCATAAACCTATTCTCCTATTCTGTTAAAGAAGCAGCCCCGGCTTCCTGTATGGCATGCTGCACCTTTTTGCTCAACTTTAATTAAAAATGTATCAAGGTCACAATCGGCGTATATTTCTTTTACTTTCTGCGTATTTCCCGAAGTTGCCCCTTTGTTCCACAGCTCATTGCGCGAACGGCTCCAAAACCATGTATAACCCGTTTCAAGTGTTTTAAGAAGGCTCTCCTCATTCATGTAAGCAAGCATTAATACCTCATTTGTATCCGCATTTTGAATAATTGCAGGAACGAACTCAGATTTTTTAAAATACTTTTTAGTATTCATATTTTTCATTAATCCCCTTTTCATTTATGAGAAATAAAAGCAACTTTTCCCGATTAGTTTATATTTATTTTAAACATAAATCCCTTCAGCTTTCAAGTGTTGTTTAATCTCGCCTACAGTCAGCTCACCGAAGTGAAACACCGATGCCGCCAGTGCTGCGGAGGCTTTTGTCTTTTTAAATACTTCTGAAAAATGCTCGACCTTTCCGCAGCCGCCGCTTGCAATTACCGGAATCGAAACGGCCGCGCAAACCGCGTTCAGCATTTCAACATCACAACCTGCTTTAACCCCGTCTGTATCGATTGAATTAAGACAAATTTCACCTGCGCCAAGCTCTTGAATTCTCTTTACCCATGCGATTAAATCTGTTTTCGTATCGACTTTTCCGCCGCCTATCATAACTGTGAAATTACCGTTTTCATTTCTTTCTGCATCAATTCCTACGATAACACATTTGCTTCCGAATTTATCAGCCGCCTGTTTAATGAAATCGGGATTCCTTACTGCCGGTGAGTTAATTGAAACCTTGTCCGCACCTGCGTTTAATACTTTTTGGAAGTCTTCGATTGTTGCGATTCCGCCTGCGACACTAAGCGGTATTGAAATGCTTTTTTTAACTCTTTCGACAAGTTCAAGCGGTATTATTCTATTTTCAATTGAGGCAGATATGTCATATAAAACCAATTCATCGGCACCTTGATTATTGTAATTTATTGCACTTTCAACAGGGTCGCCGACATCTTTCACATCCTCGAACTTAACACCCTTAACAACCTTACCGTTACGTATATCAAGGCATGGAATAATTCTTTTATTCATCACCTATTTCACTCCTTTACAAAATGCTATTGCCTGTCTTAAATCAAGAGTTCCGCTGTATATTGATTTCCCGCAAATCGCGCCGTAGACTTTGTTTTTCTTTAATGTTTTTATGTTTTCAATTGATTTTATTCCTCCGCTTGCGATAACACTTGCGTTGTAAACTGAAACCTTTTCCTGCAGTAATTTTGTTTTAAAATGATTAGGGCGCGAAAGTGTTCCGTCTTTTTCAATATCAGTAAATATGAAACATTTTACACCCGCTTCACACATCTGTAAAGCAAGTTCAATATAATCAATTTTGCTGCTTTCTGTCCAGCCTTCCGTTGCGACTTTACCTTTTCTCGCATCAATTCCGACTGCTATTTTTTCACCATGTAATTTTACCGCTTCTTTCACAAATGCAGGGTTTTTCACAGCTGCCGAACCTATTATTACTCGTGATATTCCTCTCTCCAGTAAATAATTTATATCGCTGAGAGTACGTATTCCGCCGCCTGCCTGCACTTTCAATTCAATTTTCTGTGCTACCTCAATAATTATTCTGCTGTTTTTTCTTTCGGCGTTTTTGGCACCGTCAAGGTCAATCATGTGAATCCACTCTGCACCCGCATCTTTAAAGCTTTTTGCAGTTTCAATATAACTTTCTGCGACTTTATGAACAGTATCAAATTCACCTTTGTAAAGCCTTACACATTCGCCGTTTTTTAAGTCTATAGCAGGAAATATAATCATGAAAGTACACCTTTCGTTGAGGCAATTTTACCATCTTCTTTAATTTGTACAGCCTGCTTTAAAGCATACGCCAAAGCCTTGAACATTGCTTCTGTTTTATGATGGTCATTGCTGCCGTAAAGTATTGAAATATGCAGCGTTATCCCTGCATTAAACGCGAGTGCGCGCATAAATTCTTTCGTCAGGCAGTTTTCATACTCACCTATTTTTTCACCGTCGAATTGAGCGTTGTAAACTAAAAACGGCCGTCCGCAAATATCAAGACAACATGTTCCGAGAGCGTCGTCCATCGGTATGCTTGCATTTCCGAAGCGCGCGGTTTTCATATCTCTGAGCGCATTTTTAAACGCAGCACCAAGCACAATCCCCACGTCCTCAACAGTGTGATGCGCATCCACTTGCAAATCACCTTTGCACTTTACAGTTAAATTAAATCCTCCATGCACGGCTAAAGCAGTCAGCATATGGTCGAAAAAACCTACGCCCGTGTCAATTTCATGATTCCCGTTTCCGTCAATTTCAAGCGAAACCGAAATGTTAGTTTCTTTAGTTTTCCTTGTTATTTCCGCTGTTCTTTTCATATTTACTTTCATTAAGTCCTTTCTTCACAAATGAATCATGAAAACAACATTTTCCCCGATTCAGTTGTGTTTATTTTCAAACTTTTCTCCTCAGTTATATTCTTGTAAAGCCTTTATCAATGCATTGTTTTCTTCTTCAGAGCCGCAGGTTATCCGCAGATTATCCATGAACCTGCTTATTGCAATTCCCCTGTCAAGTAACATTTTATAAACTGCTTCAGCACTGATTGTTTTTATAAATAAAAAGTTAGTTTTTGAATCATATATTTTTTCAAAAAACTTAAAATTATATTCATTTATTATTCTTAAAAGATTGTTTTTTGATTCAATAATTATTTTAATTCTCTCTTTTGAAATATGCTTATTCTGCAGTATCAATGCACCTATTTCCTGTGTCAATATATTCACGTTATAAGGTGATTTTGCAGCTTTTAATGCTTTCGTAATAATTTTTCCGGCGACCGCAAATCCTAATCTTATTCCCGCTAATCCAAATGCCTTTGAACAGGTTTTTAATACAATAAGGTTGTTATATTTATCAGTTTTGTTTAATAAACTTTCATCATCATTCCAAAATTCCATATATGCTTCATCAATAACAACCAGAGCGGAAACATTCTGCACGAGCCGTTCTATCTCGCTTACGCTGATTCCCACAGATGTCGGATTACACGGGTTCGACAATAAAATGCATTTAATATTTTTATCATTGCAGTATTCTATTGCTTCATCAATATCAATCAAGAAATCATCGTTTTTCATTAAAACATTAATATCAAGTTCATATATTTTTGGATAGAAAAAATACATTGAAAAGTCAGGTTCAAAGCATAAAACTTTATCATTTTTCTTTAAAAAACATGAAGCGATTATACTTATTAACTCGTCAGAACCGTTTCCTGCCGTCACCAATTCGGGGTTCACACTATAAAACACACCGAAAGCTTCACAAGTTTTCTTGGCATAAGGGTCGGGATAACGGTTTAAGCCGATATTTTTTAAATGCGATAAAATCAGCTCGTTATCTTGTTTTATAAAGCTTTCGTTAGCATTAAGACGTGCTTTGAATTCACCGCTTACAGGCGTGTACGGCTTTAAGTTTTTTAGTTTATCGGGCAGTTCATACATTAGTTCTCACACCTAACTTTAATTGAATTTGCATGCGCATCAAGCCCCTCGCGTTCAGCTACTAAAATGATTGAATCCGCAGCTTTTTTAAGAGCTTCTTTTGTGTAAAGAATACTGCTCGATTTTTTTATAAAATCATCTACCGAAAGCGGTGAGGAAAATCTCGCCGTACCATTTGTCGGCAGAACATGATTTGGGCCGGCAAAGTAGTCGCCGAGCGGTTCCGGTGAATATTCACCAAGGAAGAGTGAGCCGTAATTCACAACTTCATTTTCATACTCAAGCGGGTTTTGAGTCATTATTTCCAAGTGTTCCGGAGCGATTAAATTTGCCCATTTTATTTGTTCTTCCTTGCTTTTCTCAATTATTATCCCGCTATAATTCCTAAGTGATTCTGATGCTATTTCTTTTCGCTGAAGCATGTCTAACTGCTTCCCAATTTCATCTTTTACGGCTTCAGCCAGCGTCTCGCTCTTTGTAATTAAAACCGCGCTCGCAAGCACATCATGCTCAGCCTGCGAAAGCAGGTCAGCTGCAATATAACGCGGATTTGCATTTTCATCGGCAATAATTAAAACCTCACTCGGACCCGCAATCATGTCAATATCAATCTTTCCGTACAGCATCTTTTTCGCTGTTGCTACATACGCACTGCCCGGCCCGACGATTTTTGACACACCGGGAATTTCACGCGTTCCGTAAGCAAGCGCCGCAATCGCCTGCGCGCCTCCGCAAAGAAACACCTGATTAACACCGCATAACTTCGCTGCTGCTAACACCTCGGGATTTGGCGTACCGTCTTTCTGCGGCGGCGTTACCATGACAATTTCACCGACACCTGCGATTTTTGCAGGCACAGCGCACATTAACACCGTTGATATAAGAGGTGCCGTACCGCCCGGAACGTATATACCGACCCTGTCAAGCGGACGAATTATCTGCTTTAAAACTATGCCGTCATCCTGTTCAACCGTGTATCCTTCACGCCTTTGTTTTACGTGAAATGCTTCGATATTTTCTTTGCTGCGCTTAAGCGCGTTTATCAAATCAATGTCGGCTTTTTCATAAGCCTCATTAATAATTTCTTCGGGAACGCGGTAATACTGCGGGTTTTCGCAGTCCCACTTCTTCGTATATTTACTGACTGCTTCATCGCCGTTTACTTTTACGTCTTCTAAAATCTCGCGAACACTTTTTTCTATTTCGGAATTATCTCCTCCGCCGCGCTGTTCATTCTTTGTTATGAAATCAACGATTTCGGCTTTTTCTTTTAATATTTTTATCATAAATTCTCCTCAATTCTACCGATAATCTCGTCAAGCCTCTGCTTTTTCAATTTCATGCTCACCGTATTCACTATCACTCTTGCCGAAATAGAAACAATCTCCTCTACTTCTTCAAGCCCGTTCTCATGCAGCGTCGAGCCTGTTTCCACCAAGTCGACAATGCCCCCCGCGAGCCCGAGCAGCGGCGCAAGCTCGACAGAACCCTCGATTTTTACTATATCGACGTCCATCCCCTTGCTTTCAAAGAAATGCCGCGTTATATTTGAATATTTTGTCGCCACAGTCTTAACGCCGTATCCCGAATAAAAATCCGCACCTTTTTTCACAGCGAGCGAGAATCGGCATTTTCCGAAGCCGAGGTCGAGCACCTCAAAATATTTACCGCCGTATTCTAAAATTGTATCCTTGCCGACGATTCCGATGTCACAGACGCCGTGCTCAACGTATGTCAGCACGTCCGGCGGCTTCGCAATTACTATTTCCAGACCTCCGTCAATCCGCGCCACAAGCTGCCTCCCGCGTTCTCTCAGCGGCGTCATATCGAAGCCGGCTTTCTCAAAAAGCTCAGTTGCTTTCTTTTCAAGCCGTCCTTTTGTCAGGGCGATTCTTATTACATTACTCTGCACTTTTTCATTAAGTCCTTTCTTCACCAATGAGAGATGAAAAGTTCCGTTTTCCCCGGTTAAGCACTGACTGTTTTCAAACTTGTTTTCATTAAGTCCTTTCTTCACCAATGAGAGATGAAAAGTTCCGTTTTCCCCGGTTAAGCACTGACTGTTTTCAAACTTGTTTTCATTAAGTCCTTTCTTCACCAATGAAAGATGAAAAGTTCCGTTTTACCCGGTCAAACACTGACTATTTTCAAATTTTATTCCATTAATTCCTTTTTCACCTACGAGAAATGAACAGTTCCGTTTTCTCCGGTTCGGCATCGGTTATTTTAAAACTCTACCGGTCTTTAAAATATTTTCTTCAAGCCATATCGCAACTCCGTCGTTTTCATTGGAATCGCATATATGACCGGCATCACTCTTCACTTCGTCAAGTGCGTTCCCCATCGCCACGCTGATACCGCAATACCGCAGTAAATCAATATCATTTAAATCATCTCCGAAAGCCGCAATTTCGCTCTTATTTATCCCCCAGTAATCTGCCAAAGCGGCAACAGCTTTGGATTTTACGGCTTCCTTATGCATAATCATCGCGAGATTATCACGGGCAACCACCATATACAAATCGTCCGGGAGCTTTCGTTTCAAGAGCTCAATAGTTTCCTGATTTTCAATCTGCGAATATATTTTCTCGGAATCCCTTTCATAAAACTTAAAGTTAGTGAGCTCACTTTGCAGCCAATCCCATATCTCCGAAATATCAAAATTTGCGTAATGCTTTCCATTTAATTGCGCGGCAATTTTTATGCCTGCTTCATTGGCGGCGCTCAGAAAAGGTCCTGCCGTTTCCGACGGGATGAGCCTGTTGTAAACCTGAACTTCACCGGCATAAGCTGCTGCGCCATTTGTGCTGACGCAGCCGTCTAACACATCTGCCGGAAACAGCTCTTTGACGCTGTCACTGCGTGCGGTCGCGTATGTGACTTTTATGCCCTTTAAACGGCACTTTTGAAGCGTGCTGATTGTTCTCCCGGAAACAGTTTTATCGTTACGCAAAAGCGTCCCGTCAAGGTCGGTCACAATCATCTTAATATTCATTTATTACCCCGTAGCTCTGCGATTGCAGAAACGTTTACCGCGAAGCCTATGCCCTCGGTTTTATTTATAAGGTATCGTCCGCCGGATAAAACCGGCTTCCCGTAACCTTGCGCGTAGCCGTTAAACAAAATCCCCGTGTAATACCCCCGCTTGTTTGTAAGCCCTAAGTCGACAGTGATTTTTTCTTCTAATCCATTCCCGCGCAGTTCTTCGTAAACACCTTTTAATTTTTCCAATGTCATTTGCAGCGCATTTGATTTAAATAATTTTTCTGCTTCATTAAATACTTCTTCCCCGCCGAATAATCTCGGTAACCGGGCAAGCATGCCGTTTGTGAGTCGGGAAAGCTCCGGAAAATTCTTCGTTTCCACAAACGGGCGGATTTCCTCCGCTTCATCTTCACTCATGCCCGCTTCCAAGCTGAGCAGATTAAAAAACGAGCAATCGCCGATTTCAAAACGGAAATCTATTCCCAGTTTTTTTAAAACCATAACCGCCAGACTGACAGCTTCGCTGTCGCTTTTCCCCCCCGCGCCGTCAAGAATTTCAATACCGCTCTGCATTATCTCATCATCTCTGCCCGCATCTTTTGGATTTGCACGGTAAATCGTCTGATTATAACACAATTTAAGCGGACGCGGCTCATTTTTTAAACGGGTTTCTGCAAGTCTTATAATCGGCTGGGTTGAATCGGGGCGTATAACCATCAGCCTACCCTTGGAGTCTGTCAGCTTATACATGCTTTCCTGCGGGAAACCCTGCATTCCTCCATTCGGCGAACCGCTGAAAACATCGTAAAACTCAAGAAAAGGCGTGATTACTTCGGAGTAACCCTCGTTTTTAAACAGCTCCATAAGCTCAGATTCTATTTCCCGCCGCGCCCTGCACTCGTCGAAAAGCAGGTCACGTGTGCCTTCGGGGGTTATGAGATTGTTCTTTTTCATTTAATTACCTCGTTATCGCAATGCCACAATACTATAATATCACATTAGTGCGATAAAGTCAATTGGTATTTCATACATTATTTCTTAGCATTATCATATTTCCTTTGGTAAAAAACTCCCCAATGTCGCCATCAATGACACGAGAACGAGGAATGAAGAAGCAACAGTCATAATTATCCCGCTTGTTTTATATGCTTTTATCCGCAGCACACTAAATATAAGTATCGTTATATAACAAATCGTCATAAAACCAAAATGTAAATTTGCTCCTTCTACAACAATTCAAATAACGACAACTGTGCCGACTGGGGCAGCCCCTCAAATGCACTCATCTCAGAGAGCCGCTCCATGACTGTATTATTAATGCCCGCTTTTATCTTTATATCGTCAATACTGATAAAATCGCCCGAATCTATAACCTCTTTCATACGTTTTGCGGCGTTTTCGCCGCAGTTTTCAACAGCGAGGAAAGGCAGACGTAAATTACCGTCCTCAATTGCATAACGCGCCGCATCGGACTTGTCATAACGTACCGGCAGAAAGTTAATCTTCCTGCACAGCATTTCATAAACTATATAAAGCGCTTTTAAAACCGACTTTTCCTTGGGTTCGGCTTCTTGATTTGCAGAAATTGCCTGGATTCGACGCCTTACCGCCTCCTTTCCCGCTAAAACGCAGTCTATATCAAGGTTTTCCGTGTGTTTCGTCAGCACCGCCGCATAAAACTCGGCGGGGTAGTTAATTTTAAACCAGCCGAGCTTCACCGCGCCCGTTACATAAGCCGCAGCGTGCGCCTTAGGGAACATGTACTTTATTTTTTTGCAGCTCTCTATGTACCACGGCTCTATATTACAGTCCTCAAACGCCTTATAAATCTCGTCGTTAAAATACTGAGTTGCGCCGCCCTTACGTGTTATTTCAGTAATTTTGAACGCCATGTCCGGCTCCATACCTTTATGCATGAGGTATACCATTATATTATCGCGCGTACCTATGACGGTTGAAATCGTGCATTGTCCGCTCTTTATTAGCTCCTGTGCGTTCCCCTGCCATATCCCCTCTCCGTGCGTCAGCCCCGAGATTTGCACCAGGTCCGAGAACAGCTTCGGCTTCGCTTCCTTGGTGACGCGAATAGTATTCTCCGTGCCGAATTCCGGCAAGCCGTAAACGCCCAGCGGGATTAAACCCGGGTCATGGTCCGCGTCAAGCTTAAGCGCACCGGTAGACGTAAACAGGCTCATGACCGCCTTGTCCGAGGTCGGAACGTCGGCGATTTTAATACCCGTCATATCCTCAAGATGCTTATAAAGCGTCGGAACATCGTGCCCGAGCAGGTCTAACTTGAGCAGCGTGTCCTCCAGCGCGCCGTAATCAAAGTGCGTGGTGATGATGCTTTTATCCTTTTGGGTTCCCGGGTGTTGTATCGGCGCAAAGTCATAAATTTCGTATTCCCTCGGCACAACCATCATGCCGCCCGGATGCTGCCCCGTCGTCTGCTTGACGCCCGTACAGCCCTTAACTAAGCGGTTTAATTCCGCCTTGTTGACGGTTATACCGCGCTCGTCCAGGTATTTCTTCACATATCCGAATGCGGTTTTATCCTGAATCGCCGTAATCGTCCCCGCTTTGAAAACATAGTCCTTGCCGAACATTTCCTCGGTATGCTTATGCGCCTGCGTTTGATATTCACCGCTGAAATTAAGGTCTATATCGGGGGATTTGTCGCCTTTAAAGCCCATGAAAGTTTCAAAAGGTATGTCGTGCCCGTCGCCAATTAGAGCTGCTCCGCAATCCGGGCAGTTTTCCGGCGGCAGGTCGAAGCCCGACTGTACTGAGCCGTCGTCGGTAAAGCGGCTGTACTTACATTCGGGGCAGCGGTAATGCGGCGGAAGCGGATTTACTTCAGAAACGCCGAGCATAGTCGCCGCAAACGACGAGCCCACCGAGCCGCGCGACGCCACAAGGTACCCACATTCCTCCGAACGCTTGATGAGCTTTCTTGCAATGATATAAAGCCCAGCAAAGCCGTTGTTAATAATCGCAGTAAGTTCCCTTTCCAGCCGCTTCACTACTATTTCGGGCAGCTGTTCACCATATAACTCCCGCGCTCTTTCATACGCGAACTTCCGCGCTTCCTCGTCTGCACCCTCGACTGCAGGCGCGTGCATTTTCTCGGGAATCGGGCGTACCTGCTCTATTCTATCGGCGATTTTGTTAGGATTCTCAACTACTGTTTCATACGCTATGTCTTCGCCGAGATAGGCGAATTCCTCAAGCATTTCCTCAGTTGTCCTGAAATACAGCGGCGCCTGATTAGATGCGTCCTTATACCCCTGCCCTGCCATCAGTATTTCCCTGAAAATGCTGTCCCGTGCATTTTTAAAATGCACGTCACATGCAGCGACGACAGGCTTGCCGAGCTTTTTTCCGAGCTCGGCTATTCTGCGGTTGAATATTTGCAGCTTCAGCTCCGAATCTACTCTTCCGCTCCTCACCAAGAATTCATTGTTTGCGGTCGGCTGAATCTCAAGATAGTCGTAAAACTGCGCGATTTCTATCAGCCGTTCCTCCGGCATGCCTTCCAAAACCGCATTATACAGCTCGCCCGCTTCGCACGCGCTGCCGATTATAAGTCCGTTGCGGTGCTTTTTAAGCTCCGACAGCGGAATCCTTGGTTTCTTGTAAAAATAATTTAAGTTAGACAGCGAAACTAATTTGTATAGGTTTTTAAGTCCGGTTTGATTTTGAACCAGAATAACCATGTGATAGCTTTCTTCTTTTTTAAAGTCAACGCTGCCGAGCACGGTGTTTAGGTCGCCCAAATATTGAATCTGCCCGTCTCTGTTCACGTCTTGGACAAGCTTCGTGAAAATTTTTGTAAGCGTAACCGCATCGTCAAGTGCACGGTGGTGATTGAATTCTCCGAGCTTGTAATACTTCGCCATGGCATCAAGCGTATGAGATTTATTGCCCGGCACAGCGGCGCGGCAAAGACCCAGCGTATCGACTGTGCTGAAATTAAATTCAATCCCGCTTCTCTTGCAGCTTTCCCTTATGAAACCTGCATCAAAGCTTGCGTTGTGTGCAACAAGTACCGGATTATCCCCGCAGAATTCGATGAATTTTCTTAGCGCCTCCGCTTCCGCCGGCGCGTCTTTAACCATATCGTCGTTGATTCCCGTCCGCTGCGTAATGTGGTCGGGAATAGGTTTACCGGGATTCACAAATGTGCAGAATTCACCGGCGATTTCAAGATTCACCAGTTTCACCGCACCTATTTCGGTTATGCGTTCGCTCGTTGGTGAAAGCCCTGTGGTCTCCACGTCAAATACGATGAGCTCCCCATTAACAGGCACATCTGTACATTCCTCAATGAGCGCCTTCCCGTCACGCACGAAGTACGCCTCAACGCCGTAAATCAGCTTAAAATCTGCATCGGACTGCTTTTTTAATATGGCTTTGTAAGTATTCATCGCTTCGGGATACGCCTGCAAATTCCCGTGGTCGGTAATTGCAACTGCGCGGTGTCCCCACTTGTACGCCTGATTAATAAGCTCTTTCGCAGAAGCGGTTGCGTCCTTATCCGACATGTTTGTGTGCAGATGAAGCTCGCAGCGTTTCTTGCCCGCCTCGGCGTTATCCGTGCGCTCATGCGCTTTCACAAGCATAATTGACTTCGGCTCAATCACCGAATCTTTCACGAAATCATCGAATTTTAAATCCCCGCTCACTAAAACCGCGCTGTCTTTTAACACCTTAAAACCGCCGGCTTTATCCGCGGACGTGAAAATCTTTATGGTCTGCGACGAGGTATAATCCGTAAATCCGATTAGAATAATCGCGTTCCTGCCTTGTTTTATAAGCTTCACATCATAGTCAAAAACCTCGCCCCACAAAACAATGTTATCCGCTTCCCCGCTTATGCTTTGCATTTCAGCCGGCACTTGATTTATGCCTTTCCCGAAAATCAACTTTGCTTCTTTTGCGAACATCTCATGTTCAAATGTCAGCATAACTTCTTCAAATTCGTCAAGCACTTCAAGGTTTTTCCTGCGCCCGTTACCGCTGAATCCGTTGCCTTGTTTAGGTTTTTCCGGTTCTCTCGAGGCAGGCGGTCTGGTTGATACAAAAACAGGTATTTCTGCTTCCTGCGCGGGTTTTTGTGTTATTGCATTTATAATCTCTATTTTAATCGTAACGCCGAAAAAGCCTTTGACAAGCTTTTCGATTTCCGTATCAATCTTCTCGGCAAGCAGGATTTCCCGCCCGCCGCCTCCGAGCGTAATCTCAAAAACCTCGCCGTCGTCGTTGATTTCAATGTCGTCAAGAAGCCCGTTTGCAACAATGGGAATATGCTTCATCAGCCGGGTTATTTCAATTATGTATTCGGGAGTGAAAAGCTCGGCTGGATACTTCGGATAAATAAGCACCCTGCTTACCCCGAGCTCGTCTTTAATGAGCTGCGCGGCTTCGTTAATGCAGCCGGCATCGAGCAGCTCGTCGGATTTTATTTGCAACAGAAACGTATTGTTTCCTCTTTCGTGCACAGCAGAAATAATGTGCTTGTCCGCTATTTTTTTATCAAACTCTAATCCCTCAAACAGGACAGAAAGCTTTTCACTCATATTTTAATTAAGTCCTTTCTTAATAAATGCAGCATTTAAACATCGTTTTCCCCGATTCAACAGATTTTACATCAAACTTATTTCTATTAAACCCTTCATTAATAAATTCAACATTAAAACATCGTTTTCCCCGATTTTATATCAGCTATTCTCAAGCTTAATATTCCTCGATTTCTTTTTTCAGTGCCTCAAGCATTTTATCTTCAGCAACTTTTCCGATTATTTCACCTTTTTTAAAAAGCACTGCGCAGCCGTTGCCGGCGGCGATGCCTATATCGGCTTCACGCGCTTCCCCGGGCCCGTTGACGGCACAGCCCATAACCGCAATTTTAATAGGCTTTTTAATCCCCGCCGCAAACGCTTCTATCTCGCTTGTTATCTTAATTACATCTACTTTCGTTCTGCCGCAGGTCGGGCAGCTTATAACTTCTGCGCCTTTGCCTTTGCCGACGGCTTTAAGAATATCCAAAGCCGCGTAAATCTCCTCCACAGGCTCGTCCGTAAGTGAAACGCGAATCGTGTCGCCTATTCCGTCGCATAAAAGCGACCCGATACCGACAGCGGATTTCAAGATTCCGAGCCGCTTTGTTCCTGCTTCTGTAACGCCGAGATGAAGCGGATACCCGCACTTTTTATGTAACAGCCGGTATGCGTCTATCGTCATCTTCACGCCCGACGCCTTAACCGACAGCGCAATATCACTAAAGCCGATTTCTTCAAGCAGAGCCGCGCTTCTCAGCGCGCTTTCCGCCAAAGCCTCCGCACATACGCCGTGCTTTTGCAGTAAGTCTTTTTCAAGCGAGCCCGCATTAATGCCGATTCTTATTGGGATTTCATGTTTTTGGCATTCTCTTGCAACTATTTCACGCTTGTCCGGCTCTAAGTTCCCGGGGTTAAGACGAATCTTGTCTGCACCTGCACTTATAGCTTCGAGCGCGATTTTATAATCGAAGTGAATGTCCGCGACCACGGGGATTTTAAGAGCGCTTTTAAGCGCGTGAATCAATCTTGCGTCCTTCGCCTCGGGAACAGCCGCTCTGATGATTTCGCAGCCCGCTTCCTGCAGCTCCAGCGCCTGCTTTACGCTTGCTTCAATATCGTGAGCAGGCTTTTTGAGCATTGACTGAATATAAATATTACCGTCGCCGAGCGTAACATTCCCGACTTTTAATTGTTTTTTCATGTTAACTTATCAGCTTTCCGATATCAAGCACGGTTATCAGCAGCATAAACAGCATCAGCGCCGTAAAGCCGACAAAGTGCACCATTCCCTCTATTTCCGCTTTTATTGGCTTGCGCCGAACGGCTTCTATCCCAAAGAATACAAGCCTGCCGCCGTCCAATGCGGGAATCGGCAGCAGATTAAAAATCCCCACGTTCACAGTTATCAGCGCCGCCATGAACAGCGATGTACGGATTCCGTCCATTATACTTACCTTAAAGCCCTCCGACGAAACCTCGCCGATTGCACTTACCACTCCCACGGGGCCTGCGATGTCGTTGAGCCCGTAAGTCCCGCGAATCATGTCGAACAGCGTGAGCAAAACAAGGCGTGAGTAGGTTATTGTTTCCCGCGCCGCCCGCGAAATAACATTGAAAAACGATTTATCTACCCACTCTACCCCGAAGTCTAGGAAAATCGCTTTTCCTCCGGTACCGTTATCCCCTGCATAAAACTGCACATTGTTCAGATTTATTTTTTCTCCGTTCCTGATTACTCTGAAATCAAAAACAGCCATATCCGCTTCTTCCGACATTTTTGTTTCGGTGTTGTAAAACTGGTAGCTTATATCCGCCCAGGTAAAAATTCTCATGCCGTTTATGTGAGTTATTTTATCGCCTCGCTGCAATTGATGATGGGAAGCCGCGCCCTCTCTGAAGCCGCGTATCTCTACAGTATCGACCATTTTGTTCATGTTAACTATAATTAGACACAACACAAATCCGAGCACGATATTCATGATTGCGCCCGCCATAATCACAATCGCCCGCTGCCATACGGGCTTATTTTTGAAAGCGCGCGGGTCTTTTTTTGAATCCTCATCTTCTTCGTCCTGCCCGAGCTGCACAGAACCACCGAACGGAATTGCTTTCAGACAGTAGCTGGTCTCCTTGCCGCGCTTGCGAAGAAGCACGGGCCCCATACCGAACGAAAATTCATAAACACGCATTTTAAAGAGCTTTGCGGCAGAGAAATGCCCGATTTCATGGATTAATATGATTACTGCGAAAATTATGATTGCTATTACTATTGACATTATTTAATTTGCCCTTTCACATACTCTATTGCCGCATTTGAATCCTCAAAAATAGTTTGCAATGTAACTTTCTTATTCGCTTTCACATTTTCAAGCGTATTGTTCACAAGTTCGGATATTCTGAAAAACTCCAGCTTGTCTTCCAAGAACGCCCCGACTGCCGCTTCATTTGCGGCGTTGAGCACGGCGCAGGCGTTGTTGCCCATGTCTGCTGCCTTTTTCGCGGCAGAAAGACAACTGAATGTATCCTCATCGGGCTTTTCAAACGTCAACAAACCTGTATCCGTTAAAGAAAGCCGATTCACGCCACTTTCCGGTCGCGCGGGATAAAGCAGCGCATACTGAATGGGCACCCGCATATCGGGGACACCCATCTGCGCAATTACCGAGCCGTCCGCAAACTCCACCGCCGAATGAATTATGCTCTGCCTGTGAACCGCGACTTCGATTTGCTCCGGTTTCACCCCGAAAAGCCTCACAGCTTCAATAAATTCCAGGCCCTTATTCATCAGCGTTGCACTGTCAACCGTGACCTTTGCACCCATGTCCCAGTTAGGGTTATGAAGCGCCTGTTTTTTTGTCACGGTTTTAAGCTTATCCTTATTATATCCGTAAAAAGCACCGCCCGACGCGGTTAGGATAATCTTTGTTAAATCATTTTTATTGTTGCCCGCAAGACATTGGAATATAGCAGAATGTTCGCTGTCTATCGGTATAATTTCGACCTTTTTTTCACTTGCGCGCTTCATGACGAGCTCGCCGCCCGCCGCCAGCGTTTCCTTATTGGCGAGCGCAATGTCAGTACCGCTTTCGATTGCCGCAAGCGTAGGCTCCAAGCCCGCCATGCCGACGACGGCGTTCACCACCATGCCGCAGCCTACAGCCGCAAGCTCGCACATCCCCTCTTTCCCGCATAACACCTCGGTTTTGGTATCCGCGAGACGGGTCTTTAAATCGGCGTAGCAGCTCTCGTCATAGATGCAGGCGTAACGCGGGCTGAACTCCCGCGCCTGTAGCTCCAGCGTTTGCACGTTGCTTTTAGCAGCTATACCTTTAATTAAAATCTTATGCCGGCGGACGACGTCTAATGTCTGAAGCCCTATAGAGCCGCTTGAGCCGAGAAGAATTATTTCCATGTTTTCATTAAGTCCTTTCATAGCTAACGAAAAATGAAAAGCTTCGGTTGTTTTCAAGCCTGCTTCCCTTGCGTTTTCCGGAGGAAATTCCCTTAGAGGCTGTTTAGTATCTCCGAGTGAGCAGATTTGTGAGGATATTTTTCGTTGTACAAGAAAATTTCGACGCGAATATCCGAGATATTTAAGGAGAAATTGACGCAGTATGGCGGAAAATATACCGCAAAGCTGCCACGAGCGGGATACTAAACAGGCTCTTAAAAACTAAA
>WRCY01000044.1 GCA_009783695.1 Oscillospiraceae bacterium
GAACGAATCCGCAAACCTTGCCGGTCAAAACTCAAAAGGCTTTGTTAATGCAATTCTGCGCAGTTTTATCCGCGATGGAATTAAAATTGATACAAAGAATCTTGAGGGTGAAGCGAAGCTTTCAATCGATTATTCCTGTCCGAAGTGGCTGATTAAAAAATGGACTGCGGCTTTCGGGGAGGCGCAAACGCTTGAACTCTTGAAAGGCACGTTCGGACGGCCGCCGATTTATTTAAAAGTAAACACACTTAAATTCCAAGCTGGTGACGTAATCGCAGCGCTTAAAAAAGAGAAGTTCGACGTGAGGAAAAACGCACACCTGGACGACTGCCTTGAGCTCGGGCGCGTGAGCGGCAGCATTGAGCTTTCCGACGCCTACCGCAAAGGAATGTTTCATGTACAGGATATTTCATCGCAGCTATGCTGTAAACTGGCGCGCCCGGGCTTCAACCAAACTGTGATTGATGTTTGCGCGGCTCCGGGCGGCAAGAGCTTCACGATGGCGCAGATGATGAACAACCGCGGAACGCTTATTTCCTGCGACCTTTACGGTGGGAAGCTTTCGCTGATTGAAAACGGGGCGAAACGGCTCGGGCTGGAAATTATAAGAGCGGTTGAGAACGACGCGATGGTTTTTAACCCGGAATTCCCGCCTGCCGATGTGGTACTTTGCGATGTGCCGTGCTCGGGGCTGGGTGTAATCCGCCGTAAACCCGAAATAAAATACAAGCCGATGAAAAGCCTCGAAACCCTGCCGGAAACGCAGCGAAGAATCCTCGCAACCGCCGCGCACTACGTAAAGGCCAACGGTACGCTGGTATACTCGACCTGCACGCTCAACCCCGATGAAAACGAGGCTGTTGTGAATGACTTTCAAAATAGCCATCCCGAGTTCTCGCCTTATTTTGTGCCGGTAGGAATGGGGATTTCTGACGCTTCGAGGTACAATTTGTTCCCGCATATAACGGGCGGCGACGGTTTTTTTGTGGCGGTATTCAGAAGAAAAGCCGAGCCGCAGCAGCTAAAAATACTATGACAGATATACTTATACTCTCATTACAAGAGCTTCAAGATAAAATCGCAGCAATCGGCGGGGAGAAATTCCGCGCTAAGCAGATTTTTAATTGGCTTCACGTGAAGCAGGTAACAGAGTTTTCTGAAATGTCTAATTTATCTGAACAATTTCGTGTAAAACTTGCAGAGCATTTTTGTATAAATCGACTAAATATTCAAAAAAAACTTGTATCCGAGCATGATTATACTGTAAAATATTTATATGGGCTGCCTGACGGACAGAAAATAGAAACAGTTTTAATGCGCTACAAGCACGCAAACAGCCTGTGCATATCCACGCAGGCGGGCTGCAGGATGAATTGTACTTTTTGCGCAAGCGGAATAACCGGCTTCGTGCGGAATCTTACGCCGTCGGAAATGCTGCTGCAACTATACGAAAGCGAGCGCGACAGCGGCTTAAGTGTGGGAAGCGTAGTTTTAATGGGAATCGGCGAGCCGCTGGATAATTTTGATAATGTTGTGAAATTTTTACGGCTGCTTTCAGATAAGGATGGCAGAAATATGAGTTTGCGGCACGTTTCGCTGTCTACCTGCGGGCTTGCGGATAAAATAGACGAACTCGCAGAGCTCAGGTCGGGACTTACTTTATCGGTTTCGCTTCACGCCGCGGACGACGAAACAAGAAGCACAATAATGCCGGTTAACAAAAAATTCAATATAGAAAGAATAATGGCTTCTTGCAAGAATTACTTCGAGAAAACCGGCAGGCGGGTGAGCTTTGAATACGCGCTGATTAAAGATATCAACGACAGTCTTGAAACCGCAGAGAAACTCTCAAGGCTCATAAAGCCGATTGGCGCGCACTTAAACTTGATTCCGATAAATCATGTTCACTCGAAAAAACACGAAAAATCCGCAAATGTAAAAGCTTTTCATGAGCGGCTGACAAGCCTCGGCGTTAATGCAACAGTACGCAGAACACTCGGCGCGGATATAAACGCCGCCTGCGGGCAGCTGCGCGCTCAGCAGCTTATTAATTAAACCTACGTAAACCGGGGGAAAACGATGTTGAAAAAACGTACTTATATATAGCGGACTTATTAAAATGACAAATAAATTGAATCTCTGTGAATCGGGGAAAACGATGTTGAAAAAACGCGCCTAATGAAAAACGGACTTATTAAACTGACAAAATGTAACTAAATTGTAAATAACTTTTCCTTGTTTTATCACAAAAGTATAGTATAATTATATAGTAGGAGAGTTTATGAAAGTATTTTCAAAAACGGACATAGGCAATAAACGGACGGAAAATCAGGACAGAGTCTGGGCTTCTGTGCTTGACGCGCCCGGTAATAACGCGGCGGCTGTCGTGCTGTGCGACGGCATGGGCGGCGAGAACGCCGGCAGCTTTGCGAGCGAGACTACTGTGAATTTCATCAGCGAACGCGTTAAGCGCGGATTCCGCCCCGAGCTAAACCGCAACTCAATCCGAAATCTGCTGATTACCTCGGTTACGGCGGCAAACAATTTAGTCTACGACCTCGCCGAGTATGACCAGAACATGCTCGGAATGGGCACAACCTGTGTCGGCGCGATTGTCTGCGACGGGCGCGCATACATTATTAATGTCGGAGACAGCAGGGTTTATCATGTTTTCGGGGACAGTATCCAGCAGATTACCAAAGACCATTCCTACATAAATAAGCTTATTGATGACGGTGAAATAACCGAAGAAGAGGGCAAGACGCACCCAA
This sequence comes from Oscillospiraceae bacterium, assembly GCA_009783695.1. Classification (GTDB taxonomy): domain Bacteria; phylum Bacillota; class Clostridia; order Oscillospirales; family Ruminococcaceae; genus Ruminiclostridium_E. Next base: position 2,772 of record WRCY01000044.1, read on the forward strand.
AACGCAATTGCCTTACCCGTGCAGTCGGCGCGGAGCCGCTGCTGACGCCGGATTATTACGAAATTGATTTGCATGACGACTCGATTTTAATGCTGAGTTCCGATGGGCTTCACGCTTACGGCGAGGACGTGAGTATTGCGGAAATCATCGTTAACAACCCGGTCAGCAGGATTTGCGATAAGCTTATTGAATACGCGCTCGAAACAGACGGACGGGATAATATAACTGTGGCGGTTATATCGGTTAAATAATAATTAATAATGAAACAGTTAATAATTTTTGGGTCTGCTTTGCGGACGGTTTTGAAATCGCCGCCAGAGGCGGCCCGGCAATTATTCATTATTCATTATTCCATAATTAATTATAAAAGGATGAGTTATTCATGGATGGTAACATCGGAAAAAGGCTTGACGGAAGATATGAGCTGCTTGAGCTGATTGGCGTCGGCGGAATGGCGGACATTTATAAGGCGCGCGACATGGTCGAGGACAAGATTGTCGCCGCAAAAATCCTTAAAAACGAGCTTGCCGAAAGTGAGGATTTCCTGCGCCGCTTCAGAAACGAGAGCAAGGCGATTGCGCTGCTTTCGCACCCGAACATAGTTAAAATCTTCGACGTCGGTTTCAACGATAAAGTGCAGTTTATCGTGATGGAGTACATCGACGGCATAACGCTGACCGAATATATCGAACGTCAGGGCGTCTTAAAATGGCGCGACGCGCTGCACTTCGTTACTCAGATTCTGCGCGCTTTACAGCATGCGCATGACAGAGGAATAGTCCACCGCGACATAAAGTCGCAAAACGTCATGCTGCTCTCGGACGGAACAATAAAGGTGATGGACTTCGGTATTGCGCGGTTCAACCGCGAAACCGACAAGACGATTTCTGAAAAGGCAATCGGATCTGTGCACTACATCAGCCCCGAGCAGGCGCGAGGCGAAGCCACCGACGAAAAGAGCGATATTTATTCTGTGGGCGTAATGCTGTTTGAGATGCTGACGGGCAGAAAGCCGTTCGACGGCGACAATCCCGTTTCCATTGCGCTGATGCACATGCAGGCGCAGCCGAAAAAACCTACGGACATTAACAGCTCGATTCCCGACGGGCTTGAGGAAATTACGCTCAAGGCAATGCAGAAGGAGCCCGCCAAGCGCTACCAGACGGCAGGCGAGTTGATTAACGACATAGACGAGTTCAAAAAGAATCCGAGCATAGTTTTTGAGTATAAGTATTTCTCGACAGACGACCAGAAGATTAAATACTTCGACAAGCCCGCGACTTCCCCGCTTAATATGGGCATGACGCCGTCGCCGATTAATCCGCCGGCTGCGAAAGCAGGCGCAGCACCGCAAAGCGCCGCAAAACGCGATGAGTACGACGATTATGACGACGACGACGATTATTACGACGAGGTGGTCGAGCGCCGCTCGCCGCTGCTCGCGATTCTGTTTGCTACGGCTTCGGTGGTTGTAATCATGGCGGCATGGCTTATTTTCACGATTGTTACCAATACTTTTGATGATATCGGCAAGCAGGCGGGCGATGAAATCAAGATGCCGGCGGTGGTGGGGCTTGACTTTGACGAGGCGATTGCGCTTTATCCGAATTTAAACTTCAATCCGATTCAGGAATGGTCGGGCGAGTATGAAAAAGGGCAGATTATGCGGCAGGGACACCTTGCGGGCAGGGATATAAGAACGGGTCAGAAGGTTGACATCTGGGTCAGCATGGGGCCGCAGCTTGTCGAGCTCAACAACTACGAGGGCGGCGTGCACCACATAGACGAGGTTCGCACAAGGCTGCGGCGGCAGGGCTTCAATGATGCGAACATAAGCATCAGAAATGAGGAAAGCCTTAACGTTCCCGCCGGCTTCGTAATCCGTACGGACCCGTCGGCAGGCGCCATGATACCGCTCGATACGCGGATTACCGTGTGGGTCAGCTTCGGCGGCGGAAATGAAATGACGCAGGCTCCCGACCTTATTGACTTAACGCGGCAAAACGCAGAAGAGCGCGCGAAAATGCATGACGTCGTCGCAATTTTTGAGGAAGAGTACAGCGACACGGTCGAAGAGGGAATCGTAATGCGGCAAAACCCGCTGCCGATGGCTACGATGACGAAGTTCGGGACGATTGAAGTTATTATAAGCGCGGGGCCGGCTCCGCCTAAGACGTTCACTATTCTGCGCCATATCAGCGACAGCCTCACGGGCGACTATATGTTCGAGTATTATATCGACGGCATACGGCAGGATACATCGGGCGTAATACAAAATATCGGGCTTAACAAAAAAATCGAATGGGAAGCCGAGGGTACGGACACGCACCAGCTGGTAATTTATATTACTTCCGTTGAAACGGGACGGCGGCTGCAGTTCTGCGAGTATGAGGTTGACTTCTCCGGTGAAACGCCGACACACCGCGTGGTTATGCTGAACGATACGATTTTCACGCAGCTCAGCGTCCCCGCCGACCCTGTGCCCGACCCCGACCCGCCCCCGGAGCCCGAGCCGTATCCCGACCCCGACCCCGGTGATGACAGTGACGAAGTTTAAAATAAGTAATACTGAATCGGGTAAACGGATATTTTCATTTCCCGTTTGTGAATAAAGGACTTAATGAAAATATGAATAACGAAAAATTCGGGAAGCGTTTACTGTTTGTAATGGCTGCGATTGGGGCAGTTATTATACTGACATTTATGCTGTTTGTTATTATTGAAATAGCTATTGACCATCAATGTGATTGCGGTGAACCTTATCACTACGAAACAGATACAGACTTTATAGAAAATGGTGAGAATGAGTAATATAACCGGTAAAATATTAAAATCCGTCGGGGGATTCTTTCATGTGGAATCCCTTGACGGAGTTTTGCTTTGTACGGCGCGCGGGGTGTTCCGCCATAAGGATATCACGCCTGTCGCAGGGGATAACGTCGTTGTCGACACGGGCGACATTTGCGAAAATACGCCTGTTATAACCGATGTACTTGAACGCAAAAATCACATTATCCGCCCGCCGCTCGCAAATCTTGACGCGGCGATTATAGTGGTTTCAACTGTCGAGCCGAAGCCGAACAGATTAATTCTCGATAAACTAATCGCGATTTTCGAGAGCAAGGAAATCGAGCCCGTTCTGCTGTTTACGAAAACAGATAAGAAAGAAGAAGAGGAACTACGCAGGATTTATGAAAAGGCGGGGTTTACGGTGTTTTCCGTGAACAATACAGAAAACACGGGAACGGAAGCTGTGCGCGATTTTGTGCAGAATAAAACCTGCGCTTTAATCGGCAACACGGGAGTAGGGAAGAGCAGTACGCTTAATAACCTTTTTCCCGGCTTTAAACTCGAAACCGCCGAAATCAGCAAAAAGCTCGGACGCGGCAAGCACACGACAAGGCAGGTCGAGCTTTTCGGAATTGATGAAAATTCATATATCGCGGATACGCCCGGCTTTTCTACCGTTGAAGCCGCGAAGTACGGCGAGCTGATTTCTGAAAACGTCGCGCTTTACTTCCGTGAGTTTGTGCAGTTTTTGGACAAGTGCAGGTTTGCGGGCTGTAGCCATACAAAAGAAGAGGGCTGCGCGGTGATAAATGCAAAAGAGAGCGGTAAAATAAACGCCGGCAGGTTTGAGAATTACGTGCGTATTTATAAGGACGCATGGGCGGAGGAACGCAGTTACAATTGACAATTTATTATTTCTGTGATAGAATGAATTAAGGGAAAACAATTTAAATAAAATTCAAAATAACGGTAGAAACGTTGTTTTAGAGCGCTGTTGTGCAGAAATGGCAAGGGTAAAGTTTGAAAATAAAACAACTGAATCGGGAAAATGTTTTTTTCGTGATTCATTTGTTAAGAAAGGACTTAATGAAAATAAACATGAAAGTATTTATCACGGGCGGGACAGGCTGTATCGGGCAGTATGTGACGCTGGCTGCAGCGGAAAGAGGGCATGAGGTAATTGTGCTTTCGCGCACTCCCGGCAAGTATGCGCCCATGCTCGGCATGGGGAACATTAAAATCGTGAAAGGTCTGATGACCGATTACAGCCTTATGGCGGAGTACGCAGGAGGCTGTGACGCGGTCATTTCCATTGCGCTGGGCTGGGGCAACGAGCCTGTTTCCATGCTGACGAACGACACGCTGGCAACTGTGAATCTGCTGGAAATCACAGAAAAAGCCGGCGTCGGGAAGTTTATCTTCACGAGCTCCACGGCGGCGATGGGGCACAACCGCCCCGACATGGATGAAACTTTCTGTAATATGCCGCTCAATTTATACGGCAGCACGAAAGCCGCCATTGAAGCCTACGTACTCGGATTCAGTCAGTATTTTCCGGAAGCGGGGCAGGAGCCGAGGAAAGTCGCCATTAAGCGCAATGTAATCCGTCCGGGCTATACATATGCGACGCCTTGTTTTGAGGGCGGGACGACGCAGCTTGACCCGCGGTTCCGCGATATAGCTGACGCTGTCGTGAATAACAAACCGATTAGAATTATCAAGCATGACGGCACGCAGTTCCTTTCGGCGGGACAGATTGCAAAGGCATACGTTTCGCTGCTTGAGAGCGATTTGAACGAACAGGTGTTTCTCGCGCTTGCGGCGGATTATATCACGTGGGAGCGAATCGCCTCGATTGCGCTTGAGGAATACCCGCAGTCAGCGTCCGAAATCGAGCTTGAAGACAAAGGCTGGAGCAGTACACCGATGATGTATGGTGTCGGCAAGATGAAGCGGGTTTTCGGGCTGGAATTCACAGGAGAAGACGAAATAAGAGAGCACGTAAAATGGAATATAAAAATGGCAATTAATAAGAAAGAGGGGAACTGAGCATGAAAATTAAAAACAGTACACTCAGAAAAATCCTGTCTTTTATATTAGTCTTTGCGCTGACTGCAGGGATACTGCCTGCGTTTCCGGTTTCGGCGGACGCGTTTATGCCGGAAATAAGCTACATAAACGATATAATCACCGACGCGCAGATGAGCGCGGTCCGCGATGAATTCTTCGGAAGCTCTTCCGATGATGCCGCCGGTTTGCAGGTAGTTGAAATTGATAAAAGCCGGATTATTCACGAGCCGCAGATATACAGGGAGCGTCAGCCGGAATCCGGATTGCTGATGTCATCTGTATCCTATAACACCGCTCCGGTATCTACAAATGCAGGACCGTTCAATGTTGGTGACAGGCGTAATTTCAGAGCGAGGGTCGGAGCTGCTAATACATCTAACGAATGGAGGGTTGTCGCCGCTGATTTAATAGGGCAGGGCGAGCATACGAATATATGGGTTGTGGACTGCAGTTTTATGCACGGGTCGGTCTGCTATGTATTGAATTGTAATCAAAAAAGTATTACCCGTACGCTCGCGCAGGAAATAGCGGGCCAGGTTGATGAAATATACAAAATGATGACTGCTGATTTTGGTGAGCATGCCGGGGTGCAGATTAACACAAGGTGGAACAACGAGCCAGTTGTCGGGGATATAGCTGGTGACGGTAAGGTGAACTACCTGTTCTACGACATCAATAACGACGGAGGCAGCTCCGGCGGCTATACATTAGGATTTTTCACAAACGGAGATTTCTTCACGTACCTCGGCAATCAGCCTATGAATAATATCGATATGCTGCATATAGATATAGGCACGAATCAGGGCTTTAACTCATTAAAATCCGGCGCCACCGATGAGGAAAAATACGTTTTATACGATACACTGGCGCATGAGCTGCAGCACTTGCTGTTTTATATGCATTTCGGGGTTTATTTGCCGAACAGCATGGTGACGGGAAGAACATTCTCATGGTTCAATGAGTCGCTAAGCGAGCTCGCGGGTACATATTATGTTCAGCAAGGCTTTGAAATCACAAGCTTCGGCCGATTGCTTGACGCTTCTGAAAATGAATATTGGGGAAGCGGTTACGGTGATTTTATTAGCTTCAATAACAGCTTTAAGAATTACGGTATGAGCAGATTATTCGGTATGCTGATGTATAAACGATACGGAAGCGGTTTTGTCAGCGGAGTTTACAATAACTTCAGAGCAACATATCCGCCGTCACGCAACAGCACACAATATACGGCAAATGAAAATAGAATCACAAATGCCGGACACGACTTGACAGTGGGGCGTGCGCTTCGCGCAGGGACGGGTGTAGGCACCGACGCAAACGCTTTGCAAACATTATATTTTCTCTTTATGGAAAACTTTGCGGCGGACGGCGGGTTAATCAACCCGAACAGCACAACGCCTACACAATCAACAAAATTTAACAGCACATCGCGGCCTGTCGATAACTTATGGGCAATAAGGCCTGTTATGGGTACCTGGGGTGGCAGGGTTTATCATGAAATTATCGGGAGCGGTTATTTCAATTCTGTAAATAATTATGATTTAGTTCCGTCATTAGGCTCAGGCGGCTATATTATGCTTTACGGTTACGGTACGCAGCCGCCCGAAAGAGGCGCATCGCATGATATGCTCTACAAACTCAGCGGCAGCGGTAATGAAAGCTCACCGATACTGACTATAACAGCCCCGGTTGACGGTAATGATGCGCTGCGTTATTATGTGGCGGTTCCGAAAGACACGCTGGTTACGGGAAGCTACAGAGCCTCAAGCGGTCATCAGGGAGCGGATTTATATCCGCTGACAAAAGGCGTTCCCGCAAGAATCAATACAAACGGGCAGGAGGCTTATTTGTTTGTTGCGACGTTTAATAGTAACGTGTTCAGGGCGGGCCCGTCATTCTCATGGTCAGCTGCAGGTGCTAATGAATTAACAGGCAGGGTGACATTGTCGCCGGAAAGACCGAGACTCGGGCAGGCAATCACAGCCGTCGTAAGTATTCCCGATGCCTTCGATTACAAATGGACTTCGGACGGCGAAGAGGTCGGGGTAAACTCCAATACATACACGCCCACAATAAGCGACATAGGAAAAGTAATCAGATTAGAGGTTACAGTCGCCGGCAAAACAGGAATAATATCCGCGCAGACCGCACGGGTGGGGAAAGAGGCAGGCCCGCCGAAACCTGTTCAACCGTATGCTTTTGCCGTATCAAACACGAGAGTGATATTAGACGAGGCTCCGGGAGCGGGGTACGAGTATTCAAGGAACGGATTGTTCTGGCAGGATAGCGCGGAATTCAGCGCACTGCTGCCGGATACGAGCTATACATTCTATCAGAGGTTAAAAGCAACGGCAACACAAGATACATCTGTCCGCAGCGACGGTTTTACTGTAAAAACATCGGCTGCACCCGAGATGATTTTCTATGTGAGCAGCAGCGAGCAGTTAACCCGTGCTCTGGCTTATAATAATGATAGCAGTATAATTACATTTACGAACAATGTAACTCATACGAGCGATATTATAATCACAGGGAAAAAAGTTACGCTTGCGCTCGGTGTTAATAATCTGACCGTACCAAACCTGATGGTGGACAGCGGCGAGCTCATAACGACAGGAACAGGCACGATTACAGGCAATGTTTTCGGTGCCCGCGGCGGCATTGTTAACGGCATGACCTGGGTTACTCTCTCATATGACAGCAACGGCGGCGAGGGGCAGATACCGGAAGAGCACAGCCCTGTAGGTGAAAACGTAATAGCTGCAAATCCGGAAGGGATATTATCGAGAGAGGGTTATGCTTTTTCAGGTTGGAATACAGCGGCGGACGGCAGCGGTACAGGGTATGCAGAGGGCGATACGTTTAATTTCATCGGTAACGTTACGCTTTTTGCGCAGTGGCAGTGTATTCACGCGCACTGGGGCCCGAGTGGTGCAGACTGCACGAAATGCTCTAACTGCGGCGCCGATAATGGTATAGTCCATGTTATTGATATTGAAGTAAACTGCACACAGTGCGTTAATTGCGAGGTGTTCAGAATTGCCCCGACCTGTCCGGAGGAAAATCCCTGCACTTTCTGTAGCTGCGAACACGAGAATCAAACGACAACGCGCACGCTCGCTCCGGGCTGCTTAACAGAAGGCGCTGATACTATAACCTGCGACGACTGCGACGGGACACTGGACAAAGTGGCTGTTCCGGCTCGCGGGCACTTATGGAATTCCGGAGTAATAACAACGCCCGCTACGCCGACTGCTGCAGGTGTCAGAACATTTACCTGCACGGATTGTCCCGCTGCAAGAACCGAAGCCATACCCGCAACCGGCAACAGTAAATCTACCGGTGGCGGTGGCGGTGGAGGCGGCGGAGGCTCCACCGATGCATCGGTATCTTCCGCTAACATCATACAATCCGGAACCGGGACAATGATTCCGAATTTCGCGATTTCCAGGGCAATGATTAACTTGGTAGCGGGAACTCTTCCTGTATTCCAGCTGCGGGTAACCGAGGGCGGCACGCATGTCGTAACAACGGGAGCTTCGCGTGCGGGGCAGAACGCGATTTTAGTAAGAATAAACGCAACCACGAACCAACTCGAAGTAGTTAATTCCGTGATAGTTTCTTCCAACGGCAGCGCGAGAATCAGCATAGCCCGAAACGGCGACTACATCGTATTAATCCGAAGAACGGGCGACATTACCGGCACGGGTGAAGTAGGGACAGCGGACGCTTTGGCATTGCTGCGGCACATCGCGGGGATTTCCGAGCTTAATGCGGTTCAGCTTTTTACAGCGAACGGTAAAACCGGCGATACCGGAACAACGGAAGCACTTAATATTTTAAGGTTTGTCGCAGGGGTTATTGATAAAATATAAAGGATACAATGTTGTTCCTATTCTATTTTTGTGAAGAAAGGACTTAATAAAACAAGTTCAAAAATTAATAAAACTAAATCGGGGAAAATGTTGTTCCCATTCTACTTTTGTGAAGAAAGGACTTAATTAAACTATGGAAAGCATGACAAATGTTAAGGGCAGATGGTCTTTGATTACGGGCGCGAGCCGCGGAATCGGCTGCCAAATCGCAATCTTTATGGCAAAGCAGGGTTGTAATCTTGTTCTGCACAGCAGAAATCTTGAGCATACGGAGAAGATTCTTGCAGAGGTAAAAGGATTTGGTGTCGAAGCTTATGCGATTGCCGCGGAGCTGTCGGATTTATCAGCAGTCGAGGCGATGCTGGACGAAATCGAGGCGAAAACGCATGTGGGCATTCTCTTCAATAACGCGGCTGTGCAAGTCGCTTACAGGGGTGCGTATTACCGGACTCCGGCAGAGGATTTTACAACGAGTTTTATCATTAATACAACTGTTCCGGCGATGATATGCTATCGTTTTATACCGAAGATGTTCGAGCGCGGGTTCGGCAGGGTTATTAACATTACGAGCGGGATTAAAAACGAGCCGCAGCAGGCGGGGTATTCGGCAAGCAAGGCGGCGCTCGACAAGTTTACAACCGACCTTGCAACAGTTACTGACGGCACTGATGTGATTATGAGCCTGGTTGACCCCGGCTGGTGCAGAACTGACCTCGGCGGGCCGAGCGCTTTTCATTCGGTTGAGAGCGTCATACCCGGAGCGGTGGTGGGCGCGTTCGTGAACGATAAGAAAAGCGGGCGGCTGTTCAGCGCGCAGGAGTTTGCAGGCATGAGCCTCGAAGAAGCAGTAAGAAAAGCGCAGGGAATATAAAATATACATAAAAATAATTAAGCGGGAATCGCTGCAACGACGATTCCCGCTTTTGATTTTAAAAATAAACTTTGATTATTATCCCTCATACTCGAACCGCTTGACGGTTTTACCGTCAGTTTCGATTTCATTCTCCCACATTGAAAGCGGCCGGACCCATGTTTCATGCTTGTTGCTGAGTGATTTATAAATTACCATATCTTCGAGGGTTTCGCTGTGCTTCGCGAATCCGACGACCTCATACCTGTTTCCTTTATAATGGCGGTATATACCGAGCAGAATAGGATTCATTCACTTACCCCCAAATAGTTATCGTTGAATTATTGCTGAAATAAAAATGCTGCTTTGGCTTTGGCGAAACCATCCGCAAAGCGGGTGGCAAACGTTTTACGTTTGGGTGTGTTTTTATTATAGCATATTTAAGTAATAAAGTCAATCCGCTTTAATGATTTTAAAAATATATTTGGAAACCTATTGACATTGACGTTACGTTATAGTTTATAATAGTATTATAATGAGGTGTGAAAGAATGGAATACACAATCAATAAGCTTTCAAGAATGTCGGGAGTCAGCACACGCACGCTGCGGTATTACGATGAGATAGCTTTGCTGAAGCCGCTTAGGGTTGCAGAGTCCGGATACCGCATTTACGGGCAGGAGCAGGTCGATACACTGCAGCAAATCTTATTTTACAAAGAGCTTGACTTCTCTCTGGAGGACATAAAGGCTTTGCTGTTTGCTTCCGATTTCGACAGGGGGCGGGCGTTTGGTGAGCATCTTTCCATGCTTCAAAATAAAAGGGAGCGGCTGGACACGCTGATTCTGAACATCACGAAGTCCATAACCGCTATGAAAGGTGAGATTACAATGTCTAATCAGGAAAAATTCGCGGGATTCAACAAGCCTTTAGTCACGCATATGTATACCGCCGACCCTTCGGTTCACGTCTTTGAGGGGAAGCTGTATATTTATCCCTCTCATGACCTTGAAAACGAAGGTCTTGACGACGGCTTCGGCGACCACTTTAAAATGACAGATTATCATGTGTTTTCAATGGACGACATCGGCGCGCCCTGCGTTGACCACGGACAGGCATTGCATATCAGGGATGTTCCGTGGGCGACCGAGCGTATGTGGGACTCTGACGTGGCTTTTAAAAACGGTAAGTACTATTATTATTTCCCTGCACATGACAAGGACGGAATCTTCCGCTTCGGCGTTGCTGTGGGCGATAATCCCAAGGGGCCTTTCAAGCCCGAGCCGGATTACATTCCCGGCAGCTACAGCATAGATGCGGCTGTTTACACCGAGGACGACGGAACGTCGTATATGTTTTTCGGCGGGCTCTGGGGCGGGCAGCTTGAATACTGGAGAACGGGCGAATATGTTCCTTATGACGGGGAAAAAGGCAGGAACGGACCGCAGGGTGACGAGCCTGCAATGGGACCTCGCTACGCAATTTTAAGCGATGATATGCTGACTTTTAAAACCGAGCCGAAAGAAGTGTTGATTCTTGACGAGAACGGCAAACCCTTAAAGGCGAGCGACACCGGGAGAAGATTCTTTGAGGCTGCCTGGATTCATAAGTTTAACGGGAAATATTACTTATCCTATTCGACAGGCGACACGCATAATATATGTTATGCCGAGAGCGGCAGCCTCTTGGGGCCGTATACATACAAAGGCGTGGTTTTGGAAGAAGTCGTCGGCTGGACGAACCATCATTCTATAGTCGAATTCAAGGGGAAATGGCTTCTATTTTATCACGACAGCTCGATGTCAGGCGGGGCCACACATCTGCGCAACCTGAAATACACCGAACTCGAAATCGCTCCCGACGGTACGATTAAAACCGTTAAGCCTTATGAGGATTGAAGGAATTGAGAGGAGATTTAAAAGCACATGATGAAACACCATGAAGACTCGGTTAAAAACATGGTTCTGCATTTCCGGGAAGACCCGGAGGTTTCAGCGTTATTTCTGATTGGCTCGCTGGCGACCGGAACAGAACGTCCTGATTCCGATATTGACGGAGTGGCGATTGTTCCGCAGGAATACTGCGACCGTTTAAAAGCCGCCGGCGGCGCAACGGTATCAATCTGGGGGAAATGTACTTATGAAGGCGGCTACTTTGATGTTCACTTTAAAACCCGTGATGAAATCAAGGAGATTTTAAGCCGCGGCATTGAACCCATACGAAATATGTTTTCCTATGCAAGGCCGCTTTTCTGTGACGACCCGGAGCTTGTCAGAATGGTTGCGGATATTCCGAAGCTGCCGGAAGCTGAGATAGCGCAAAAGAAGCTGCGGTATTACTGTACATTAAAACAATATTATACATATTATTGGGCGATTTGCAAACCGCAGGGCTTTCACAGAAACCACGTAGCTAACGGCATGGTTTTTTGCCTTTACAGGTTAATTCTGCTGGAAAATAAAATACTGTTTCCGTCTACGAGGAAAATGGAGGCCGCGGTAATAAGCGCGTCTGATAAGCCTGATAGAATTATTGAAAAATGCCGCAGTTTTATGAACAACTTGTCTGATGGAGAAGCAGCCGCACTGGTGAGGGAATATGAGGACTGGACATCGTATAATTATCCGGACCCGAAGGAGTTTCAGTTTATTGCGAATAATTTTGCCGACCCTTATGAATTATAGCGGGGATTATTCAGACTCTACATCACTAATATTAAAAACTCGCTACATTAAATATGCAGCGAGTTTTATATAGCTGATTAACTTGAAAAATGCTCTGTATTTTTCACGACCTTACACATATTGAAATTCTTGCACTCTTTTATGCTATTCCTAAGCGAGCTTTAATAATAGCAACTAAGGCTGTGCAACCCGCTTTAGCTGCTACTCCAATAACCTTTTTACCATTTTCTTTTATCCAATTTAACACTCTGTTATCTCTGCTGTCATCTTCACTTTGAGTTTCTTTACTTAATGCTGCTACACTACCTGTTAAAACCATCTTGTCAAGTTTACTAATTTCTTCAGGCTCTCCACTTTCTTCATTTACCACTTTAATCACTTCATTTTGTTCTAAGTATTCTAAGATTTTTGTAATATCATTTGTTAAGGCTGCGTAGTCGATATTAATGATTTCTTTAGAATTTACTTGTGTAATTGTAGTTCCGGTATGCGTACCTCCCATTGTTCCTACATTAGAATTATTAGCATTATTTTGTTCCATGATTACAGTGCCTCCTTTTTCTATTTTTATTATATTTTTTTTGTTTTTTCTTTTACTCTCATCTATCTCCCGAATAAATGAGGATAAAACACTAATATACTCCTTATGCTTTTCATGATAAAAGGTTCCGTCACCCTCAATAGCTAAATCCATTATTCGCTTCCATTCAATACCGTAATATGTATTATTTTTTAACCTGTCGCGAATATTTATAAACTTATTTTTTATTGTTCTCGGAACATTACTAAAATCAAAGGAAGGCTGACGCAAATGTGCAAATAGTCCCTCGAATCCTTCAAAATAAGAATTAATTTTTAACAGGCAAATCCTCAATTTGCGGATATAAGTAACA
>WRCY01000045.1 GCA_009783695.1 Oscillospiraceae bacterium
CACCGTGAAGATTGAAACCGTAGAGTTTAATCTGAATCATGTGTAAAATTAATTGACACTGCCGTCTATATTATGATATACTCATGTATGTGAAGATTGGATAACGATAGGGTTTTTATGGGACTGCACCAACTTCGCCTCCCAAGTCCTTTACGCCGGCTCCGGCGTCATGAACTTTACCCCGCACTACGGCTGGTATTATCGCACGCTGAACGACCGTGCGCCCGCCTGGACAGGCGTCGAGTATTTCGCGCGCTTCCTCACGACCAATGAGGGCGCAGGGCCCTACGGCAGCTTCCAGCCGCTTTATAAAGCGCTGCCGGGCGATTTTATCCAGATTAGTTTTGACGGCATCGGCTGGCAGCATAACGTTGTTGTGCTGGAAACCGGCGAGCTGCCGACGCCGGACAACATCCTCACGGCAAGCCATACCTACGACTCGATTAACAGGGCGGTTGACACGTACTTATTTCAAGAGCTTAGGCTCATACATATTGAGGGCGTGAGAGGAGGTTAACGCTGCTTGCATTTTTATCCGGGATATGTTATAATGAAAATACCAATGCAAGCGTAAACGCTTGCCGCCCGCTCGCGGGCGGGTTTCGGCAATGCCGAAACGGTGATTTTATTTCAACAATAATTCGGCGCGAAAGCGACGTCGGCGGCTTTGCCGCCGTAATCGCCTGCGGCGATTGAAATTATGTTATAATTGTTTAGAACAAATACATAACCGGAGTAATGATTATGAAAAAACGCTTTAGTATCAAAGAAAACCGCATCATTATAATAACAATAGCATCAATGATGATTCTGTTCATTTCTTTGCATCTAATTATTTTCAATCTCACATATGACGTGCTTGAAAAACGAACAATGAATATTATTGAGGGTGTGTTGTTTACTTTTTATGCAATCTCCTTAATTGTTGCGTGTTTTATATTGAAACTCTTTTCAAAGAAAGCAAAAGAATCGCAGGAGCGACTTATGCTCATGCTCGACACCTCGCCCCTGTGCGCGCAGATTTGGGCAAAGGACTTAAGCACTATAGACTGTAATCAAGCAGCTTTGCGGCTATATAGATTTAAAGACAAGACTGAATACATTGCGCGTTTCCTTACGGAATGTTCGGCAGAGATTCAGCCCTGCGGGCGGCGCGCAGATGAAAAAGCTGTCGCATTTGTAAATAAAGCGTTTGACGAGGGGTATTATCAGTTTGAGTGGCTGCATCGTATTCCGGATGAGGACATGCTTTTCCCGGCTGAGGTTACGCTTGTGCGTGCAAAGTATAAAGACGAGGACGTTGTAATCGGCTATACGCGTGACCTTCGCGAGCATTATAAGATGATGGAAGCGATAAAATACCGCGACAATCTGATGATGGCGGTGAACAGAGCGGCGGTGCTGCTGCTTGACTACGATGTGGATTTCTTTAAAAACGCGCTCGCCCGCAGCATGATTATTATTGCGGAAACGGTAAAAGTAGACTGTGTGTATATTTGGCACAATCATACGGAGGACGGCAGGCTTTTCTGTTCGCAGCTGTACGAGTGGTCTAAGGAAAAAACAATATATAATGAAAGCTCAAAACAATATGCCTATGACGAAACGTTTCCGGGCTGGGAGGACGCGCTGTCTAAAGGTCACTGCATAAACGGGCCTATAAGCGAAATGCCGGAGGCAGTGCAGGAGCTGCTTGAGCCCGGCGGCATTGTTTCTATACTGGTTGTACCCATATTTATAAAGGATGAATTCTGGGGCTTTGTCGGTTTTGACGACAATAAGAAAAAACGGGTTTTCATAGAGGAAGAAGTGTCGATTCTCGATTCAGCAAGCCTGCTTATCGCAAGTTCCTTTATTCATAATGATTTGATTCACGGCATGCGCGAAACCGCCGAGCAGCTGAGAGCGCAGGACAACCTGCTCCACGCTGTAAACCAGGCTTCTTCCATGCTTCTCACCACCAAGGATAACGAGAACATGGCGGATATGATTTCAACGTGCATGGAGTTTATCGGAACCTCAATATCTGCCGACCGCCTGTATATCTGGAAGAGCGATTTTACAAACGGCAGGCTTCATCATACGAGCTCGCACGGCTGGGACAGCGAAACCGCGAAAGAAAAAACGCACGTACCCATAGGTACGCATATTTCATTCGCACAGGATGTCGGGGTAACTGCCTGGGACGAAAAGCTGTTAAGCAACGAGGTTGTAGAATGTGTATTTTCAACGGGAACTAAAAATGAGCAGACTGTTCTCGGTATGTTTAACATAAAAGCAGTCACGGTTATTCCGATGTTTTTAGATGAGGAATTGTGGGGTATTTTCTGCATCGGCGACTGCGAGATTGAACGGGTGCACACAGAAGAGGAACTCGCGATTCTCCGCTCGGTGAGCCTTATGATGGCGAGCGCAATTAACCGCCATGCCCTTGTCGAACGCAGAACGCGCGAGCTTGCGACGCAGACCGCTACGTTTACCACGCTGTTCAATTCAATCCCCCACCTTATTTTCACCAAAAATACGGACGCTGTCTTTTTACACTGCAACAAAGCTTTTTCAGAGCATTTCGGTAAAACAGCCGATGAAATAAAAGGTATAAGCGATGCCGAAACCAAAATTCTCGGATTTTCTGATGAAATGATAAAAATACACGAGGAAACTGACGCCCGGGTTATGAGTGAAAGGCGAATGATTACGCTTGAAGAATATGTGCCGCGTTTCGACGGGACGGCTCCGCTCTATGAAACCACGAAAGTTCCGCTTGTAATCGGCGACGAGGTAATAGGTCTTCTGGGCATTGCACGGGATATAACCGAGCGAAAGGAAATGGAGCGCAAGCTTGCCGAAAACTATGAGGTCGCAAAAAAAGCGCGCGACGAAGCCGAAAAAGCAAACTGGAGCAAATCCGCGTTCATCGCCAACATCAGCCATGAAATCCGCACGCCCATGAACGTAATTATGGGGCTTACCGAGCTTTTGATGGACGAGGAGGATGCGCCTGAGGACGCGAATGACTATCTGGAAAAAATCCATGCGTCGGGAAGTATTCTCACAAGCATTATTAACGATATTTTGGATATTTCAAAGATGGAGTCGGGCAAGTTTACCTTAACGCCGGTTAATTATCAGCTTGCGGGCATGCTAAGCGATGTGGCGGCCTTCAACGTCATTCGTATCGACGAGAAGCCCATTATGTTTAACCTTGAAATCGACGCCGGCTGCCCCGCCCGGCTTTACGGCGACGACCTGCGCGTCCGGCAAATACTGAACAACCTGCTCAGCAACGCCTTTAAATACACGAAAAAAGGAAACGTAACACTGAGCATAAGCTGCGAGCGCGAGAATGAAGATGAAGTTAAGCTCATGATTTCCGTCAGCGACACCGGAACAGGAATACGCAAGGAGGACGCAGAAAAGCTCTTCAAGGATTATCATCAGGTTGACGCGCAGGCGAACCGTAATATAGAGGGAACCGGTCTGGGGCTTTCCATTACCAAGAGGCTCACCGAGCTCATGGGCGGCGAAATATCATTGGAAAGCGTGTACGGGCTGGGTTCTGTATTCCGCGTTGTGATTAAACAGGGGTATGTCAGCGATGAGCCTATAAGCCCGCAAACAATTGAAAACCTGCGCGAGTTCCGTTATGAGGATAAAAAGACAAAAACGGAAAGCGCGCCCCCACGCCCGAACCTTAGTTATGCGCGTGTTTTGGTTGTGGACGACTTCCCGACAAACTTAGACGTGGCAAAAGGCATGCTGGGCAAATATAAAATGAAAATCGATTGTGTAATGAGCGGGCAGGAGTCAATTAATGCGATTAAAGCGGGCGAGCCGGTTTATGACGCTATCTTCATGGACCACATGATGCCCGGTATGGACGGTATTGAAGCCGCAGAGCGAATCAGAGCCATCGGCACTGATTACGCACAAAATATACCTGTAATCGCACTGACCGCCAACGCCGCCGTCGGAAATGAGGAGATGTTCCTTTCAAAAGGCTTTCAGGCGTTCCTGTCAAAGCCCGTAAACGTTACGAAGTTAGACGCTGTAATAAGGCAGTGGATAATGGCAGCTGACAGCGAACAGACTGATTCAAATAACACGCAGCTGCCGGCTGTCAGCTCTCGGCCGTCATCTGACGGGATTCCGGGCGTAAACATGAAGCTCGGGCTCTCGCTGTATGAGGACGATATGGAAATGTATGTGATGATTCTGCAGTCTTATGCAGAAAACGTACCGACGGAGCTCGGCAAGCTGCGTAACGTGAGCAGCGAAAGCATACGAGATTATGCAATAAACATTCATACTATAAAAGGCGCAAACTCCAGCATAGGCGCCAAGGAGCTCACCGAACGGGCAAAAAGCATGGAAATGATGGCGAAAAACGGGGAAGTGGCAGGGATTTTAGAGGTGAACGAACAGTTCGTCAAAGATACGCAGACACTAATCGAACATATTAAAAACTGGCTTGCAGGTCAATAGACCTGTCCGTGAACCTGTTCGCGGCAGATTTTTGGCGAATTTTCCGCCATGCTTCGTTGAATTTTCTTGCAATGCACAAAGCATTACTACGAAAATTCGCCTTGCCTGACAAAAAATTCGCTTCAAAAATCCACTCGCTCAAAGTTTACGGACAGGTCTAATAATAAAATCCCCGCTGTGAGCAGCGGGGATTTTTGTCTTATATTAACTGTTTAATTTTTTCAAGCAGCTGGTTCCCGCGGAGCGGCTTCATGAGCAGCCCGTCTGCCCCTACCCCGACTGCCTTGTCTATGTATTCCCTTGCGGCGTTTGCCGTTACGAAGACAATGGGAGCTTTCTGTCCGCTGCCTCTCAGCCTGCGCGCAAGCTCGTAGCCGTCCATGCCGGGCATCTCAATATCAATTAAAAACAAATCAACGCGTGTTCCCTTACCGACGAAATCCAGCACTTCGTTCGCGGAGGTTACGCAGTGCAGGTCATAGGGCGCGCCCTGTAAAAGCTTCTGCAGCGTATTTAAAAACATAACCGCGTTATCGACAGCCAGTATGAACGGGTTTCCGCCGCCTGCGGAACCGGCAGAAAAAATCTGCTTTACCTGCGATGATTCCGCAGGTTTACGCGGAGCGGGAGCGGACTTGCGCGCCGACATCTGAATATCAATCGACAGGGAAGAAACGTTCAGTATAAACTTTTCGATAAACGCCTCGACTGCGTCCGGGTCTGCGTTACCTTTTTGAAGCGCATGGATTTGCCTTTTCGCGTCCTGCGCCAAACCGCTCGCGAATATGATTTCCAGCAGGTTGCAGAATTCCGAAAGCGTTTTCTCCAATTCTTTATAATCCTGATTGTCTGATGCTGTCCGCATTTTATCAGCTTTCCCGGGGAAGCTGTCGATAAACGTGTTCAGCGTTTTGCTGTAATTCGTGAATTGACCGTCCGACATAGCGGATATTTTACCGGCGTTCAATCCGGGAACGGGAAGTAGGTTTTCTTTTATAAACATAGTGCAGCACCTCATTCATTATATTTTGTTTAATTATAATAATTATATCAAATAATGGTAAACTTGTCAATAATTATTTACAATAGCGCAAAGAGCACCTTTAAAGAGGTGCTCCCTGCTAAAACCGTAAATCTTTATAAATGCAGTGTTTTAAAATAAGCTGAGCGGGTCTATCCACTCGCCGTTTTTCTTGACCCCGAAGTGGAGATGCGGGCTTTCGGCAATCTCAATCTCCGCCGTATTTCCCACGGCGCCGATAACATCGCCGGAGCTTACTTCCTGCCCGACCGAAACTGTTACGTTTTTATCCAAGCCGAAGTAGCACCCGAGAATTCCGTCCCCGTGGTCAATAACCACGCAAACACCCCATAACGGGTCTGCGTAAACTTCGTTTACAGTGCCGTTTGTCATTGACATTACCGGAGTGCCCAGAGGTGCGCTTATATCTATGCCGTCATGCGTTTTCCATACGCCGAGCGTATTTGAACGTACGAGCTCCCCGTTTGAGAAAGGCTCGCCAATCTCGCCCTCTATCGGCATAACCATGGGAGCGCGGGAGCGCATGGGGTTATTGGTTTCCTCCGCGGCATCGGGTAAGGGCGCTGCTTCGCCAATGGGAGCAGTTTCAAAATTAACCTCGGGAGCAGACTCGTCAATAGGGACGCCGGTTTGAGGAATGTTTACGGGCGCTTCAAAAACATATTCGCCCGTACCGAGCGAATCGGGAAGCCCTCCGATTCTGCTGACTGCCTGATTGTAAGCTATATAAGTCGAAACTCCGACAGCCGCGACAGACAGACCCAGCGCAATCACGAAACCTTTACCCCGCAGCGCGCGCCTCACGTCGCCAAATTTGACCTTTTTCATAAGTTCATTCCTTTCTTGTTAACATATGCTGATGTAATTTTACAAACTTAGTTTTAACAAGATTTGGTTCTTTATACAATTTAACTCGTAAAATTTTATTCCACATAAAAAAATCTCCCCGGCAAAAAATAATAACAGAAATTATTTTTAGGAGTGGGAGATTTATGTTTGTTAACGATACAGACAGAGGAGTTCCTTTAGGGCTGGGCATGGCTCTGGCACAGAACAGCGGTGCGCTGAGCCGCTTTGCGGGGCTGCCGCTCGCCGAGCGGCAGGCGATTATCGAGCGCACACACAGCATAGGCTCGAAAAAAGAAATGAAGAGCTTTGTGGATAATTTGGCAAAGAACTGGGAAATTTCGTAAAAAATTAGGCGGGGCGTGAAGCCCCGCTTTATGCGATTATTCCCTGATAACTACTAATTCGGCTGCTTCGATTACCTGTAAGGCGAGCCTGCGCATAAACTCATAATTGTTTAACTTGGGAGGAACAACTATATAAAACCAAGTGTCCCCTATCTGACCGGTAATTGTATTAAAGAACTCATCATAAATTAAACCATCTTCAAACAAATATTCTCTTCTCTGCCCATCATATTGCTCCATAATTGCTTTTAGAGGGTCGGGTGTATCTATAATCGTTTCTGTCCTTGTTATTGCAATTTCAATCCCCGAATCATAACTAAAAAAATATTCTCCGTTTAAGTCCAAATCTGCGGAGTCCGGATTCTCAGGCATAAAATAGAAATGAAAGCGGTATTGCATTATCTCTGCAAGAAATAATTCATATCCGTCGAGTTCTATTTCAGGATAATAAAACTCTTTTATATCAGATATATTATAATGTAAGAATAGAGATTCATCCGAACGCAGCCCCGATGCATCATTGATTTCTTTTATAAGCTCACTTTTTAAATCCCCGCGGTCGGCGCTCCTTATAACAATCGTTTCCAATGAAAACGAGGTTTCATAGTGTTGTTCAGACGGGGGCTCATCAGCAGAAAATTCTTGAGTTTCAATTGACTGTGAAATGTTTAATGAACTTTCATCAGTTTTGCTTATTTCGGGGTTAATCTCTTTTAGAGCAGAATCTTCCCCGGTTTTTTTACAGCCGTATAATGTTAAAAGTAACGCTGAAACGATAATAACAGCAATTGTTTTTTTAAATGATTTCATTTTATCCTCCTTTACCTATTAGCCCAAATATTATTACTGCATGCGCTGCACCAACTATTGATATCGCCTGCTATAATACATTTTACAATGCTACTGCCTGCACACGTGATATGTCTTGCACCGAAATTGTGTGAAATTTCATGTTGCATGATACGCCTAAGATTGGTAGAATTTGTGGATACGATTGAATTTCTTCCTACAACTTGCCCCAACCCTACTATGGTCGTCCTGTGGGTTGGCGTTCCTCCGTATTCATCACCCCACCAGCATAACGCGTGACCAACTACCCTCATTATGTAAAAGTTTGATGATGTCAGCAAGGCGTTTAAACGGGAGGCACCTTTATGATGAGTAGTGTTACAATTCGCAAGAGCCCCGCATGAAGTATTGCATGCATTGTTGTTACCGAGACTGCAGTTGCCTCCGTTCAACACAGACGATAATAAAACATTATTTGCTGATAAAGTTAAATCCATATCGAAAATAGCTCTAAAAGCCGTCGTTGCGTTATTATATTCTGAACGTAATGTTGTTGCGGATGTTGTACAGGTTGAATCATAATAAAGCCCTACATTGTAATACTTTATATTCCTTGTTGAAGAAGCAAAAAGTTCGTCCGCTGACAGCTCGTGTTCAGCCGTAACTACCATTGATGGAAGCATTGACAGAAATATCGCTATCAACGTAATGGGCATAAGAATTAGTTTTTTAACTTTCATATTTTTTTACCTCCGCTATTTTAAATTGCTTTACTTACATTATATGTAAGCTCGTTCATATTTGGGATTACTTTACGGAAATAATTAAATCACCGGACTCACCTCTTTCATCAATTTAACTGTTAAACAAATTATACCACAGTCATTTTGACGAAATTCAGAGAAACAAGTCGGCAAATAAAATATTTTATCCTATCGCAAACGTCCTGTACGCCCACTCATACAACACCGCGTGGTCTTCATAATGCCAGCCGCTCCACTTTCCCTCCTCATCATAATAATCCGCATCAAGCGACACCGTCATAAATGTGAGTCCGTTCTTGCTCGCCATCGAGGCAAGCGTCGTAAATCCGTCGAAGCGTATTCCGCCGCGGTAAACCTCGAAAATACTGCCGATTTTTATACCGACAGTATAATCCAGCTCGTGCAGAAGAAGAAGCCCCGCGCTTGTGTTTCGGATAAGATACCCGTCGGGCCATTCGTCATTAGGCGGCATTGCCCACGCCGGGCTTGCGCATATCTCCATGAAAAGCGGATGCTTGTCGTAGGTGTACTTGGTAATCAAAAACATATCGTAAGCCGTGGAGTAATAATTATACTCATACAATCCGCTCGCATTCGTGAAGTTTGAGTTGCGCGCGCCGATTTCACGCGCCTTGTCGTTCATCATCTGTACAAAAAGAGCCATGTCGCCGCCGCCCACATTATACGCCAAAACATTCGCCGCATCGCAGCCGGAGGGCAGCATTAAACCATAAAGGCAGTCGAGGTAGGTGAGGTTTTCCTGCCCCGCTTCAATTCTTGCAACCGCCGCATCCTCCATGTTTGGGTCGCCGCTGTCAAACGGTGCAAAAGCTTCTTCCGTTACCGCGACATATTCATTAAGGTCATCGACGTTTTCCAAAACAACGAGCAGAGTAAGAATCTTCGCGATTGAAGCCGGAGGAAAGCGTTCGTGCTCATTTCTTGCATACACCACGGTGTCAAACTCTAAGTTGTACATGTAAATCCCGCCGCTGTGAAGCGTCTCTGCGGGCGGTACGGCGTCGGCAGGGGAGGGAACCAGCGCGGGAATGTGTGCGGGTTCTTCATGCGGCGCGTCGGGAGCGTCACGCCCTGTGTCCGGTTCCTGATGCCACAGAACTGTCGGCATATCCGGTGAATCAATAGGGACGCAGCCCGCTAATAAAATTAATACTAAAAATAAAGCAAAAGCTTTCTTCATTTATTTCACCACAATGTTTACAAGCTTATCCGTCACTATAATTTCTTTTACAATTTCTTTTCCGGCAATAGCCGCATTTATTATGTCATTGGCTTTTGCGGCGGCGAGCAGCGTATTTCTGTCCGCACCGCTCCGAACCACGATTCTGTCTTTAATCCTGCCGTTAATCTGCAGCACTATTTCAACCTCGTCAAACGTGCAAAGCTCGGGGTCAAAGTCCGCCCATTCCTGCTCGTGAACGAGCCCGAAGCCGAAGCTTTCAAACATTTCGGAAGCGAGGTGCGGCGCGAACGGCGACAGCAGAACGAGCAGTGTGCGCAGTTCCGCGCGGTTGATTTCGCCCGCTGCGTAAATTTCATTGGCCAGAGCCATCATTGCGGCAATCGCGGTATTAAATTTAAGCTCTTCAATATCCTCGCCGACTTTTTTAATCGTACGGTGAATTGAACCGGCGAGCTTCTCGGAAAACTCATCGCCGTCAACCAGCATATCGCCGAGCGCCCAAACGCGGTCTAAGAACCGCTTGCAGCCCTTTATTCCCTGCGTGTTCCAGGTTGCGGTCTTCTCAAAGTCGCCGATGAACATCTCATAAAGGCGCACGCTGTCCGCGCCCGATTGAGCGACTAACACATTCGGGTCAACGGTGTTCCCGCGGGACTTGCTCATCTTCTCGCCGTCCTCGCCGAGAATCATGCCGTGCGCGGTACGCTTGAGATACGGCTCGGGCGTGTTAACCTTGTCGATGCCGAACAAAAACTTATGCCAAAAGCGCGAGTATAAAAGGTGCAGCGTTGTGTGCTCCATGCCGCCGTTATACCAGTCAACGGGCAGCCAGTATTCGAGCGCTTCGTTAGAGATGAATTCCTTATCGTTATGCGGGTCTGCATAGCGCAGATAATACCATGATGAACCCGCCCACTGCGGCATGGTGTCCGTCTCGCGCTTTGCGGGCCCGCCGCACACAGGGCAGGTGGTGTTAATGAAGCTTTCAAGTGTTGAAAGCGGCGATTCGCCGTTGTCGGTGGGCATATAGTTTTCCACTTCCGGCAGCATGAGCGGAAGCTCGCTTTCGGGAACAGCAATCCACCCGAGAGCCTCGGGCCGCACTCCATCGCTTCGCGGCGATTCAGCACAGCTCTCACAGAAGACTACAGGTATGGGCTCGCCCCAGTATCTTTGACGCGAGAAAACCCAGTCGCGAAGCTTATAATTCGTCTTTTTCTCGCCGAGTTTATTTTCACTGAGCCACTGCGTTATTTTTACTTTCGCCTCGGGAACGCCGAGGTTGTTTAAGAAGCCGGAATTGACCATCACGCCCTCATCGGTGTCAAGCTCATAGGCTTCTTTTTCTATATCGCCGCCCTTGACAACTTCGATAATCGGAAGCCCGAACTTCTTCGCGAACTCCCAGTCACGCTGGTCGTGCCCGGGCACAGCCATAATCGCGCCCGTACCGTAGCCGGTCAATACGTAATCCGAAACGAAAATAGGAATTTCCTTTCCCGTGGCCGGGTTGACTGCGCTGACGCCGATAAGTTTAACGCCCGACTTTTCCTTTGCGATTTCGCTGCGTTCAAAGTCGGATTTGCGTGCGGCTTTCGCCGCGTAATCACGGATTTCGTCTATGTTACTAAGCTTGTCAGCCCACTTCTCAACATACGGATGTTCCGGCGCAATCACCATATAGGTCGAGCCGAAAAGCGTATCGGGGCGCGTTGTATACACCCGCAGAACATCATTATCACCGACGGTCGTCGCGAAATCCACCTCCGCGCCTGTTGACTTGCCTATCCAGTTGATTTGCGAGTGAACGATTCTGTCGGGGTAATCCACATCCTCCAAGCCGTCAATCAACTCCTGCGCAAACTCGGTAATTTTCAGCATCCACTGACTTTTCACCTTGCGCACAACCTCGCCGTGGCAACGCTCGCATGCGCCGCTGACGACTTCTTCGTTAGCCAGCACAACCTTGCACATCGTGCACCAGTTGACAGCCATTTCTTTTTTATAAGCCAGACCCGCTTTGAAAAACTGCAAAAAGAGCCACTGCGTCCACTTGTAGTAATTCGGGTCGGTAGTATCTATTTCACGCTCCCAGTCAAACGACCACCCGAAGCTTTTGCACTGCTGAGTAAACTTTGCGACGTTGTTTTTAGTAACCGTTTTCGGGTGGATTTTATTTTGAATCGCGAAGTTTTCAGTCGGCAGCCCGAACGCGTCCCAGCCAATCGGAAAAAGCACGTTGTAGCCCTGCATGCGGCGCTTGCGCGCGATTATATCCATTGCGGTATAAGGGCGCGGATGCCCGGCGTGGAGCCCCTGCCCCGACGGGTACGGAAACTCAATCAGCGCGTAAAATTTAGGCTTGCTTTTGTCTATTTCTGCGTGGAAAGTTTTATTTTCTTCCCAGTATTTCTGCCATTTCTTTTCAATTGCGTTAAAATCGTATTTGTCCATTTTTCATCATGTCCTTTCTGTACCAACGAAGAATGAAAAGTTTCGTTTTCCCCGATTTAGTACCCTTTGTTTTCAAATTTAATCCCTTTCTTATTTAGAAAACAATTTTCTGTTTTTATAAATCATAGTTATACCGCTGAAAACTGTCAGTGCGACGCAAACAAAAATTCCAATCTCATAAATCCAATTATAAGGAAAATAAAAAGTAATGACCCAATCCATAACAGATTCATTTGTACCTTTATCTATTGTGCGCAGAAAACCGAAATCTTTTGCAACAGTGTTAAAAAACATTGCCGCGATAATCACGCCCATAGTGAAACCGGTCTTGATTTTCCCCCAAATATCCGCAGCAATAACAGCTTTATTGTCTTTTGCAACAATCGCAAGTCTGAAGCCTGTAACAATAAATTCACGTGCTATAATTGTAATAATCGCCCATGCTGGAGCCCAACCGAGTTCAACAAAGCATACAAGCGCGCTTATTACTAAAACTTTGTCTGCGAGCGGGTCCATAAGCTTTCCAAGGTCTGTAACCATGTTGCGTTTCCGTGCGATATGTCCGTCAAGCGCGTCGGTTATGCACGCAATTATAAAAATAAGCATAGCCCAAAGCGTTCCGAACGGAATCGCGCCGTCAGGTATGACATTACCGCGGTGCGCTCCGCCGAGCAGTAAAAAAATAACAAACAACGGTATCATCAGCACACGCAGAAATGTTAATTTATTCGCTAAATTCATACCGCTTCCCCAATCATATTATTATCGATTACATCTGTGATTTTTACCGTTATAAAATAAGACATTTTAAGCGTTTCGCCGATATTGCCACCGGCGGCTCGCCGGAAATAAATCATGCCGTCAATCTCCGGCGCATACATGTAGCTGCGCCCGAAATACATCTCAAAATACCTGTCATACCCCTCAACCACGACCTCAAACGTCTTTCCGACCTGCTCCGCGTAAAACTCGCTCATGCGGATTTCCTGTTGCTCGTTTATGATTTCGGCGCGGTGGAGCCGCTCTTTCCCGTCAACCTGTTCCATGTCCGCTGCCGCCGTGTCTTCCTCCTCCGAATAAGCGAAGCATCCGAGCCGCTCAAACCGCACGTTATTCAAAAACTCAGCAAGCTCGGTGAACTGCTCTTCACTCTCGCCGGGGAAGCCTGCGATGACTGTCGTGCGGATTACAATCCCGCGGATTTCCCCGCGCAGCTTCGCAATTAAATCCCATAAAGTCTGCTCGCTGCCCATACGGTTCATAGCGCGGAGAATCTCCTTGTTACAGTGCTGAATAGGCATTTCTATATATTTTATAATTTTTTCCTGATTTTTCATCACGGCAATCAACTCATCAGTAATCTTGTCGGGATAGCAGTAAAGCAGGCGAATCCATTTAATATTTTCGATTTCACAAAGTTGGTTCAACAGCTCGGGCAGCTTTAATTCCCCGTATAAATCCGCGCCGTAGTTCGTGGTGTCCTGCGAAATGATTATAAGCTCCCGTACACCTTTTTCGGCGAGTTCGCGAGCTTCCGCTATTATGTTTTGGGGCTTGCGTGAGCGGTATTTGCCGCGTATGAGCGGGATTGCACAGTATGAACAGCGATTGTCGCAGCCGTCTGCAATGCGCAGGTATGCATAATGCGGCAGGGTTGAAAGCAGCCGGCCGCCCTCCATGTTGAGCTCCTCGGGCTCTGTAAATGCGCAGATTTTCTTGTCGAGCAGCACGGAATTAACCGCTTCGACAATATCGTCGTTCTTGCCGATTCCGAGTATAGCGTCAACCTCGGGAAACTCAAGCTCCATCTGTTCTTTATAACGCTGCGGCAAACACCCCGTAACGATGATTTTCTTGTTGAAGCCATCGTTTTTTCTGCTGACCGCCTCTAAAATCTCTGCAATCGCTTCCTCTTTCGCGCTTTGAATAAACCCGCAGGTGTTGATTATAACTACATCTGCAAGCCCCGGCTCGTTTACGAGCGAGAAGCCCGCCTTTACTATTTTATCGAGCATCAGCTCCGCGTCGCACTGGTTTTTCGGGCAGCCGAGTGAAACTATGCCTACTTTTGCACTATTCATTATACTCAAATTCCATGTCTTCTTTCACGCGGCTCACCGCTGTTTTTATATCGCTGTAATCATATCCGCGGCGCATAAGCGCGTCCACGGTTTTTTTCACTCCCGGCCTGTCGTCAAGAAAATCTGCGTACTTTCGCTCGATTATACCCGTGATTATTCCCACAATTTCATCATTGTTGTAAGCTTCGAGCGCGGTTTCGATTATATCCTCGGAGAGCCCCTTTTGCTTCATTTCCCAGCGCGCCCTGCGTACGCCGTAGTGCTTGCTTTCAATCAGCACTGCGGCAAGCTTTTCCGCATACTTTTTATCATTCTGATAACCTATTTCACGTACCCAGGCAAGCGCTTTTTCAGAAGTTTTTTCATCGAAATGCTTGCTGAGTTTTTGAAGAAGCTCGCCGCCGCTGTGGTCGCGGTACGACAGGATTTTAAGGGCGCGGGTTTTAGCTTTGTCAAAATCATTGCTTTTATTAACGGGCATCACTGACTAACTCTTCTTTCCGCAGTCCGCGCATTTTTTAAGAAGCGAAAGCTTCCCTCCGCAGTAGAAGCAGAGCCCTTTTTTCACCCAATTTTTCTGGTTTCTTCTGTATTCCTGCTCTTCCTCAATCAGGCGGTCCTCTTCCTCTTTTTTAAGACGCGCAGCTTCCCTGCGGGCTTCCGCGGCAAGATGCTTCTCATCGTCGCCTGCCGAACCCTTTACAGCGGCAGACACCTCTGCCTCCGCCTTTGCGAGAATAGACTCCGCTTTCGGGGAAAGCGTTTCGGGAGGCGCAGGTTTGGGGGGTTCTTCCTTTTTTGCGGGTTTTGCCGCGATTACGGCGGGTTTGTCATCGGATACGAGCAAATCCTCCACACTGTCGAACTGCTCCGCACGAAGCTTGCGCTGTTTTTCCGCTTCTTGCTTACGCCGCTCCTCTTCCAGCTTTTGACGCTGCTCGTCCTCGCTGTCTTTCATGCTTTCAAGGCGGTGCTGAATAATCTGATTGTATGTTTCCAAAACAGCGCGGTATTCGGGCGCGGCATAACGCAGCGCTTTTTTATAATTCGGTATTCTTGTGAGCTCGGAATTCTGATTCGTCAGACCCACTTCACTTGTAACCTTAAGCTCGACGCACAGCAGCCCTACGTATGCGCGCGCATACTCGGCGTCTATGTCAAGCGCACTGTCAAACTTTTCGCTTGCTTTGTTCCAATTCCCGTCCTCCAGCAGACCGAATCCACGCTTAGTCAGCGACTCGGGGGTGATGCCCGTGTGTACGGGATAGGAGGGAACTGCCGGCGAAAGATGCTGCGGCATACCGGGAAGCTTATAAGGCGACATATCGGGTTCCGGTTCGGGCTCAGGCTCGGGCTCAGGCTCGGGCTCGGGTTCCGATTCGGGCTCCGGCTCCGGTTCAGGCTCGGGTTCAAGCTCCGGTTCCGACTCGTTTGCAGCACTTTGCAATTCCTCAAGGTCGGCATAAAGACCGCGAAGACGCTCCTCGGCTACCGGGAGCTGGTTTTTAACA
>WRCY01000046.1 GCA_009783695.1 Oscillospiraceae bacterium
AGTCCTTTCTTCACAGGTATGAGAATGGAAACTCCGTTTTGCCCGATTCATGAGGATTTAATTCTCAAGTTTATAAAGTCCTTTCTTCACAGGTATGAGAATGGAAACTCCGTTTTCCCCGATTCATTAGGTTTTAATTCTCAAGTTCATATCGTTTCATCCGCCTGCTGCTGCAGCTGCGCGCCGTACTCGAAAATCAGCGACAGCAGCCAAACGATTGCCGCTGCAATTAAAGACATCGCCCCTGAAATTATGCCGACGAAAAGCAGAGCAACCGCCGTCTTTTTAAGTGCGCGCACGACTTCGCTGCGGAACGGCGAGGCGTCCTCCTTCAGCTTCTTAAAAACATCCATGGTGAACCAGGTTCCTACAGCCATAACGGCGGATAGTATGGAGCTGTAAAATCCCACTGCAGGATAAAAGCTCATTCCGAGGAAATTGATGTCCGCCTCCCAGCCGACCGGCAGATTGACATTCATATAACCGACGCTGAATACTGTGAAGAGCTCGATTTCCCTGCCTGCGATTACGATGGTGTTTGTGTCGGGATTAAATAATGACAATATCCCCGTTGCCATTAAAAGCACACAAGCGACAATGCATAAGATGAACAAGATTTTGAGCAGGACATAAATGACCTTGCTGAACTTTTTGATTTTTGCCGTATTATTTTGCATAATAAATTCCTCCGTGTTTTGATACTCTGAGTATAACACATCGTATAACGAATGTCAAGTATAAATTAATGAAAATCGTTAAAATGTATATATTAAACATAAAAGCCGCCCCGAAGAGCGGCTTGGTTTGTAAATATTAGACTACCAATTATTCTTAACTTTAGAAGCATAGAAGTAGATAAACTCAGTGACGGTAGGGATTCCCTTAACGGGGTTGATTCTCGCTGTGTAATGCTTTACGAGTTCTGCGGAGTTGTTGTTTTTCCAGGCGCCGGTGATTGCCGTCTGCATGGCGCGCTCGACGCTGGGCACTGATTTGCCGAAGTGAGCCGCGATTTTGCGCGAGAAGTTCGGCTCGGGTTTCTGCATAATCCGCAGAATCCCGTCGATTAAATACGAACGCCCGACGACCTTGGGGCTTACGCCGATGAGGTCAAGCTCGGTGTGTATTCTTTTTAGGAGCTTGTTGCTTATTTCCTCGCGGTCTTCGTTTGTCAGGGTTTCAACGCTCTGCTTATACTTACCGAGAATAACGCTTTTTACCGAGCTGAGGAAGTCAATCAGGTTTTCCGCGCTGTAGTCTTCCTGCTGCTTGCACATGATGAAGTCCGCGCCCATATCGCGCGCCATATCGTGCGCGATTGAGTTAGTGCTGCTGGTAGTGACCAGGATGTAGGGGAATATTTCCAGGTTCATATCGCGCAGCTGCCGCATAAAAGCAGCTCCCTTACCGCCGCCCTTGCTTATGTCGGCACCGAGAATTACAGCGTCCGGCATGCCGTCGGCGACATACTGCGCGGCTTTATCGGCGCTGTTTGTTACGCCTATGAGGCGTATACCTTCTGTTATGTCCACCGCTTTTATGATATTGCGGCATTCTGCCGAGTCATCTTCTACAAGAAGTATTTTTAAGTCCCTATCCATTTTCATAATCCTTTCTAACCGACAATGATTTGATTACCTAAATTAATTATATTACAAACAAGCAAATATTTCAATGCATGACTGTAACAAATATAATCGCCCATCTGTATACTTTCTTGTATTGTTTGACATAAAATGTCAAAATTATGATGTCTATATTTGTAATATTATATTAAATTAAAATGTATATATTTGGTATAATATGTCTATATAAAAGTACAGTACGGAGCAGAATGCCGGCTTAAAAAACTATAACCGCAAACCCTCTCTGTGAGCGAGTTTGCGGTTATTAAAAGCGGGAGGATAGAGGGTTTCGAACCCTCGGCCTTCAGAGCCACAATCTGACGCGCTACCAACTGCGCCATATCCTCCATAAGAAAATATTAATCAACAACGAACAGCGGGTAATATTTATTGCCGTTACATTTATTTGATAATTGTCTATTGATGTGCCACGCCATTCAGGATTCGAACCTGAGACCTACCGCTTAGAAGGCGGTTGCTCTATCCAGCTGAGCTAATGGCGCAAAGATAATGAACAATGAACAGTGAACAATGCACAATTGTTGTACATTGTTCATTGTTCGTCAGCGGGTGATGGGAATCGAACCCACACGACCAGCTTGGAAGGCTGGGATTCTACCACTGAACTACACCCGCAGAAATGTTAACTTATACATTATAACATAAAAATATTTGCTTGTCAATAATTTATTTATTAATTTCACGATTATCAGAACGCCCCGCAAGATAATCCAAAGATACATCAAAATAATCAGCGAGCGCGCACATAACTTCTATTGAGGCTGCGCGCTTTCCTTTTTCCATCATGCTTATAGACTTACCCTTTATTCCTGCTATATTTCCTAATTCTTCTTGTTTTAGTTTTCTCTCTGTACGTAATTCAAAAATTCTTTTTGAAAAAGTATTTCTTAAAAACATAAAAACCTCTTGACATTCCACTAAAAGTTCGCTATAATTAATCTATAGAACTTTAAGATGATTGATTTTGAAAGGAAAATTCTATGGAAAATATACTTGAAGAAATCGCCGTTAAATGCGTCAATGCGGCGATAAATAAAGACTTAGGGAAGCGCGCCGGGGAGATTTATGAAAATCTCATAAAAAAGCTGAATGATGAAGAAACGTTTCTTTTTATTGAGTATGCAGACGCACTCAATGAATACGTTCGTCTGTGTTCGGTTGAGAATATAAAACAAGGTTTTCGCCTTGCGCAGGAATTATGCGATTAGAGTTAGTCCTCCAGCCCTTTCAGCGCGTTGATTTCTTCCCTGTCAACGCGGATTTGCGCGTCGCGGAGAATTTTCACGTCCCCGCGGTCGGCGGCAATTGCGGGGGCGTCTTTGTTTTTGTCAAGTTTAATTTTAAGTCTGCCCGTCAGCAGATTTGCGTCCTCAACCACGCCCCGTCCCTCGCTGCACTCGACATATGCGCCGACGTTCGGCGTGATTTTAAGCAGCTCCTCGTATGTGTCCTGCTCGTATTTAAGGCAGCACATCAGCCGTCCGCAGGTGCCTGAAATTTTCGTGGGATTGAGCGAGAGGGACTGCTCCTTAGCCATCTTTATTGAAACGGGCTGGAACTCGCCGAGAAAGCTTGAGCAGCACAGCCCGCGCCCGCAGACGCCGAGGCCTCCGAGCATCTTCGCTTCGTCGCGGACGCCGATTTGCCGGAGTTCAATCCTTGTGCGGTACACCGAGGCGAGGTCTTTCACCAGCTCGCGGAAATCCACGCGGCTCTCGGCGGTGAAGTAGAACAGTATTTTGCTGCCGTCAAAAGTGCAGTCTATACCTATTGGCTTCATTGACAGCTTATGCTCTGCAATTTTTTTGGTGAAAACGTGCAGGATTTCCGTTTCCTTTTTCCTGTTTGCTTCAAGCGTCTGCGCGTCCTTGCGTGTGGCTATGCGCATAATGCTTTTAAGGGTTCCGACGATTTCGCCGTCGGGGACCTCCTTGTTCGCAATCACGACTTCGCCGTATTCGACGCCGTGCGCGGTCTCGACGATTACCTTTTCACCGAGCGGTATTCTAAGCGGGCCGGGTGAAAAATAATACACCTTGCCCACGTCTTTAAATCTTACGCCTACAATCTCTGCCATATTTTATATATGTCCTTTCTTAACAAGAAAAAAATGTATAGCTTCGTTTTCCCCGTTTATGTAGATTTTATTCTTATGCTTATTTATATGTCCTTTCTTAACAAGAAAAAAATGTATAGCTTCGTTTTCCCCGTTTATGTAGATTTTATTCTTATGCTTATTTATATGTCCTTTTCTTAACAAGAAAAAAATATATAGCTTCGTTTTCCCCGTTTATGTAGATTTTATTCTTATGCTTATTTATATGTCCTTTTCTTAACAAGAAAAAAATATATAGCTTCGTTTTCCCGTTTATGTAGATTTTATTCTTATGCCTTTTTATATGTCCTTTCTTTATATCCTTAGTTTATCGCATATTTCAGCGGTTATGTGCGTGCACAACAGCACAATGTTCGGGTTGAATTTCAAATCGTCCGTGCAGTTTAGTAAAAACTTCTGCGCTTCTGTATACTGTACGCCGATGGCGTCGCGCCTTACATTCATCTCGCCCGTAATTAAGTCCAGCACCGCGCTTAAGTCATCGCGGGTTTTTATGTGCGATAAAGCGCATGCCGCCGCGTATTCGTTTTTTTCAACCAGCGCAGTTACAAAATTCCGCGCGGTTTCAAGCAGCTCTGCATTAATTTCAACCTCACCGGAACCGGCGTTAATGAAAGCAAGCCGCGATTTTATAGTATCAAGCAGCAAGTCCGGCGACTTCGCCGTGAAGATTATACGCACATAGTCCGGCGGCTCCTCCGTGAATTTGAGCAGCGCGTTCTGACATTCAGCGCGCATTGTATCAGCCCCCGCGAAGATGTAAACCTTGAACCCGCCGTCATTGGGGCGTACGGAAGCAGCCGCGACAATTTCACGGATTTCTTTAACTTTATATTCGCGCACCCAAATCAAGTCGGGATGGGATTTGTTCTGCACTTTTCTGCAGCTTCTGCAGACTTCGCAGGGTATGGCTTGTCCGGCTTCGCACAGGATTGCGCGTGCTTTTTCCTCTGCCAGCTTGTCAAGGTTGTCACCGACATAACAGACCGCATGGCGTACTGCGCTGCTCATACTTTTTCAAATCGTTCTATGTCGGTCACGAACACAGTCGCCCCGCCCACGCTGACCTCCACCGGAAAGCTGGTATAACCGCCCTCGCCGTAGGATGTAGCGCTCGGAACGAACTGCTTGCGCTTGCGGGAGTGCTCGCGGATAATTTCGATGATTTCATCGACCTTTTCATCGTCGGAGCAGACCAGAAACGTCGTGTTCCCGGACATGAGGAAGCCGCCCGTGGAGGCAAGCTTTGTCACCGCGAAGCCGCTGCGGGTCAGCGCGTTTGACACGGGATGCGAGTCGTCGTTGTTGACTATAGCATAGATTAGCTTCATAATTTTTAAGTAAGTCCTTTCTTATGACAGGGAAAAGAAATGCTTCGTTTCCCCGGTTCATTATCGGTTTTCTTGAGCCCTAATAACCGCTGCTCCCCTCTAAGCTTTCGTCGTTTTCAATCCATTTTTCAACGTTAATTGTGCGGAATTCGTCTTTTGTGAGTCTTATTATTACCATCGAAATCCCCGAATTTATAATCAGCCGCTTGCACATCGTGCACGGTTCGGAGTCGTCGAGCAGCTCGCCTGTTTTCGGGTTTTTGCAGACGAGATAAATCGTTGCGCCGAGCATTTCCGAGCGGGGCGCGGAGATGATGCAGTTTGCTTCCGCATGTACCGAGCGGCAAAGCTCGTACCGCTGACCCGTCGGCACGTTCAGCTTTTCGCGGACGCAGGAGTTTATGTCGCAGCAGTTGACGCGTCCTCTCGGCGCGCCGTTGAAGCCGGTGGAGATAATTTCGTCGTTTTTAACTATAATCGCGCCGTAATTGCGGCGCAGACAGGTTCCGCGCCCGCCGACGGTTTCGGCTATATCGAGGTAGTAATTTATTTTATCGCGTCGCTGCATGTCCGTTCCCCCAAAATTCACGTATATTTAATAATCATTGTTTAAATAAAATCACCGTTTCGGCTTTACCGAAACCATCTGCAAAGCGGATGCCAAATGCTTTGCGTTTGGGTGTGTGATTTTATTATAACATAACTCTATTGCCACGTCAATAATTTTATGCTATACTTAAAGCATGAATCTTACCAACATCAACACAATAAAAGGGCTTTTCGCCCGCCACGGCTTCAGTTTTACAAAGTCTTTGGGGCAGAATTTTCTGATAAACCCGTCGGTTTGTCCAAAAATCGTGCCAACCCGAAAAGGTTTACATGCCTTTGAGATTGGTGCCGGTGTGGGTGTGCTTACAAGGGAGCTTGCGAAAGTTTGTGAAAAAGTGATTTGCGTTGAGATTGACGAATCGCTGAAGCCGATTTTAGCAGAAACTCTCGCTGATTGCCCGAATGTTGAGATGATTTGGGGCGATGTGCTGAAGCTTGATTTGAAGCGGCTTTTTGCCGAGCGCTTCCCCGAAAATGCCGAAGCGGTATGCTGCGCAAATCTGCCTTATTACATTACTTCGCCAGTAATAATGCGGCTTTTGGAGGAGCGGCTGCCGCTGGAATCAATCACCGTCATGGTACAGAAGGAGGCGGCAGTGCGGCTGTGCGCGCCGCCCGGAACCCGCGACTGCGGCGCGGTGAGCGTGGCTGTGCGGTATTATGCCGAGCCGAGGAAGCTGTTCGATGTGCCGCGGGGAAGCTTCATGCCCGCGCCGAATGTGGACAGCGCGGTAATTCGTCTTACTGTAAACAGCGTAACAAGGCTCGGTGCGCATGGTGAACGGCGCGCTGACGTTGAGGACGAGCAGTTTTTTTTCAGAATCGTCCGCGCCGCGTTCTCGCAAAGGCGCAAACAGCTTGTAAATCCGCTGTCAACTGAGCTTGGTTTACAGAAAGAAGAAATCAAAAACGCGCTCAGTGCGGTCGGTGTGGAGCCAACCGCACGGGCAGAGAATTTAACTCTTGAGAATTATATTTCTTTATATAGCCGATTAATATGAAAAATGCTCTATATTTTTTACAGCAAACTCGTTTGCTGTCGCGCCGCAGGCGCGCAATCGGCTATGCAATCGAATTAAGACGCTTCGCGGCTTATGCGGCATTTGCCGCGCCTTCAAAAATGCTTCGTCATTTTTGAAGTCAATTAATTATATGACAACCTCACACGTTACCGAAATAAGCAAAGCATAACGAAATAGTGCTATGTAAGGAACTGCTATGAAAATTTTAGGAATTGAAACCTCATGTGACGAAACCGCCTGCGCTGTTGTCGAAAACGGACGGAAAATACTGTCAACCATTGTAGCTTCACAGGTAGACGAACACCGCTTGTACGGCGGGGTTGTGCCGGAAATTGCCTCACGTCGGCACGCGGAATGCATTGTACAGGTATGCGAAGAAGCGCTGGAGAAAGCAAGCTGTAAACTTGATAATGTTGACGGCATTGCGGTAACTTTCGCACCCGGTTTAATCGGCGCGCTGCTGGTCGGCGTAAATTTCGCTAAAGGGCTCAGCATAGCCGCCGGCAAGCCGCTGATTCCCGTACATCACATTAAAGGGCATGCGGCTGCTAATTATCCCGCACACCCCGAGCTTGAGCCGCCTTACTTGTGCCTTGCGGTTTCGGGCGGGCACAGCCAGATTATGGAAGTGAAAAGCTATACAGATTTTACTGTACTCGGGCGCACACTTGACGATGCGGCGGGCGAAGCGTTCGACAAGGTTGCGCGGGCGCTCGGCTTCCCGTATCCGGGAGGTGTTTTTATTGATAAAGCCGCTCATGACGGCGATAAATCTATTTACACCTTGCCGTATCCGAAGACCGCAAACGAGCTTGACTTCAGTTTTTCAGGCTTGAAGACCGCAGTTATTAATTTAATTCACAACGCCGAGCAGCGCGGCGAGGAACTTGATAAAAACGCGCTTGCCGCGAGTTTTCAGCACACTGTTTGTGATATACTTTGCACAAAATTGTTTAAAGCAGCGCATCTGACAGGGCACAAGAAAATCGCCTTAACGGGCGGGGTCGCGGCGAATTCCGGGCTTCGTGCGATGATTACCGGGCGTACCGAGGAAATAGGCGTTGAAGTGTTTATCCCGCCTTTAGCTTTGTGCGGCGATAACGCCGCGATGATTGCGGCGCAGGGGTATTATGAGCTCCTGGCGGGGAATACGGCGGATTTGAGTTTAAATGCGAGCGCGAATTTCGATTTATAAAGCATTAAAGCCCCCGCCGAAGCGGGGGTTATTTATTTGTTTATGGGTAATCTTGCATTGGCGAAACACCTGTAATATTACCTGCCCTGTCAGTATTGCCGATAATGCCTGATAGCATAGAGCCGTTTATATAATTATTCAAATCATCGATATTATTATTAAAAACAGGAAAAAATGCTGCGTTCGTACAGCTACCCATACCTAAAATTAATATAAACGCACCATTTTCTACTTCAACATGTTCATTAAAATACGCTTCTATAACCATAGCAATTTCTTCGCTGCTTCCATATCCTTGAAAGTTTGCTGAATTAGGCAAGGAACAAAGAAATCTTTCATTATCTTTAGTTAAGAATAAAACCTCGCTTGCGCCGGAAACCATTCCTCTTCCGTTCATCGATTCCTCCGTCAGCCAATAAGTCATGTTATTTCTTGCTGTTGAAGCGGTTGAGTTTGCAAATTCTATTTGTGTGTTGCGGTCAAAGTTGTTAACGAGAGCATCAACAAAGACATCTACGATTGCGTCAGCAAATTCTTCTGCGGGGTTTTTTTGCATTTTTTCCTGTCCTTTGCAATCTGCAAACAGCAGGAGTGTGAGCATTGCTTTTATATTTCGTTTTTTCATGTCTTTCCTCCAAAATGTCATTTTTCTCATTATAACACACCTAATTCAAAATAGCAACCATATATGTTTGCAATATGTGTTCTTTTATAAAATAATTAAAGCAATTATAATATAAATCAGAGGTAATTGCTTTATGAAAGAAAAATTTATTATCAAACCGCGCACAACACGCTCTGTTACAATGACTATACGCATTGAAAGTGAAACAAACGACAGGCTTGAAGAGCTGGCGTTTAAAAGCAACCGTTCGCGCAACGAGTTGATTAATATGTCCTTGCGGTATGCTTTTGAAAACCTTGAGTTTATAGAAGAAACCCCCGAATGTTGAAACATTCGGGGGTATTAATTATTATGAATAAACTTGCTTTTCGATGTGTGATATATCTTCGGCTTCCATAGGAGCTTTAGCATATTCGATAGCCTCTTCAAGCACTGCCAATACTTCCAGTCCCGCGTCTTGATAACCTTTTTTAACCCTCAGCAAAGCATATAATTTTTCCTTTTGGGCAACTCTTATTTCGATAGCCATATAATCTCACCTCTCCCCATAATAGTCCTGCTTTATACGCTGTTAACCGTTCATCACGTCCTCTTTATCGTCCTCACGCTGATAACCGTATCAATTGCCTCGACCTTTGCGGCGAGCCCGTGCTCATACCCCCGCACATCGAGTACAGTATACGCATAGTTCTTCTTAGACTTGCTCTCCATGTTCTCGATATTCGCCTTGGCGTCCGCCATGACTTTTGTAATCTGCGTAATTACGCCGTCCACATTTTTATGAATCACGCAGATTTTCGCGTCGCCCGTCATCTGCATTGTCAGATTCGGGAGGTTTACGCTGTTGGTGATGTTGCCGTTTTCGAGGAAATCAATCAGCTGCTCCGCCGCCATAACCGCGCAGTTGTCCTCGCTTTCCGGCGTTGACGCGCCGAGATGCGGAATAGCAATCACACCGTCCACGCCGATGAGCACGTCGGTCGGGAAGTCGGTCACGTAGCACGCCATGCCGCCGCTTGCGAGCGCGGCGATTACCGCCTCGTCGTCAACAAGGTCAGCGCGCGCGAAGTTGATTATGCGCACGTTCTTTTTCATTCCCGCGATAGACTCCGCGTTTACCATCTTCTTTGTTTCTGCGGTTGACGGGGCATGGAGCGAGATGTAGTCGCAGTTCTCGAAAATTTCGCGCGGGGTTTTTACGTAATTAAGCTTTCTTGAAAGATTCAGCGCGCCGTCCACTGACAGGAACGGGTCGCAGCCGTAAACCTCCATGCCGAGGCTTGCCGCGGCGTTAGCGACGAGCGCACCGATAGCGCCGAGCCCGACGACGCCAAGCTTCTTGCCTTTGATTTCGGGGCCGGCAAAATCACTCTTGCCTTTTTCCACGAGCGCGGGAACTTCTTCACCTTTGCCCTTGAGAGTTTTGCACCAGTCGAGGGCGGCGGGGACTCTGCGGCTCGACAGCAGCAGCGCCGCAAGCACGAGCTCCTTAACGCCGTTTGCGTTTGCACCGGGCGTGTTGAAAACGACTATGCCTTTCTCGCTGCACTTGTCAACGGGAATGTTGTTGGTGCCCGCGCCGGCTCTCGCGATTGCGCGCAGCCCGCCGCCGAGTGCAAATTCATGCATGGACGCTGAGCGCACCATCACGGCTTTGGGCTCGGTGATGTCAGTGCCTATGTTGTACTTGTTTTTATCGAATAAATCTGTGCCGCAAGCGGCAATTTTGTTTAGGGTTAATATGTTGTACATATTTTCATTATGTCCTTTCTTCACGGGCGAGGAATAAAAAGCTTCATTTTCCCCGATTTAGTTATATTTATTTTCAAATTTTTATTAAGTCCTTTCTTCACGGGCGAGGAATAAAAAGCTTTATTTTCCCCGATTTAGTTATATTTATTTTCAAATTTTTATTAAGTCCTTTATTTACGGGCGAGGAATAAAAAGCTTTATTTTCCCCGATTTAATTATATTTATTTTCAAATTTTTATTAAGTCCTTTATTTACGGGCAAGGAATAAAAAGCTTCGTTTTCCCCGGCTCGGTATCATTTATTTTCAACCTTATTTCCTTCTTCTGATAATTTAGCAAATACAGCAGTCCTCGCCTCTTCTGCATCTGCGGCAAAGGTCAAAATAATCACATTCTCTGCACCAGCCGCAGCCCTGGCAAAGGTCGCCCTCTTCCTCGCACATAATACAAAGACCGTCACAGAAGCAACAGTCCTCGCCTCTGCCGCAGCTGTGGCAGCGCTCGAAAGTATCGCAGTCTATGCAGAAATTGCAGCCCGGGCATAGTTCTCTTGTTGCGCCGCATATAAAGCAGCCCTCGTCGAAGAAGCCGAAATCACCAAAATCATTACACGGGCAGCAGTCCTCGCCGAACAACGGATGGACATAGCAGCGGTCAAAGAGGTCGCAGTCTGTGCAAAAGTCGCAGCCGACACATAAGCTGCCCGTTTCGTCGCATATGAAGCAGATTCCGAGATTGGAAGCTGCGGGTGTGCCCGGCGGGGGTGTGTCGAGCATGTCGGGGGTTACGGGTGTGGGGACAATGGGAGCGTCCGATTCGCCTGCGGAGGGTCTTTCACCTGCAGAGGGCCTTTCACGGGCGGGAGCCTCCTCCTCGCTGCCGCAGGCAGTGAATCCGACCACCATTATCATTGTCAGTAAAATCGCCAGAATCTTTTTCATGTTAATTCTCACTTTCAAATTTTTTTATAAACTGTGCCAGCGCCTGCACGCCCTCAAGCGGCATTGCGTTGTAAATTGAAGCTCTCATTCCGCCCACCGAGCGGTGTCCGCCGAGATTCACGAAACCTGCTTCCTTTGCTTCCTTGATGAACTTCTTGTCGAGCTCCTCATTGCCGGTAACAAACGTCACGTTCATCATTGAGCGGTCTGTCTTCACCACCGGGTTGCTGAACATTTGTGAACTGTCAATCACATCGTAAAGAACCGCCGCTTTTTTCTCGTTATGCGCTTTCATGGCGGCGAGCCCGCCCTTTTCCTTAATCCACTCCAGCACTAACTTGCACATATAAATCGTGTAGGTCGGCGGGGTATTGTAGAGCGAGTTGTTGTCAACATAGGTTTTATACCGGAGCATAACGGGGACGTGGGGCTTTACATCGGCGAGGTCGCGGATTAAATCCTCGCGGATAATCACGACCGTCACGCCTGAGGGGCCCATGTTCTTCTGGGCGCAGGCGTAAATCAAGCCGTACTTCGACACGTCGACAGGCTCCGACAAAATGCAGCTCGACATATCTGACACGAGCGGTACATCGCCCGTTTCCGGCAGTTTCCTGAACTTTGTGCCGAAAATCGTGTTGTTCTCGCAGATATGGAAATAGTCGGCATCGGGGCTGAACTTGGACTTGTCAAGCTCGGGGAT
This sequence comes from Oscillospiraceae bacterium, assembly GCA_009783695.1. Classification (GTDB taxonomy): domain Bacteria; phylum Bacillota; class Clostridia; order Oscillospirales; family Ruminococcaceae; genus Ruminiclostridium_E. The sequence continues at coordinate 11,940 of WRCY01000046.1, forward strand.
ATAGGAAAACGTCTTGTCTTTAGATGAGGCAATCAGGTTTGCCGTGCCGTAATTTGCCGCCTCGCTGTAAGCCTTGCCCGCCCACTGCCCCGTGACCGCGAAGTCGGCTTTGCCTTTCTGCATGAGATTGAGCGGTATCATATCGAACTGCATATGCGCGCCGCCCTGTATGAACAGGACCTTGTAATTGTCGGGGACCGCCAAAACTTCACGCAGTAAAGCGATGCACTCGTTATGAATCACTTCATACTCCTTGGAACGGTGCGACATCTCCATGACCGACTGCCCCGAACCGCCGTGTTCACACAGCTCCGAAGCGGCTTTCTTTAAGACCTCCTCCGGCAGAACCGCCGGACCCGCGCTGAAATTGTAAACTCGCATACTTTATTTCCTTTCTTTGTTTTATTTTTCACAACACTTCTATTATACAATAAAATGTTATCAGTGTCAATTATTGCAATTTAAAAATTTTTATGGTATACTTAATGTGATATGCGGCGAACAGGGAATTAAATCTGAAAACAACCGGCACTGAACCGGGGAAAACGAAACTTTTCATTCTTCATTGGTGAAGAAAGGACTTAATGAAAATAAGTTTGAAAATAAATATAACTGAATTGGGAAAACGAAACTTTTCATTCTTCGTTGGTGAAGAAAGGACTTAATGAAAATATGAGGAAAAATATTTTAACGGTCAGCGACTTGAAAAACTTTCATTACGTAGCTGAAGCGGTGTTCAGAGGGCGGCATACGGTTTTTTCCGCTGAAACCGAGAGCGATGCGCACGCTGTTCTTTCCGCGAAAAAGATAAACCTTATAATCCTGACGCCCTCGTTCAGGGCGGGAATAAAACCGCAGAGCAGCTTTAAGTTTCTCGGGGAGCTCCGTGCTCCCGGTTCGCGCTTTGCCGAAGTTCCGGTTATCCTTGCCGCGCCCGCCGTCACGCCCGATATTATATCAAAGGCGCAGAAACATAAAGTTTCCGAGGTAATTAAGCTGCCGTTCGACCCTGTAGTGTTCAGCGCGAAAATTGAGGAAACGCTGCTAAAGTTCTCGCATCCGCGCGAGCATCCCGACATTATTACCGGTCTGCCCAAGAAGCATATGGGTGAGCTTACGATAGCGGAGCTGCTCGACAGCGGCAAAAAAGGCACGCTTATGCTCATTGACCTCGACCATTACAGCTTCGCCTGTACCAATATAAGCGGCAAGGCGCTTATTACCTGCCGCAACATTATTCAAGAGGAAACCGACGACAAGGCGGTTCTCGCGGTGATGAAAGGCGGCGGATTTGTGCTGTTTGTCCCCGACCTGCGCGACAGGGAGAAAATCGAGAGCTACGCCGCGCGGCTGATTGAAAAAATTCTGGAACGCATAAAGGACGAGAAGATTTATGTTTCCATCGGGCTTGCCGTTTCCGAGCGGCACGGAAAAAATTACGAGGATTTATACCTCGCCTGCGACCGGGGGCTCGGCGAAGCGCGCAAGCACGGGAAGAACATGGCGAAGTTTTACAGATGGTGATTACAATGGTGATAAAAAGAGCCGAAAAAGCGGATTTAAAACAGATTTTTGAATTGCAGCACCTTGCATACCAAAGCGAGGCGAAGCTGCACGACGACTTCTCAATCCAGCCGCTGACGCAAACCCTTGAAGATATTGAGCGGGAATACGAGAAAGGTTTGTTTTTGAAAGCGGCGGATGAAGGCGGTAGAGTCATCGGCTCGGTTCGCGCCTACAGCGAGGGCAATACCGCCCATATCGGCAAGCTGATTGTCCGGCCGGAAATGCAGAGCAGGGGAATCGGAACAAAATTAGTAGGGGCGATAGAGCGGGAATACCCCGGAATGAGGTTTGAAATATTTACGGGTTATAAGAGCTTAAGGACAATCGGGCTTTACGAGCACCTCGGGTATGTTCGGTTCAAGGAACAGAGGATTTCCGATAAGCTGAGCCTGGTGTTTTTGGAGAAGAAAGTTTGAAAACAAATGAAGCTAAACCGGGGAAAACGTTGTTTTCATTTTTGTTTTGTGGAGAAAGGACTTAACGAAATATCTGATAGATAAAACTAAACCGGGGAAAACGTTGTTTTCATTCCTGTTTTGTGGAGAAAGGGCTTAAAGAAAGTTTGAAAACAAATGAAGCTAAACCGGGGAAAACGTTGTTTTCATTTCTGTTTTGTGGAGAAAGGACTTAATAAAATATTTATGAAAAATGTATTAATTGTCGGCGAGAACATAAAGGAAATAAATAAGCTGAGGCGGGTTTTCGGCTTCGAGTTTAAGGTCAGCGCGACGAATTCTCCCGATAACGCCGTTAATATCCTGCAAAGTAAAACAAACGACCTTGTCATTTATCACACGGGGGCGGATTTAAACCTGCTGTTTAATTTTTACGCGGACTTGCGCCGCAGCTCCGCGACGAAAAGCATACCGCTTTTGGTTATAGCGGCTCCGGAAATATTAAAAGCGTTAAATGAAACAATCGAGATGGCGAACACGGCGGTGATTGCGGATAATCTCGGCGAGGAAGAAATGAGCGGGGTTATTAATTCGATGCTGGGGTAAACTAAAATATAAAGGAGCAAATGATATGCCTATTATCAAGCCTGTAACTGATTTACAAAATTATAACGATGTTTTGCGCGATATTGCCGTGGGCGAGCCTGTTTTTCTCACCGAGAACGGCAGGGGCCGTTATGTTATTATTGAAATGCGTGAATATGAGCGGCAGCAAGCGGAACTTCAATTGCTTTGTGAACTGATGAAAGCTGATGAATCCGTAAAAGCGCACGGCTGGCTTACGCAGGAAGAAGTTGAAAGAGAGTTAGGTCTTGCATGATGAAACTAAGAGTAGCTCCTGCCGCTTTAAACGATTTAAGTGATATTAAAGCGTATATTACAGACGAATACGGCAATCCTGCTGCCGCAAAGCGCATGGTTAAGAAAATTATCACAGCCTACTTACAGCTTCCTGCTTCGCCGTATATCGGCGTATCTTTACGAGCAAAATATAATATTGATACGCCTGTTCGTTTTATTATCAGCGGGAACTATCTTATTTTTTATGAGAATAACAACAGCTTTGTTGAAATCAAGAGAATAATTCATGGTAAGCGCAATTACATAAAAATCCTTTTTCCGAATCACATGGATGAAGATGATACATAGTAATTGTATCTTTCGTCATAATACAAGCAAAACAAGCATATAATTCATCAATTACGGACGGGACTGCGTGTCAGTGCAGCCGACTGTCCATAGTTTCGGAGGGGATTATATGTTTGTTTTAACTTTATCGAAAAAGCGCGCGCTGCGGGCAACGCTGATTATCCTGGCGGTTTTTATCGGAATTGCCGTCGGGGTTGCGGCGGTGTTCACCTCAATCAACACCGGGGCGGCAGAAACCCTGCTCCCAATCTACTCTGTAGACCGGCCGGACAACAAGATTTCGCTGACTTTTGACTGTGCGTGGGGGAACTCCAACACCGACGAGCTGCTCGCGATTCTTGAGGAGCACGGTGTTTATGCGACGTTCTTCGTGACGGGCGAGTTTGTGGAAAAGTTTCCGGA
>WRCY01000047.1 GCA_009783695.1 Oscillospiraceae bacterium
CTTTTCATTCCTCGTTGGTATAGGAAGGAGATGTTGAAAAATGGCAGGGACTTTTGATTTTAAAAAAGAATACAAAGATTTATATTTACCGAAAGAAAAGCCGGGTGTGATTGATGTCCCCGAAATGGTTTTCATCATGGTGGACGGCAAAGGAAATCCAAATACAAGCGAGCAGTATAAAAACGCATTGGAAATACTCTACGGATTTTCATATACTATAAAAATGAGCAAAAAAAGCGCAGTGCAGCCCGAAGGTTATTTCGATTACGTTGTTCCTCCGCTTGAGGGGTTTTGGTGGGGCGAAGACGGATGTTTCGATGCAGCAAATGTTATTAATAAGGATAAGCTGCACTGGACTTCTATGCTCAGGCAGCCGGAATTTGTGACGCAGGATGTTTTTGAGTCGGCAAAGCAGAGTATAGGCAAGAAGAAACCCGGGCTTGATTTGTCGCCTGTGCGGCTTGTTACGTTTACCGAGGGGCTGTGCGCACAAATCATGCATACAGGCAGCTATGACAATGAGCCTGCAACTATCGGGGTTTTAGAAAGGTTTATCAAAGAATCGGGATATGAAACCGATATTTCCGAAAAAAGAAAGCACCATGAAATCTATTTAAATGACCCGCGCAAAACCGAATCCGAAAAACTTAAAACAGTTATCCGCCATCCTATCAAAGAAAGAAACTAAAAAATTGTAAATAAAATCAACTAAATCGGGGAAAATGAAGCTTGTTAATCCCGATAGTGAAGAAAGAAATTAAAAACTTGTAAACAAAAACAACTAAATCGGGGAAAACGAAACTTTTAATCCTCATTAGTGAAGAAAGGACTTATTAAAAATGGAGAAAGATGTTTGCATAGACATAAAAAGCACGCAGTTTGCCGATGATGAGCAGGACGTAACCGAGCTTTTCACCTACGGCAGGCTAAAGCGGGGACGCGGCAAAAACAAGGATAAGTATAAAATCATCTACGAGGAAAGCGAAGCCATCGGTTACGAGGGCAGCACTGTCACGCTCGATGTCGCGGGGAACGACATGGTGACGCTGTACCGCTCGGGCGATGCAATCAGCAATCTTGTAATTGAAAAAGGGAAGAAGCATCACTGCCACTACGGCACGCCGTTCGGTGACTTTATGGTGGGTGTGTCCGCTGATGAAATCCGCTCAGAGCTCAGCGACAGCGGCGGAAGCCTGTACCTGAAGTACACAATTGATATAAATTCAAGCTATATGTCCGAAACGGAAATGCACATTAATGTTAAGGAGCGGAATTAAATCCATGCAGAACATGATAGAATACGCAAAAGAGAAAGTTAAGGAAGTAGTGCGTGAAGCTTATTTTAAGCTCGCAGATGACGGGAGAATTCAATTAGATGCGATGGGAGGAGATACTTTATCTGAGCATTTCACACCTAACGTTGAGATACCTGCCGATTCTTCCAATGGTGATTTATCTACTAATTTTGCATTAATTCATTCAAAAATTTCAAAAAAGAATCCAAAAGAATTATCCTCTATGATAATTCAAGAATTGAAAAGTAATGAGTTTTTCGGCAGAGTTGAAACAGCCGGTCCCGGATTTATTAATTTTTTTCTCGCTCCGGGCTGGTATTCGGAGGCTATTAGGCAGGTTATTGCGCAGAAAGAAAACTTCGGCAGGTCCGACTGCGGCGCGGGCAGGCGTGTGCTGATTGAATTCGTTTCAGCAAACCCCACAGGCCCCATGCACATCGGCAACGCACGCGGCGGGGCGCTCGGCGATTGCCTTGCGTCTGTAATGGAGCGGGCGGGGTATTACGTGGAGCGTGAGTTTTACGTAAACGATGCAGGCAATCAAGTTACGAAGTTAGGCTTGAGCCTTGACATACGTTATCGTCAGCAGCTCGGCGAAGAACTTGAAATGCCGGAAGACAGCTATCACGGCGATGATATTACAGAGCACGCGAAGAATTATATCGCAGTTCACGGTGATAAGCTGCTTGCCGTTTCCGAGGAAGAGCGCAGGGAAACGCTTGCAAATTACGCACTGCCGCTTAATATTGCAGCGCTCGAAGCCGACCTTGGAAAATACAGAATCAAGTATAACACCTGGTTTAGGGAAAGCGCTCTGCATGATAGTGACGCGCCTATGAAAATTGTAGAACTGCTTAAAGAAAAAGGGCATACCTATGAGCTGGACGGCGCGGTTTGGCTGAAATCTACGGAGTTCGGCGATGAAAAAGACCGCGTGCTTGTGCGGAGTAACGGCGTGCCGACTTATCTCGTACCGGACATTGCCTATCATTATAATAAGCTTGAGGAACGCGGCTTTGACATCGCGATTGACATTCTCGGCGCCGACCATCATGGTTATATTCCGCGAATGAATGCGGCTTTGTCGGCGCTGGGAATAGATACGTCACGCTTAAAAGTAATTATAATGCAGATGGTGCGCCTGCTTCGGGGCGGGGAAGCGGTCAAACTCTCGAAACGCTCGGGCAAGGCAATCACGCTCACGACTCTGCTTGACGAGGTTCCGCTTGACGCGGCGCGGTTCTTCTTCAACTTCCGCGACGCGAACACGCATATAGACTTCGACCTTGACCTCGCAATTGAGGAAAGCAACAAGAACCCTGTCTATTATGTACAGTACGCTCATGCGCGGATTTGCAGTATAATCCGCAGGCTTGGCGATGAGGGGATAACCTGCACTTTCCCCGAAAGTTTGATTTTCACCGAAAGTGCAGAGTTTGAGCTTATTAAAAAAGCCGCAGAGCTGCCGTCCGAAACGGAAAAATCCGCACAGGAGCTGAATCCCGCACGAATCACAAGATATGTTTTGGAACTCGCACAAACATTTAATAAGTTTTACGAAACGTGCAGGATAAAAGGCGAGGAGGAAAACGTGCTGCAGTCCCGTCTGACGCTTTGTCACGCGGTTAAAATTACGCTTAAAAACGCACTTGATATGCTGAAAGTAGAAGCGCCGGAGAAGATGTAAAAGGTTAAAATAAACAGGAACAAACCGGGGAAAACGAAACTTTAATTCCTTGTTAGTGAAGTAAGGACATGATGAAAATAAGGTTAAAATAAACAGGAATAAACCGGGGAAAACGAAACTTTTAATTCCTCGTTAGTGCAGTAAGGACATAATGAAAATATGAGAACAGAAAAAGAAATGCTTGATTTAATTATCAATACGGCTAAAGAAGACGCGCGCATACGAGCTGTTATAATGGCGGGTTCCCGTGCGAACCCGAATGTACCTAAAGACATTTTTCAAGATTACGACATTGGTTATATCGTGGAAGACGTTACGCCTTTTTATAACAACACCGAGTATATTGCGCGATTCGGAGAGCTTTTAATGCTGCAAATGCCGGAGAACATGCGCGGTTCTTCCGGCGGCGGTCATTTTGTGTATTTAATGCAGTTTGCCGACGGAAACAGGATTGATTTATGCTTCAATACGCTTGAAGCTCATTTGCGCAGCACAGGCGATGAGCCTGTGACGGTTTTGCTTGATAAGGACAACAGCTTGCCGCCCTCGCAGGAGAGCGACAAGGCATATCACGTAATACCGCCGACTGAGAACGATTATTTCTCATGCTGCAACGACTTCTGGTGGTGCTGCATGAACATGGCGAAAGGCATATGGCGCGACGAACTGCCGTATGCTATGGATATGTATAATGAAAACGTCAGAAGAGAACTGCACTCAATGATTGACTGGTATATCGGAATGAAAAACAATTTCGCGGTGTCGCCGGGAAAAAGCGGAAAGTATTATAAAAACTATCTTTCCCAGAAGCAATATGATATGTACAAGGCGTCATTCTCGGGCGCGGAGTATGACGCTGTATGGAAAGCTTTGTTTAAAGCGGGCGACTTGTTCAGAGCGGCGGCACTCGGCGTCGGCGTGCATTTCGGCTTCACATATTTGCACGAGGACGACAGACGCGTCTCGGCGCATCTAAAGCATATAAAAGCATTACCAAAAAACGCGAAAGAGATTTACTAATCATGAAACTCACAGAGAAAACCCTGTCCAGCGAAACTATATTCGAGGGGCGCGTTGTGCATTTGGTGCGCGACGAGGTTGAGCTTGAAAACGGCAAAATAACCACCCGCGAGGTTGTAAAACACCCGGGCGGCGTCTGCGTGCTTGCGGTTACGGACGAGAATAACGTGGTGCTCGTACGGCAGTTCCGTTATGCCCATAAAATCGTGCAGCTTGAAGTCCCTGCGGGCAAGCTTGAAATCGGCGAAGACCCGCGCGAGTGCGGGATTCGAGAGCTTGCGGAGGAAACCGGCTACGAAGCGGGAAGCTTCGAGTATTTCGGGAAAATGCTGCCGACGCCCGCGTATGTCGGCGAGGTTATACATATATATTTAGCGCGGGATTTACGTAAAATCGGGCAGAAGCTGGACGAAGATGAGTTCCTTGAGGTGGTGGAAATTCCGTTTGAAAAAGCCGTAAACATGGCGCTCGGCGGCGAAATCACCGACGGGAAAACGCAGGTAGCGCTGCTTAAAGCGTGGATTCTGGACAATAATAAATAAGGAACGGTATAAAACCGTTCCGAATATTTGTGCGCCGTAAAGCGGCGGTATTGTCCGCGCAGGTTCGCCGCTTATTGCCTGAGCTGCTGCTCGGTATTCATATAATCGTCATAAGCGCCGAGTATGCTTGCTTCGAGCTTGCTTCTCGCCTCGGGGTTAATCGGGTGGATTATATCCCGGAACATTCCCGCCTCGTCACGCCGGCTCGGCATCGCAACAAACATGCGGTCATCGCCTTGTACGAGTTTTATATCATGTACCGCAACTGCATTATCTATAGTCAGAGAAACAACAGCGCGAAGCCGTCCGTCCTGTAAAACTTTCCGAATCCGAATATCATTTATTTCCATAATTTACACTTGTCTTACACCTTTCTGTGTTAATATAGATTTAGTGTAAACATAGAATCTTAAAATATTCATATTAATTACGTGAGGAAAAAGTTTGAAAATAAACGGTGACGAATCGGGAAAGCGAAACTTTTTTATTTCTCATTCTTGAAGAAAGGATTTAATAAAAAAATGATTATTAATGAAAATATCGACCGGGGAAAAGCGTTCGATTGGGGGCGTATATCGGAGGATTACGCGAAGTTCAGGGATATTTATCCCGATGAATTTTATGAAAGAATAATTAAGCTCGGGCTTTGCGTTAAAGGTCAGAAAGTGCTTGACTTAGGCACGGGAACAGGCGTGCTGCCGAGAAATATGAATAAATACGGCGCAGAGTTCATCGGCGCGGACATATCAGAAAATCAGATTGACCAGGCGCGGCGGCTTTCCGCAGAGGCGGGTCTGGACATTGAATACGTCGTGGCTTCGGCGGAAACGGCAGACTTCCCTGATAACAGCTTTGATGTTATAACCGCATGCCAGTGCTTCATGTATTTTGACAAGGCGGTTGCGCTGCCGAAAATCCATAAAATGTTAAAGAACGGCGGGCATTTTTGCGTACTTTTTATGGCTTGGCTGCCTTTTGAAAGCGAAATCGCCAAGCGCAGCGAGGAGCTCGTTTTAAAGTATAATCCGCACTGGTCCGCGCACAGCATGCAAAGGTATGTGATGGGCGAACAGGAATGGTCAAAGGAATTATTCACACCGGAAAATGCAATTACCTACGATTTACCTGTCACTTTTACACGCGAAACCTGGCACGGACGCATGAAAGCCTGCCGAGGAATCGGCGCGTCATCGCTGTCTGCGCAAGAAATCGCGGCGTGGGAAAAAGAGCATATTGAGTACGTTAATAATTTACCCGAAACATTTGATATTCTGCACTTTGCAAGTATTTTAAACTTGAGAAAAAAGTAAACGCTATGTTTATCAAAGTTGAACATAGCGACGGTTTAATACATCTAATACTAAAATCCAATTAAAACATTGACAGCTTTGCATTCTTTTTACTGCCATGCTTCGTCAAAAATGCTCGGAATAAACAAATTATTCCTGTGTTTTTTTCCTCGCTTGACACATAAAAATCCTTGCAAATCTTGTGATTGTTTTTATCGGATATTAGTATAAAGAAAAAATATAAACAGAGGCAATTATGACAGATTTTCTCAAAGGTAAAAAGCAGATTCATTTTATAGGAATCGGCGGCAGCGGAATGTATCCGCTGGCACAGATTCTGCATGCGCAGGGTTATAAAATTACCGGCTCCGACAACAATGAAACCGTCACGCTCGATGCAGTGCGTAAAATGGGCATAAAAGTTTTTGCGGGGCATAACGCCGCGAACCTCGGCGATTCTGATTTGGTTATATATTCGTCGGCGATTTCGGGCGAGAATCCCGAATTTAAAACCGCGCGTGAAAACGGGATTATGACCCGCGACCGAGCTGAACTGCTCGGGCTCTTCACAAGTCAGCACGATAAGGCCGTCTGCGTCGTCGGTACGCACGGTAAAACAACCGTAACTTCAATGCTGGTGCATATTTTAATGGCGGCAAGCTTGGATATTTCCGCGTTTGTGGGAGGAAAACTTAAAATTCTTGACGGCAGCGCGCGAATCGGCAGCAGCGGAATTATGGCAGTTGAGGCCTGCGAATTTAACAACAATTTCCTCAAGCTTGCGCCCGATATTGCTGTAATACTTAATATCGACGAAGACCATATGGACTTTTTCAAAAACATGGATAATCTTCGCAAAGCGTACTCGGATTTCTGCAATCTGACTTCTGATTTAATAATTATGAACGGCGATTGCTTAAATACAAAAGTCGCAGTTATGAACAGCGATTATCGCAAAAAAACCATAACCTTCGGGTTCTCTGAAACGAATGATTATTACCCGGAAAACATAAAAAAACTCTCGGACTTTGAGAGTTCGTTTGAGTTGCTCCGTGACGGCGGCTCGCTCGGCGAAATCATAATCAGCGTGCCCGGCGAGCATAACGTATTAAACGCAGTCGCGGCGTGCGCTGCCGGGCTGCACCTTGGCGTAAGTTTCGGTGCGGCTAAAGAGGGGCTGCGCAGCTTCACGGGTGCGGGGCGGCGGTTCGAGCGGATTTACCAAGAGCCCCGGCACGCAGAACCTGCGAATCAAATAACTGTTGTAGATGATTATGCGCACCATCCCGCTGAAGTTGAAGCTACACTCAAGACTGCTAAAAACATGGGATACAAGCGGGTTTGGGCGGTGCATCAGCCGTTCACGTATTCACGTACTAAAGCGCTGCAGGGCGACTTCGCCGCTGCGCTTGCTATTGCAGATAAAGTGGTGCTAAGCGAAATCATGGGCGGCCGCGAAGCTGACTCCGGTGATATTAAATCAGAAGATATAGCGGCGAGAATCGCCGATTCGGTCGTGATACAGGACTTCGAGGGGATAGCCAAGTATGTAGCGAGAAACGCCGAAAGCGGAGATTTAATAATAACTATGGGCTGCGGAGATGTGGATAAATGTGCGCGGCTTATTGTGCAGAAACTGAATAAATAAACTCTTTTCCTATTTTATCAACCTTGTGAACAATTGACATCCATTCTAAAATTCCCAGTAAAATCGAGTCAGTGCATATTTTTGATAGTTTAATAAACTCACGACGAGTGAATTTGTCCGGCAATCCTTCCGGCAGTAAACGGCGGTAATCCTCAGCGCTGTTTAAATACACTTCAGACAGCAGTGCGAGCGGATTTTTATGTTTTTTATTTATCTTTTCAACCTCAAGACCGGCAATGCAGACCGAGAGATTGGGATGCGTTAAAAAGCCTTTGATTCGATATAATTCAAGAAAAAATGAAGTCATGTTTTTATTATTGCGAACAGTTGATTTTTTTATAAGCTCGCCTGTGATTTCATTTGTGAAAATGTTATGAACGCGTTGCTCATAAGGATAAACAACGGTTACGTGGCTTGCCTCCAAAAATACGCTGAGCTTATTTTTGAGTTTGTCCCAGCCCGCAGTTTGAATTTCGTAAATCCCGTTCTCACCCGCTGCGTCAGCATAATACCCGCCGATTTTAGCCTCACGGTCAGGGTTTGTTGAAAAATAGTGCTTTAAAGAGGCATGAATTAATTTTTCATTCAGTGTGCCGACATCATTTATTTTGCTGTGGAGGCGCGTATTACGCGCATCTGCAACAGCTGATGCAAACCGCACAGCATCGGGTTTGCTCGGGGGCGGTGTGTAATCCCAAATTTTCACGGTATCCCGTTCTATGAAAACAAGCACGCCCATAGATTCATTGCTACCGATAATCCCTGTCGCTATCGTCTTTAATTCATTTACAGCATTTTGTACGGCATAACATTCATCAGCAACCCCGAACATCGGGATATCATTGAAATTATCGCCGAAAGCTATAATTTTATCTGCACCGACGAGTTCTTTCAATTTTAAAGCCGCAGTAGCCTTGGAAACGCCCGCGCTCCACGCCTCATAAAAGCGAAGATTTTTCGCGTAGGTATCCATGTATGTGACGGCTGAGAAGCCGTTTTTACAGTTAAAAACCGCGTCAAGTGAGGCTATTTTACTTTTGGGATTTAAAAATGTTATATAGCAGATTTCACCCTCAAAGAGCTCGTCGTAACTGTCGCAGGCGTGCCGGAAAGGGTCGTCTTTGCGGGTGTCGTTGAAGCTGTGAACGGCTTTATGACTTTCTTTCAGGAAGCTGACACGTTCAACACCTTTCACATGAGCGTATACAATCGGTGTTTCATTATTTGCAATTATAAACTCTTTCGCAGCCTCAATACTGCGCTTATGGATTGTTTCAGTTGAGATTTTTTTACCGGTCACGGGGTCTGTAAGAATCACGCCGTTCATATTAATAACCGGTATATTCATTGATACATCCTGCATGATTTTCCCGGCTGTCTGGAATCGCCGCGCTGTTGCATACGAAAAAAGCACGCCGTTTTTTATCATGCGGTTAAGCATTTCAATGGCGCGGGGTTTTAATTTTGCGGCATAATTAAGTAGTGTGCCGTCTAAATCGGTTAAGTATAAAGTCATAAATTTATAATACCACACTTATTGACTTGCTGTCAAATTTATGATATGATTATAAGGTAAATAAAAAAACAGGAGAACATTCCCGCTTGAAAATCAAAACGACATCAAGAGGAAAGCAAACTCCCCGACTCAAACGAGTCAGAAAGGAAAAGTAAAAATGGCAGTAAAAGTGGCAATCAACGGCTTCGGGCGCATAGGCAGGCTTGCGTTCAGACAAATGTTCAAGGCTCCGGGTTACGAAATCGTTGCAATCAACGACCTCACTTCCCCGAAGATGCTCGCGCATCTCTTAAAGTATGACTCCGCACAGGGCCCTTACAAAGGCTTTAAAGTCGAGGCGGGCGACGATTCGATTACTGTTGACGGCGTAACAATGAAGATTTATGCGGAGCGAAACGCGGCCGACCTGCCGTGGAAAGCGCTTGATATTGACATGGTGCTTGAGTGCACAGGCTTCTATGTAACAAAAGCTAAGTCGCAGGCGCACATTGACGCAGGTGCGAAAAAAGTTATAATCTCGGCTCCGGCGGGCGACGACCTCCCGACCGTAGTATTCGGTGTGAATGAAAATATACTCAAAGCAAGCGATACCATCATTTCCGCAGCAAGCTGCACCACTAACTGTCTTGCGCCAATGGCGAAGGCGCTTAATGACTACGCTCCGATTCAAAGCGGCATTATGTCTACGATTCACGCGTATACTGGCGACCAGATGACCCTCGACGGTCCTCACGCGAAAGGCGATTTACGCCGTGCGCGCGCCGCCGCCGCTAACATTGTTCCTAACTCAACGGGCGCAGCAAAGGCAATCGGCCTCGTAGTTCCCGAGCTTAACGGCAAGCTCATCGGCTCGGCTCAGCGTGTGCCCGTAATCACCGGTTCTTCAACTATTCTTGTCGCTGTCGTAAAAGGCACCGACGTAACCAAGGACGGCATTAATGCAGCCATGAAAGCCGCGGCTAACGACGCTTTCGAGTATAACACCGACGAAATAGTTTCCTCGGACGTCATAGGCTCTGTTGCGGGCTCTATTTTCGACGCTACGCAAACCATGGTAAACAAAGTTGCTGACGACCTTTATCAGGTGCAGGTGGTTTCGTGGTACGATAACGAAAACAGCTACACCAGCAATATGGTAAGGACTATTAAGTATTTCGCTGACTTAAAATAACCTAAAATTTCAGAGCGGCGCTGTTTTATGAACGGCGCCGCATTTTTTTATGTTGACAACGCGTTAAAACTATAGTATAATTAGCTAATGGATTACGTATATATCGGCGGCGTGAGAATAGAGAAAACTGCCGTGCTCGCTCCGATGGCGGGCGTTTGCGACTATGCGCAGCGGGTTTTATGCCGTGAATTCGGCGCGGCACTTGTTTTCGGCGAGATGGCGAGTTCCGCAGGGCTTGTCTACGGGGATAAGAAAACTCCGAAGCTGCTCGCTTGCGGCGGGAATGAAAAGCCTTTCGCAGCGCAGATTTTCGGGAATAAACCCGATTATATGGCAAGAGCGGCGGAAATCGCCGCAGAATATAAACCGGATATAATTGACATAAATTCCGGCTGCCCGATGCCGAAAATCACAGGCGGCGGTGCGGGAAGCGCACTTTTAAAAACGCCGAAGCTGCTTGGTGAAATAGTGCAGGCTGTCGTAAGAACCGCAGAAAAAACTGCCGCCGGCAAATTTAATGAAACTAAATGCAGGGTTTTGCCGATACCTGTGACCGTAAAGATTCGCACGGGCTGGAACGAAAGCAGTATTAACGCTGTCGAAACCGCAAAAATCTGCGAAGCAAACGGAGCCGCCGCGATTACAGTACACGCGCGAACCCGGGAGCAGTTCTACAGCGGCACTGCCGACTGGAGCAGAATCGCGGAAGTAAAAAGGGCGGTTAAAATCCCTGTAATCGGCAACGGCGACGTTACGAGCGCTGAAAAATGCAGGCAGATGTACGAGCAGACCGGCTGCGACCTTGTAATGATTGGCAGGGCGGCGTGGGGCGCTCCGTGGATTTTTAATATGTGTGACGGGAATGTTACGCTTGAAAAACGCCTTGAGGTTATGATGAGGCACATTGAGCTTTTAATCAGTGATAAGGGCGAACGAGTAGCGATGAAGCAGGCGCGTGCGCATGCAGCGAAATATTTACGGGGTCTGCGCGGTGCGGCGTTTTTCCGCAACCAATGCGCGAGCCTTACTACACAAGAGGACTTTTTAAATCTTATTGAAAAGATACGAAATGAATATGAAAATAACTAAAATATTATTGCTGTTATTAGTTTTAATCAGCTTGCTTATAACCGGCTGCGACGATAAGGACGACAACGAAGCTATTGAGCCGGATATAATCCTTGAGCCGATACCGGAGCCCACGCCTTTCCCGCTGTTCATCGGCGACGTTGAAATACAGAGCAGTCCGCAGCGAGTCGTGAGTCTTTCGCCGTCGCTGTCTGAAATTGTTCACGAGCTCGGCTACGGAAACAGGCTCATCGGCAGAAGCAGTTACTGCGATTTCCCCCCTGTTATGCTGGAAGTATCCGAAGCGGGGAGCGCGGCAAATCCCGACATTGATAAAATAATTTCGCTTTCGCCTGCCTTAGTGCTGACAACTACGCCTATATCGGGAATGGATATGTTTCGCATGGAACAATTCGGAATAAAAACTATTTTAATTCCGTCAAGCGGAAGCTTGCACGACCTGCGCGACACCTACCGCGCGCTCGGGCTTGTGTTTGAGGGGTTATTCACAGGGGCAGAAGCCGGTGATAACGCCTTTGCCGCTGTTTCGCGCGCCTGTGACAACACAAGCGTGGTCAACATCGGGAAGTTTATTTATATAACAGGCGGCATGAAAATCGCAACAACGGACACTCTTGAAAGTTCGGTGTTTTCCTGCTTCGGCGAGAATATTGCCGTTGGTGTAAACTACGAGTTTAACCCGGAGCTGCTGCTTGAAAATCAGCCCGATGTAATTATGCTTAATGATATTTATGCAGCCGCCGACCTGCCGGAATATTTTAATGAATTCGACGCGGTAACGGAAGGCAGAATAATTTTTATAAACAATGCGGCGTTTGAACGGCCTTCTTCGCGGCTCGTGCTGCTGATTGATGAAATGCTTGCGGATTACCGAAACTTGAATTAAGAACGAAAGGTATGGATTATGGCTTTTTTAAATGATATTTTAGATAACATAATAGGCATAATCAAAACAATGGGGATTGTCGATATTCTCGATATTCTTCTGATGTCATACCTTGCTTATAAATTATTGAAATTGATTCGCGAAACCAGAGCCGAGCAGCTTCTGCGCGGGATTATTACTATCTTTTTAATTTTCTTTATCGTAAGCCAGTTTAACCTGCGGGTACTCGGATTCCTGAGCGAAACATTTTTCAGCATCGCTCTTATGGCGGTAATCGTGATGTTCCAGCCGGAGCTGCGGCGCGTTTTTGAAAAGCTCGGGCGCGCAAAAGTCGTGCAGACACTGACGTTCAACGCCGCCGACCCGCGCACTGATATGGCTGCTGCGGTTGAACAGATTGCGGGAGCCTGTGAAAAGCTTTCGCGCTCGGCGACAGGCGCTATTATCGTCATGGAGCGCCAGACAAAGCTCGGAGAGCAGGCGGATACCGGAACGGTACTCAACGCCACAGCTTCCGCCGAGCTGCTCGGAAACATATTTTTCCCGAACTCGCCGCTGCATGACGGCGCTGTGATTATAAGGGAGGGCGTCGTGCTTGCCGCCGGCTGCTTCCTGCCCAAGCCGCAGAACGAAGAATTTATATCAAAAGACCTCGGAACACGCCACAGAGCCGCAATCGGCATGAGCGAAATAAGCGACGCGATTGTGATTGTCGTGTCCGAAGAAACGGGAATAATCTCGATTGCGGAAAACGGCAGCCTCAGAAGAGGATTAGACCGTTTTAAGCTTGCCGAAATATTAAACAGAGAAATGCTGTCAAACTCGGATACCGGAAGCGCTAAGACCAAACAGAAGCGGGAAAGAAAGCGCGGGAGTAAATTAGCTTAGTACCAAAATCCGTTAAACGAGCTTATTAAATTTCAATATAAAAATCGAAAGGCAAAGAAGATTTTTATGAAAAGGGTTTTCAAGAACTTTATATCATCGTTAAAGTCTAATATAAAAACAATTGTTACTGCGGTTATTTTATCCGTTGTGATTTGGTTTGCTATTTCTATTCAGATTTTCCCCGACGTAACCGAAACAATCCGTGATATCCCAGTCATAATCAACCCGCCTGCCTACATGACAGAGAATAATCTGCAGCTTGCGGAGGATTACGAGTTTACAGTCAACGTGCAAATACGCGGCAAGCGCCGTGAAATCAGCAGGCTCGGCAGCAATGATTTTTCAGCGCATCTTAATCTCTCCGGTGTTACGGAAGAGGGCGAGCATACAGTAAACATAATCGTAACGTCCGATTCTGATTTTGATTTTGAAATCAGTCAGCCGGGTCAAACAGCGAGAATAAAAGTTGAAAGAATAGAGTCTATTACTCTTGAAGTTGCTGTTAACACAGTTCTCATCAGGAATCTTTTAGTCGAGGGCATGCAGATTGATGAAGCGGGGCTTGAGGTCAGCCCGTCAGACGTGACAATAAGAGGCGAGAAATCATTAATCGACAATATAGCGAGAGCGGAGATTCACGTTACGCACAGTGAGGAAATCTACTCTACATTTTCGGTTCCGGGGGAAGTGCGGCTATTTAACAATGACGGCGTTTTGATTGCAAATCCCGATGTAATATTTGACAATACCAGCTTCACGGTGACAATACCTGTTCATAAAGTCAAAACCCTTGAACTCAATATGGTGATTGTCGGCGCACCGAGTAACTTTGATTTATCAAGCCTA